>NZ_JAASHM010000092.1 GCF_019734195.1 Clostridium sp. K13 | reverse complement strand
TAAATAAATGATCATTTAAGAATGTAATAAAATAACTTTATAAAGTATAATTACCAAAGAGGAATCGGAGGTAATTATGATTATAAAAGTAAATGTTAATTCAGAAATTAAAGTTAATAGTTTAGTAGATCTTCATAAATTAAAAGTAATTATGGAGGTGAATAATTTGAAAGTTAATAAAAGTCAAATTGCAAGAGAACTTGGTGTGGATGCCCGTACCGTAGGCAAATATTTAAATGGATATGTTAAGCCAACAACTAGAAATAGAAAATCACCAATTGATGATTTTAAGCCTATTATACAATCTCTTTTAAGTGAAGAGTCAATTCAAGTATTTTACTATAAACGTGTTCTGTGGCAATATCTTAAAGATAATCATGGATTAGACTGTGCACAATCTTCTTTTAGAAGATACATATCTAATAATGTTGAATTTAATGATTATTTTAAACGTAGAAAAAAGGGCTACATATCTAATAAATCTACTATGAGATTTGAAACAGACAAGGGACAACAAGCACAATTAGATTGGAAAGAGAATATTGATTTTGTTTTAAGCACCG
>NZ_JAASHM010000091.1 GCF_019734195.1 Clostridium sp. K13 | reverse complement strand
TTTTTGTTTTAATACTGTCATATTCAAGATTTAGAATTTATAGATTATCATTAGAAAAAACACAAGATATATTATTTTCATATCAATAAAAGTCACATTTAAAATAATAAAAAAAAGACCTAATTTTAACTAAATTATTTCTATTTGATCTGCAAAACAGTATAATCACACCATAATCACAATAAAAAGTATATAAAAAACAGAGTAAGAATATTTATTACTCTGTTTAAATTTATGTCTCAGTATTTTAAAATGGTTAATTTAATAATTAAAAGAAATTTATAAATAGATTAATGACAAATTCTCGGAATACTTTATTCATCCAAATACCAATAAAATCAAAGATAATTGAAGATATAAGCAATAATATTCCACAAACTAAAATGATATATGAACCCAACTTCAATTAAATTACTCCCTGAATTTTAAATTGCAATATAATACAAAATTCTTCATTGCTTTATTCATATCATACTAACATATTATACCACTCAATTAATCTCCACTAAATTACTCGGAAAAGACATAATATGTATTTTCCTATCTCATTTGGAAGTAGAACGTTGAATTCTACTATTTTATAATTTTAAACCAAAAAAAAGTACTTAGCTTTAAACTAAGTACTTACCTGGCAACGTTCTACTCTCCCACACAGTCACCCGTGCAGTA
>NZ_JAASHM010000090.1 GCF_019734195.1 Clostridium sp. K13 | reverse complement strand
ATTTTAAATTTTATCCACAACTAATAATAGAAAAACCCTCTGTTTTTAAACAGGGGGTTTTTCAACAAACTGAAATAAATTAATATTATTAATTTATTTGGTAATTTATACTTTGAATTTGGATTATATATTTAGTAATGAATGTATAAATTGAAGTAGTGGGGGTGGAATTTTGGCAAAACATGATTTTGGAATAATTGATAGTTTTGAAGATGATAAATGGTATAGTGATTATGAACCAGAAAAGTATAATTGTATATCAGTTAGTGATGCTTTAATAGAGCAGCTTTTAATAAGATACTTGAAGGAGATTGGAAATTTAAAAACCTATTTTCATGTAAAAAAACATCCAGCATTAGGGTTAGATTATTGTGGCACTACAATTATACCACCTAGTTCAGTAAAGGATTTTAAAAGAATAATTATTAATGCTAATTTATATTATAATTCGAAAGAGTTGGATAAGCTAATCAAGAAACTTAATATTGCTATAAAAGAAAATAAGTATGTAATTCATTATGGTATATAAAAGATAAGTAAAATTTAGAAGTATATTTCATTTACCTGGTGATAATAGGTGATTTAAAAATATATTTAGGAATATTATAAATTAAAAGTTGTAAATGTCAATATATTTTTGTATAAAAATTGGAAAATAATTATGTACAATAATTAGAATTTACATTTTAGTCAA
>NZ_JAASHM010000009.1 GCF_019734195.1 Clostridium sp. K13 | reverse complement strand
TGTACAATTATTTTTTTGAAAATATAGAAAAAGAGCTATCGCTAGCGGATTTTTTTACCCGCTATTGCGACAGCTCCATTATTTTTTTGAAAATTGCATAGAAAAAATGAAAAAGTTTACAAAGAGTGAAAAGAAAAATAAAAAAACTAATATTTTTTTAAAATAGCATAAAAAATATACAAAAAATAAAAAAAATGTACAAGGATTATTTTTAAAAATTGTTATTATATAATTGTAAATGATTAATCATAAAATAAATTTTTTTGTTATATATTATTAAAAATAATGAATTTAAGGTGGGATAATTTATTATGGTAAAAAATAATTTAGCTGAAATCTTAAAGAATAGATTTCAAAAAACAATAGAGAATTCAACAAACGAAGAAGTATATTTAGCATTACTAGAAATGACAAAAGGATGCATTAATAATAAAGGTACAAATAAAGGTAATAAGAAATTATATTATATATCAGCAGAATTTTTAATTGGTAAATTATTATCTAATAATTTAATAAATTTAGGACTTTACGATGAAGTTAAAGAAGTATTAGCTGCTAATGGTAAAGATTTAACTGAAATAGAAGAAATAGAATTAGAACCTTCATTAGGTAATGGTGGACTTGGAAGATTAGCTGCATGTTTCTTAGATTCAATAGCAACTTTAGGGTTAAATGGAGATGGTGTAGGACTAAACTACCACTATGGATTATTTAAACAAGTATTTAAAAATAATAAACAAACAACAGAAAAGAATGAATGGATAACTCCAGAAAGTTGGTTAAATAAATCTAATATTAAATTTGATGTTTTATTTGGTGGATTTAAAGTAACTTCAACTTTATATGACATTGATGTTACAGGATATAATCAAGCTTCAAATAAATTAAGATTATTTGATATAGATACTATTGATGAGACATTAGTTCAAGATGGAATAAATTTTGATAAAGAAGATATTAAAGAAAACTTAACTTTATTCTTATATCCAGATGATAGTGATGAAGCAGGACACTTATTAAGAATATATCAACAATATTTCATGGTAAGTAATGCAGCACAATTAATTCTTTTAGAAGCAGAAGAAAATGGATATGATTTACACAAATTACATGAGCATGTAGTAGTTCAAATTAACGATACACACCCTTCAATGGTTATACCAGAATTAATAAGATTATTAGGAGAAAAGGGTATCGAAATGCAAGAAGCTATCGGTATCGTTACCAAGACTTGTGCATATACAAACCATACAATATTAGCTGAAGCATTAGAAAAATGGCCAATAGCTTACTTAGAAAAAGTTGTTCCACAACTAATGCCAATAATTAGAGAATTAGATAATCAAGTAAAACAAAAATTTGATGATGAAAGAGTTTATATTATAGATAAAGACAATAGAGTACACATGGCTCACATGGATATTCATTATGGATTTAGTGTAAATGGTGTTGCTGCTCTTCATACAGAAATATTAGAGCAAGAAGAATTAAAGCCATTCTATGATATATATCCAGAAAAGTTCAATAATAAGACAAATGGTATAACTTTCAGAAGATGGTTAATCCACTGTAATAATGAATTAACTAACTATATTACAGAGCTTATTGGAGATGACTTCAAAGTAGATGCAACTAAGTTAGAAGAATTAGGTAAGTATATTGATAATAAAGAAGTATTAGCAAAGCTTGGAGAAATTAAAAAGCACAATAAGATTGCATTAAAAAAATACTTAAAAGAGACTCAAGATATTGAAATAGATGAAAACTCTGTTTTTGATATTCAAATTAAGAGATTACACGAATACAAGAGACAACAAATGAATGTTTTATATATCATTCATAAGTATTTAGATATTAAAGCAGGTAATATTCCAACTACTCCAATTACAATGATATTTGGAGCAAAGGCTGCACCAGCTTATATAATTGCACAAGATATAATTCATACAATACTTTGTTTACAAGAAATAATTAATAATGATCCAGTTGTTAGTAAACACTTAAAGGTTGTTATGGTTGAAAACTATAATGTAACTAAAGCTTCTAAGTTAATTCCAGCTTGTGATGTTTCAGAGCAAATTTCTTTAGCATCTAAAGAAGCTTCAGGAACTGGGAACATGAAATTTATGTTAAACGGTGCTTTAACTTTAGGAACTGAAGATGGAGCAAACGTTGAAATTCATCAATTAGTTGGAGATGAAAATATCTATATCTTTGGTGAATCAAGTGAACAAGTAATTGAACATTATAAGAAAGCAGATTACGTTTCAAAGAAATACTACGAAAAAGAAAACATTAAAGAATTAGTTGACTTTATCGTAAGTGATGAAATGTTAAAGGTTGGAGATGAAGTTAACTTAAATAGACTTCACAATGAATTAATAGTTAAAGATTGGTTCATGACTTTACTTGATATTGAAGATTATATAAAAACTAAAAATCAAGTATTTGAAGACTATTCAGATAGAGAAACTTGGAATAGAAAAGTTTTAATAAATATAAGTAAGGCAGGATTCTTCTCTTCAGATAGAACAATTGCTGAATACAATAATGATATCTGGAAATTAAAATAATAATAATAAAGGATTAGTACATATTTGTGCTAATCCTTTTTTTATTAATTAAATATTCAATATTGGAAATAATATAAAAAGCTATCTATATATTGATTAAATTTAAGAAAGGAGAAAATTAAAATGAGAAAAACCAGTATTATATTATTTTCATTAATTCTATTAGGATTATTAGTTGGATGTACGAAAAAGGATACTGAGGCACCAAATGATAATTCAAAGTCAAATCCTAAGTTAGTAGAAGCTATTTTTGATGTTACTGGTGTTGAGGAAGGAAATAATGATAGGTATGTTTATTTTTATGAAGATTTAAATGATGATGATAAAGATGAAGTAATAGTTTATCTTTGGGGAAATGATTTTAGTGGTACTGCAGGTAGTACAATGATAATTTTTCAATCTCTTGATGAAGGATATGAATTTATTTCAAAAACTACTGCAATGAATATGCCTATAATAATTAGCACAGATGTCACTAATTCTTTTAATGATTTAATTGTTACTGTATCAGGCGGAGGAATAAATGAAGCATATAATGTTGTATTAAAATTTGAAAATGGAACTTATCCATTAAATGCAACATTACAACCTAAAATTGATATTTTAACAGTAAAATCTAAAGTTACATTAAATAAAGATATAACACCAGATGCAGGTTTTCCATTAACAACTAAAATGGATAATTAAAACTATAAATACATTTAGAATTTTATCAACATAATTTTTCAAAAGTATTAAATAAATAATATTATTATATGTATAATAACAAAATTATTTATTAGTATTATATGAAAAGGAAAATTTAAAGGAGCTATTAAAATACAAGCTCCTTTATTATTCCAAGATTTAAACTAGTATTAATTAAAATAATATATAATATGCAATTTAATTAAACAGCAATATTAAGAAGTTCTTCTACTCGTTGTTTAGAAGTAGGAATTATACAACAGTTAGGAGTAGAATATGGCAAGTACTTAATATCTAAAGGTTTTCTTGCTTGAAATAAAGCTTCATATTTATTTGTAGGTTTATTTGATTCAATGCTTTTAATTAATCCTTGTTCTACAAATTTCTTTTCTGAAATGTTATATAATAAATAGAAGATGTCTTCATCCTTAGCATCACTAATTAATCTTTCAGCATTTAAATTGTTTATTCTAAAATTGTATCCATTAAGCAACTTATGAGGAGCTCCCTCTGTTTTTGCATTTGTTCTAAGAATATAATATCTCATAAAAAAATCTCTCCCTATTTTAAGTTATATTTTTAAAAAATTAATACCCATTAATTTTATCTAATTTCAAATTCATTTAAAGTAGTTTGGCCATCCTACAATTATATATAATAACATCTATGGAAAATAAAGTAAATATAAGTCTAGCCAATTTTACACAAGTAAATTAGATAAAAAATACAAAAAGGAACAAGAAATTAATAAGAAAAATTACAAAATTGAACAAAATAATTCAACTATTTTAGGGTCAAATTGTGTTCCAGAACATTTTTTAAGTTCAGCTATAGCCTCAAGTTTTGTTTTAGTTTTATTATAAAGTGAATTGTTAGTCATTGTATCATAGGCATCAACAATAGAAAAAATCCTTGAAATTAAAGGAATTTCATTCTTTGATAAGCCAAGAGGATATCCACTACCATCATAGTTTTCGTGATGAGATAATATTCCCTTTGCAATATGGTTAAGCTCTGGAATTGTCATTAATAGTCGATAACCTTTTTCAGAATGAGTTTTCATTATTTCAAATTCTTCATAACTTAAAGTTTCAGGTTTCAACAAAATTTCTTCAGAAATAGCAATTTTACCTATATCATGAAGTTTAGCAATCAAAGCTAATTCATCTAAAGTTTCTAAAGATAAATTAAGTTTTTTACCAAGTTTTAAACATAGATCTATAACACGATCTATATGTTCAATATTTTCGATGTTTTTTACATGTAATGTTTTAATTAAATTAGTTAAAATAGATATTCGAACATTTTTTCCAACTAAAAGCTTATGGCTATAAAGCTCATTTTCAGCATCCTTTAGGGCATCATCAAGATTATCATATTTGTTTTTTATAATTGATGAACCTATAGACATTGAAAGAGTAAAGTTTAGATTTAAAGAAGAATTATCAATGGTAGTGATTTTCCTCATTAAATCACATTCAACACAAGAATTACAATTAGGCACAAGTAAAATAAACTCATCACCACCCCATCTAAAAATTAAATCATTATTATAAAGAGATTTAAGTCTATTTGACATTGCTATTATTAGATTATCACCTTCTATATGACCAAAAGTATCATTAACCATTTTTAAACCATTAACATCGCCCATAATTATTCGGATTGGAAAAGCTTCTTCTTTTATAAGTTCATTAACTTTTTTTGTAAAATAAGCTCTGTTATGAAGTCCAGTCAAGGAATCAGTATAGCTTAAATGTTTTAAATCTTCTTCAAACTTTTTCTGTTCTGTAATATCATGTGCAACTCCAACTATACCGATAAATTCATTATTTTTATCTATTACTGGTGTTTTTACTGTTTGGAATATTTGTTGTGTATTATTAGAATTAATTCGTTCTTCTATATATACAGGTTTTCTTTTATAAATGACAAGTTTATCGTTTTTTTCACATGTATTTATAAAGTTTTTATCTAGTTTTAATTCAGAATCACTTTTCCCAATGATGTTATTTATGCCTTTTTCTGAATAAAAATCAAGACATGGCTTATTGGCAATCTTATAGATACCTTGAGTATCTTTAAAGAAAATTAATTGGGGAATGTTATCTATAACTGTCTTAAGAATTTCATTTGATTCTATAGAACTTTCTGATAAATTAATAAGATTATTCTTAAGAAAATAAATTTTATAATGTATATCATTAATATACTCAGAAATATAACTGAGCGAATACTGAGTATTATTAATTAAGAAACAATTATTTGAAGAATTTTGTATTAAAGTATTATTTATTTTTAGTTTATTATTACTATGATCTATAGCGTATATTTTTGTATTAAAAAGCATTGATAATTCGTTATTAAAATGTATTAATTCATTATTTTTAATTATCCAAGCAGGATAACTTAATGATTCTATTAGTTTGAAAATAAGTTTTAACATATTTAACCTCAACCTATTAATTATTTATATTACTTATAATTATTAATTATATAGTAGTAATTATTGTAAGTACACTATAATAATTGAAAAATAAAAAATAAGAGTTATTTAAGGTTGATATAAAAATTAATAAATACAGGTATACATAAGTTAATGGAAAAAGCGCTTGTGGATAACACAAGCGCTTTTTCGAATTACTTTAAGAAAACAAATTCATTATTAGTAGAATATTCATCTGAATATGAAAAACCAAGTTCAGTAAAAGCTTTAACTTTTTCTATATCATTAATATTATTTTCAGCTAAATAACGAATCATAAGTCCACGAGCCATTTTAGCTTCAGTTGCTTTCACTTTAATTTTTGAATCAACAAGAGTTCCGAAGATACAGGTTATGAAAGTATCATCTTTAGTTAAATATTTTTCTATAGTTTTACTATATTCCTTTGAAGCAAGATTTAATATAGTGTTAGTATCCTTTGTAAGTTCTTTATATAATAAGTCCCCCCAGAAAGAATATAAGTTTTTTGAATTTCCTACTGATAACTTTGCCTGCATTTCTAATCTATAAGGTACTATACCATCAAATGGTTTTAAAACACCATAAAATCCAGATAAAATTCTTAAGTGTTTTGATATGTATTCAAACTCTGAATTACTAAATGAATCAGGTGACATATATTTATATTGAATGCCTTCGTAAGAAAGAATTGCAGGGGATAGATTTTTATATAAGTTCATATTTTTATATCTAGAATAATTAAGTTCTGCAATTTCATCATTACAAGCTAAAAGTTTCTTTAAATCATCATAATTATATTCTTTTAAATTATCGTATAGATATTCAGTCTTGTCCATGAAACAAGGTGTAGATTCACTTATAATATCATCATTATTGATATTCATTTTTTTGGCAGGTGAAATAATTATATTAAAATTTTTATTATTCAAAATAATCAGCTCCTAAGTTAAATAATATAAATAGTATATCATACATAATAATTATTATTATATAAAAATAAAAACTTTAGAATTATTTATATAAATTATTAGCTTCAGTTTGATCTTTAACTTAATCAGAGAGGTAGAAGTTATTACATAAGTAAATCTAGTTTATTGATATGGCTCTTATTAGAGCTATTATAATGGCTAGAAATGAGATAAATATTAAAAGAGAAAAATCATGAATATTTTACAAGTATAAAATTTATAGTATAATTTATTTAAGAAAAAAATGGAAAAGTAAAAATGGAGAAAAGATAGTATGAAAATAGGATTAGTATTAGCCGGTGGTGGGGGAAAAGGTGCATATGAGCTTGGTGTTTGGAAAGCATTAAAGCAATTAAATTTAACTAAGTACATATCAGTTTTTTCAGGAACATCTATAGGTGCGTTTAATTCTGTATTATTTGCAATGGATGATATAGATAAAGCAGATAGTCTTTGGGAAGAAGTAACAATGGATAAGTTAGTACCTATTAGTAAAACTGAATTAATTAAAAGAGGAATTGGATTATATCTTGGTGGTAAAAATCTGCAGCTGGCAAAAAAGTTTTTAACTGATAAATTAGAGCATGGAGCCATTAGTAATGATGGAGCTGTGGAGATGGTAGAGAAATATTTAGATTTTAATAAAGTTAAAGAGAAAAATAAAATATGTTATGCAGCATGTACAAAGTTACCTAATTTTAATGCTAAATATTTTAAAATAAATGATTATGATGAAGAAATAGCTAAGAAAATAGTATTAGCATCAGCTTCATTACCTTTGATATATGATAGTACTGAAGTTTTAGGAGAAAAATATATAGATGGAGGAATTGCTGATAATGTTCCAATTCAACCTGTATATGGAGAAAAGTGTGATATTATAATTGTGGTTTTATTATCTAAGGATGGTCAAATTGATAGATCACTTTATCCAAATTCAAGACTTATAATAATTGCTCCAGAGAATTTAGTTGAAAATGCTATAACAGGAACTTTAAATTTAGATACAGATGCAAAGCGTGTAAGAATAATAGAGGGATATAATGATACTATAAATAAAATAGAGCCTATTATGGAATTAATGAATTTTGTTCATAAGAAGGAAGAAGAAAGAAAAAATCCAACACTTTATAGAACATATAATTATTTAAAGGGTGTAAAAAGAAAAATAGATAAAAAGAAAAAAAAGAATTAATAATAGATTCTTAGGGAACAATTATTAAATGTGGAATTTTAAATTAAGCTTTAAAATATAAATTCACGATTGAATAAAACTGCGAAGGAAAATAAAAGTTAAAGGCCTAACGGCCAAGGTAAAGTGATTAATATAGCTCGCGCTAATTAATCATAGGTAAGGGTTTGTTAAAGCAAACGGTAAATTAAATATATATTTTAGAAACTTCTTATGAAGTTTCCTCCTTGTTCAAAAATATTTTGGAAAAATGTTGAAAAAGTATATCTTAAATAGTAAAATAAAGTTAAAAGAGAATAAAAATGCTAGGGGTGCCTTATGGCTGAGAGGGAGAAATCCTAACCCTATGAACCTGATATGGTTAATACCAGCGGAGGGAAGCGTTAAAATAAAGTATATTTAGAAATTTTATATTTGAGTTTAAAAGCTGTACCGCTATTGGTGCAGTTTTTTTTTGTTTACTAATATAGTATGCCCATGGGGCTAATGTAGATGGAGGTGAAGGTAGTGAAAGTAAATGGTAGTGAAATGAACTTTAAAAATATCAATAACATAATAGAGTTATTAGATAAATTAAAGGTAAATAAGGATAGAGTAGTAATTGAGCTTAATGGAGTGATAGTTTCTAAGGAAGATTTCGGTAATGTAAATTTAAATGAAGATGACACTATAGAGGTTATTTCTTTTGTTGGGGGAGGATAAAATCAGTTAGGAGGTGGAATGTGAGGATTAAGGTTAATGAACAGTATAGTGAAGTTTTTGAAGGAATTTCTTGTTTTAAGCTTAGAGAAGGAATTAAACCAGAAGCAGACATAATAATTTTAAATGGGTTTCCAATAAAAGAAGATAAATTACTTAAGGATGGAGATAGTATTTCATTTATTAAAAGAGGAGAGATACCTAAAAAGGAAGAGCTAGAAGCATTATTAGTAGCTAGGCATACACCAAAGGTTTATGAGATAGTTAAAAATATTTCTATAGGAATAGCAGGGGCAGGTGGGTTAGGTTCTAATATTGCATTATCTTTAGCTAGGCTTGGAGTAATAAATATTAAAGTTGTAGATTTTGATATAGTTGAGCCGTCAAACTTAAATAGGCAACAATATTATATTAAAGATATTGGGGATTATAAGGTCACTGCACTTAAAAGAACTTTAGAAGAAGTTAATCCTTTTATTGAAGTTATTCCAATTATAAAAAAATTAAGTAAAGAAAATATAAAAGAAACTTTCAATGATGTAGATATAATATTTGAAGCTTTTGATAATCCAGAATGTAAAGCAGAATTAAGTAATATTGTACTTACTGAGATGAGAGATAAGGTTTTAATAGCATCATCAGGAATGGCAAGTTATTATCCTTCAAATGAAATAATAACAAGAAAAATAAATAATAAATTTTATATATGTGGAGATGGTGTAAATGAGGCTAAAGAAGGAAGTGGTCTTATGGCACCAAGGGTAGCTATTTGTGCGAATCATATGGCAAATTGTGCACTACGAATTATTTTAGGAGAAGAGGGGGAGTAGAAAATGAGTGATAAATTAGTTATAGGTGGAGTTGAACTTAATAATAGACTATTTGTTGGAACAGGAAAGTATCCTTCAAATGATTTAATTAAAGATGTATTAGAAAATAGTGGATCACAGGTTATTACTTTAGCAGTAAGAAGAGTTGATTTAGATCATAAGGAAGAAGATATTCTTTCTAATATACCAAAGGATGTAATATTACTTCCAAATACATCAGGAGCTAGAAGTGCAGAAGAAGCTGTAAGAATTGCAAGAATAGCAAGAGCTTTAGGTTGTGGGAATTGGATAAAAATTGAGGTTATTAGTGATTCAAAATATTTACTTCCAGATAATGAAGAAACAATAAAGGCAACTAAAATATTAGCAGATGAAGGTTTTATTGTATTACCTTATATGTGTCCAGACCTTTATGCAGGAAGAAGACTTATAGAAGCTGGAGCTGCAGCAGTTATGCCTCTTGGGGCACCAATTGGAAGTAATAGAGGTATTAGAACAAAAGAACTTATTCAAATTATGATTGATGAATTAGATATTCCTATAATAGTTGATGCTGGAATAGGAAAGCCATCACAAGCTATGGAGGCTATGGAAATGGGAGCGGCAGCATGTCTTGTTAATACAGCTATAGCATCATCTAAAAATCCAGCTAATATGGCAAAGGCATTTTCAATGGCAGTTGAAGCAGGAAGACTTGCTTATTTATCTAAGTTTGGAACAGTATCTAAAGAAGCAAATGCATCATCACCTTTAACAGGATTTTTAGATTAAGGAGATGACTAAGTTTTGAGTTTTTATAGTGTTATAGAAAAATATAGAGATTTTGATTTTCAAGGATACTTTGAAAAAGTAACTCATGATGATATTAGAAGGAGTATTAATGAGAGAAGTTTAAGTCATGAGGATTTATTAAATTTATTATCACCTAAGGCAGCAACTCATTTAGAAGAAATGGCAGAAAAGGCTGTTCAATTAAGTTTACAGTATTTTGGTAGAACTGTTTTATTATATACGCCAATGTACATTTCAAATTACTGTGTGAATAAATGTAAATATTGTGGATATAATATTGAAAATTCTATTAATAGAAGAAAATTAAATATGGAAGAAATAAAAAATGAAGCAGCAGCTATAGCAGAAGAAGGATGTAGGCATCTTATATTATTAACTGGTGAAAGTCAGGAGCATTCACCATTAGATTATATAGTTGATGCAATTAATGTAATAAAAGAATATTTTCCATCAATAACTATGGAAGTATGGCCTATGACTGTAGAGCAGTATAAAGAAGTAGTTAATGCTGGTGCAGAAGGGCTTACTATATATCAAGAAACTTATGATGAAAAGGTATATGATGAAGTTCATTTAGCAGGACCAAAGAAAAATTACAAATATAGATTAGATGGTCCAGAAAGAGGAGCAATAGCTGGAATGAAGAGTATAAGCATAGGAGCTCTTTTAGGACTAGCTGATTTTAGAAAAGATGCATTTTTCACAGCATTACATGGAGAATATTTAAGAAGAAAATATCCACAGTGTGATATAACTTATTCACCACCAAGAATAAGGCCTTGTAAAGGTGGGTTATCAGAAATAAAAGGTGTTAATGATAAACAAATGGTTCAAATTCTTTTAGCCTATAGATTATTTGCACCACAGTGTGGGATGAATATTTCTACAAGAGAAAATGAAGATATGAGAAGACATATAATACCTTTTGGTGTTACAAAAATGAGTGCTGGAGTTTCTACTGAGGTAGGTGGACATACACTTAAAAATGCGGGTACAGCACAGTTTGATATAAATGATGAAAGTTCAGTACAAGAAATTATTACTATGATAAAAAAAGTTGGGTATCAGCCTATATTAAAAGATTGGGAAAGAATTTAGGGGGAGTGAAGAATGAATTATACAACACAAATGGATGCAGCCAAAAAGGGAATTATAACAGAAGCTATGAAAATAGTAGCTATTAAGGAAGGTAAGTCAGTAGAGGAAATAAGAGCATTAGTAGCAGAAGGAAAAGTAGCAATTCCAGCTAATAAAAATCATAAGACTTTAAGTCCAGAAGGAGTTGGACAAGGTCTAAGAACTAAAATAAATGTTAATTTAGGTATATCAAAGGATTGTTGTGACTGTGAAAAGGAATTAGATAAGGTTAGAACTGCTTTAGAAATGAAAGCAGAAGCAATAATGGATTTATCTAACTATGGTAAAACAGCAGAAATGAGAAAAACTATAGTAGAAATGTCTACTGCAATGCTTGGAACAGTTCCAATATATGATGCTTTAGGATATTATGATAAAGATTTAAAGGACCTAACTGCAAAAGAATTTCTTGATGTAGTTGAAAAACATGGACAAGATGGAGTTGACTTTGTAACTATTCATGCTGGTTTAAATAGAGAAGCTGTTGAAACAGTAAAAAGAAATAAAAGATTAACTAATGTAGTATCAAGAGGTGGATCACTTTTATTTGCTTGGATGGAGTTGAATAATGCTGAAAATCCATTCTTTGAATATTATGATGACCTATTAGATATTTGTGCAAAATATGATATTACATTATCTTTAGGTGATGCATTAAGGCCAGGTTCAATAAATGATGCTTCAGATGCATCTCAAATTAAGGAACTTATAACTTTAGGGGAGCTTACAAAAAGAGCATGGGAAAAGAATGTACAAGTTATTATTGAGGGGCCTGGGCATATGGCTATTAATGAAATAGAGGCTAATATGGTTATGCAAAAGAGATTATGTCATGGAGCACCTTTCTATGTTTTAGGACCATTAGTTACAGATGTAGCACCAGGATATGATCATATTACTTCTGCAATTGGTGGAGCTATTGCTGCAACTTATGGAGCTGACTTTTTATGCTATGTAACTCCAGCAGAGCATTTAAGGTTACCTAATTTAGAAGATATGAAGGAAGGCATAATAGCATCTAAAATAGCTGCCCATGCAGCAGACATTGCAAAGGGAGTTAAGGGAGCTAGAAATTGGGATAATGAAATGAGTCAAGCTAGAGCTGATATTAATTGGGAAAAGATGTTTGATTTAGCTATAGATCCAGAAAAGGCAAGAAGATATAGAGCAGAATCTAAACCACATGATGAAGAAAGTTGCTCAATGTGTGGAAAGATGTGTTCAATGAGAACTATGAAGAAAATATTAAATGGGGAAGAGTTAGTAATCAATGATTAGTATTCCTATTTATTTTATAACTAATAGAGCTTTAGCAAGTGAAGAAAAGTACTTTGAGGTAATAAAAAATGTTGCAGGTTATAATAATATAAAAATTATACTTAGAGAAAAAGATTTAAATGATGAAGAATATAAGAAGCTTTATTATAAGGTTAAGGAGTTAGCACCTAATACAGAAATAATAATTAATTCAAAGCTTAAGGTTTTTAATGAAGTTAATGAAAAGACAATTCAACTTTCATTTAATGATTTTATGGCTTTAGGAGAAGTTGATTACAATGTAGGAGTATCTGTTCATAATGTTGAAGAGGGAAAATTAGCCTATAGTAAGGGAGCTAAATATATTCTTGCTTCACATATTTTTGAAACTAAGTGTAAAGAAGGATTAGAACCTAAAGGAGTGGAGTTCATAAGTGAACTTAGAAAATATGTTAATTGCGATATAATTGCTTTAGGTGGGATAAATTCAGATAACTATATGAAAGTAATTGAAGGTGGAGCAAATGGAATTGCAGTAATGTCACTATTTTATAATGAGTATGAGTTTAGTAAATTTATCTATTAGGTAATAAACTTTGTATTTACTTATTATGTATATATTACATTAATAATAAAATCATTTAAAGTTGTATATAATAGATTTTGGATAAATTTGATTTTGAGTATAAAACTGGTATAATTTACTTAGAAGTATAAAGATGAAAGCGAGGGTAGGTTAGTTATAATAACTAACTATAATAAATATGTTAAAAGAAACATTAAAAAAAGACGAAATAGCTGCAATGAAAGCAAGAGATAAGGCAAGAGTAAGTGTTTTAAGATTAGTTAATTCAGAAATTAAAGCATATGAAGTTAATAACAGAGAAGACATTCCAGATGAAAATGTTATTAAAATTATAGAAAAAAGCATAAAGCAAACTAAAGAAGCTTTAGAATATGCTGTTAAAGCTAATGATGCAGATAAAATATCAGAAGGAAACTTTGCACTTGAAGTTTTAACTCCATACTTACCAAAGCAATTAACTGAAGAAGAAGTTAGTGCTATGTTAAAAGAAATTATTACTAATGGTAACTATACTGCTAAAGATATGGGTAAAATAATGAAAGAAATTATGCCAATGGTAAATGGTAAGTTTGATAGAGCTAAAATTAATCCTATGGTAAAGGCAATATTAGGATAAAATAATTGGTGTAAGAAGGTTGAGGATAGAAATATTCTCAACTTTTTACTTTAATTTGATTTATATTTTTAAAGATTATACAATTTAGAGGTAGATAAAAAAAGGAGATAAAATTATGAAAGGAGTATTATGGAAAAACTAAAAAAATACATAGAAAATAATAAAATAAAATTTATTATAAGCTTAATATTAGTAGTAATATTTATTGCTATATTTATATGGAGCAGTAATAATTACAATATGTATAAATCAGATATTGCAAAAGTTATAAGTATTACTGATGAATACTTAAAGGTTGAAGATGGACCTAATGGAAGAGAAGAAAAATATTTTAATCAGATTATTACAGCAAAATTAAAAAACGGAGAGTATAAAGGTGAAATTATTACTTTAAAAAATACATATTCATCATCTATGCTTAAAAATGAAAAATACAAAAAAGGTGATGATTTATTTGTAAGTATCAAAAAAGGTAATGAAGAGTTACAGGGAAGTATTAACGGTCTTAAAAGAGATAAGTATATAGTATTGCTTGTAGGAATTTTTATTATCACTATTATTTTAGTTTCGGGAAAATTTGGAGTTTATACCTTAGCCACATTAGTTGCTAATATAGCTGCATTTATATATTTTATAAAGTTATATATTAACGGAAATGATTTTATGTTGATAAACTTAATTATGATAATTTTCTTTAGTGTAGTAACTTTATTACTTCTTGGAGGATTTTCAAAAAAGAATATAGGAGCCATAATTTCAACTCTTATAACTACATTTTTAATATTTGGATTATATAAATTAGCTATTATTTATGGGGGCGATTTGCACTATGAATTAATGGATTATATTGCAGGGCCTAATGATATAGAAAATATATTTTTATCAGGAGTAATAATAGGTTGCTTAGGTGCAGTTATGGATGTAAGTATAACAATAAATTCAGCAGTTAATGAGTTAGTTAACTCATTAAATTCCATAAGTATAAAGCAATTAATTAAATCAATAAGAGAAATCGGACATGATATTATGGGAACTATGATAAATGTTTTAATGTTTTCTTATATAGGAGGAAGTTTATCAATTGTAATATTAAAGATAATTAATGGTTATAAGCTACCAAGCTTAATTCAATTTGATATTTCCTTTGAAATAGTTAGATTTTTAATAGGATCTATAGGAATAGTTATGGCTGTGCCAATATCTGCTTTAGTTGCAGTATTATTTTTTAGGAAAGGATTGAGTAAAGATGATACTGATATTAGCAGTAGTATTATTAATATTGATGATTCTCATAGGAGGGGATAGAGGAGCAAAATCATTTATTGCAGTAGTATGTAATATTATAGCTTTAATATCAGGAATTTATCTTATAATATCAGGAGTAAATCCTATATTAGTAACTATTTTAGGAACAATAGTGTTTTGTCAAATAACTTTAATATATCAAAATGGACATAATATGAAAACTTATGCAGCTGTTATTTCAGTTATTTGTGTTATTTTACTATTAAGTTTTATAATTTATTTTGTTGGGAATAAATCTAATTTTGGTGGATATAGTGAATTAGATTTAAGTTCAGATATAAGTGTTTATTTATCTCCAAATGTAAATATTAATATGAATCAATTAATGATATGTATGATTATAGTTAGCTTATTAGGAGCAATTATGGACACTGCGATGGCAATAACATCATCATTATTTGAATTTAATGAGATAAATAGTGAAGTTACTACTAATACATTAATAAAAATGGGATTCAATGTTGGAAGAGATATATTAGGAACAACAGTTAATACACTTTTCTTTGCTACCATAGGAGAAACTATGATGATTAGTATTTTATTCATGAAAAATAATTATACTTTTTCAAGTGTTATTAACTCAAAGGAGTTTTTTCAAAATTTATTTAGTTTAGCTATTTCTAATATAGGATGTTTATTCATAATACCTATAAGTATATTTATTGGAACATATATGTTAAAAGGTAATAATGAAATTATAAAGAAAATTAAGGTTCGATGCGATAAATTAGAAAGAGAAAACAATGGATAAATATAAAAAAGTAAAAAATATGTTTCCTAAAGAAAGAAAAATATTGTAAAATTGTTAGTGGAAGTAAAGATTGTGTAATATAATAATCTTTACTTTTTTTATAAGCAATAAGGGGGAAAAGACATGAGTAAACTTAATAAATTAAGAGAAATTATGAAAAAATATAATATTAATTATTATATAATTCCAAGTTCAGATCCACATCAAAGTGAATATGTAGCAGAATATTATAGAGGAAGAGCTGAAGTTTCAGGTTTTACTGGTTCTGCAGGTACATTATTAGTTGGAGAAAATGAAGCTAAATTATGGGCTGATGGAAGGTATTTTATACAAGCAGCTGAGCAATTAAAAGGCTCTGGAATTGATTTAATGAAAATAGCTACTCCAGGATATGACACTATTAATGAATGGATAGAAAAAAATGTTAAAGAGTCAGAGGTCTTAGGCTTTGATGGAAGTTGTTATAGTACTAATCAATATAAAGACTTACTAAAAATAAGTAAGAAAAATAAATTTAATATAAATATGGATAAGGATTTATTAGAAGAGGTTTGGAATGATAGACCAAGCTTGCCAGAAGATAAAATCTTTATTCATGATGAAATATATGCAGGAAAAAGTGCTAGTGAAAAAATAAGTGAAGTTAGAAAAGCTATGAAGGAAAATAATGTTGAAAATTATTTATTAACTTCTTTAGATGATATAGCATGGCTTTTTAATATTAGAGGAAATGATATTTTATTTAATCCAGTAGCATTATGTTATGCAATAGTTACAGAAGAAACAGCTAATCTTTATATAAATAAAGAGAAAGTTGATAATGAAGTAAAAGAAAAATTAGAGAGTCAATTAGTATCAATATATGATTATAATGAAATAGAAGAGGCTGTAAAAGGGCTTTCAGGAACAGTATTAATAGATCCAGCAAAGGTTAATGCTAAGTTATATTCTTTATTAACTTGTGAAATAAAAGAAAATTTAAATATAACTACTACTTTAAAAGCAATAAAAAATAAAGTTGAAATAGCTAACTTTGAAAATGCTCATATTAAAGATGGCGTTGCTATGGTTAAGTTTATAAAATACTTAAAGGAAACTGTAGGAAAAGAAAAGGTTACAGAAATAACTGCAAGTGAAAAGTTATCAGAATTAAGAAGCCAAGGAGAATTAGCAAAGGGTGATAGCTTTGGAACTATAGCTGGATATAAAGAACATGCAGCAATGATGCATTATAGTGCAACTCCTGAAAGTGATTATGAATTAAAAGAAGAGGGCTTATTCTTAGTAGACTCAGGTGGACAATACTTAGATGGAACTACTGATATAACAAGAACCTTTGTATTAGGTAATATTACAGAAGAAGAAAAGAGAGATTTTACTTTAGTATTAAAAGGTCATATTAATCTATCAAAAGCTAAATTCTTAAAAGGTGCTACTGGGTGTAATTTAGATGTTTTAGCTAGAGGACCATTATGGGAAAAAGGATTAGATTATAAATGTGGAACAGGACATGGCGTTGGGTTTTTCTTAAATGTTCATGAAGGGCCACAAGGAATAAGACCAAATGGAAATACGGTTCCTTTAGAACCAGGAATGATATTAACTAATGAACCAGGTATTTATAAAGAAGGTAAGTTTGGAATAAGAATTGAAAATATTATGGTAGTTGTTAGAGAGGAAAGTAATGATTGTGGAGAGTTCTATAGATTTGAAACAATATCATATTGTCCTATAGATTTAAATGGAGTAGATGTAACATTATTAAATAATGATGAGAAAGAATGGTTAAATAATTATCATAAAAAGGTTTATGAAAAATTAAGCCCTTATTTAAATAATGAAGAAAAAGAGTTATTAAAGATAGAAACTAGAGAAATATAAAAATAAAAGTTAGGATGGGAGATAACATCCTAACTTTTGTTTTGTAAATTATTATTAAAAGTTTTGTACCAACGATATAATATTTATAAAAATGTCATTTTGTAATTTAATATTAGCTTAGTGTAATTAGAAGCATAAGAATAGTAGTGGTAATATTAACCAATTACATCCCCAGCCACAATTTCCAAAACCACAATTATTATAGTAGCCGTGATTACCATAGTTATTATAGTATCCATAATTATTATATCCGCAGCAATTTCTATTACAGTTATTATAACATCTTCTCATAAATTTTTCCTCCTAATAGAATATGAAGACTTAACTCACATTCTGTTGAATTACTTTATAGTATAATATACTCAACATAAATAATATGGTGAATGATATTTTGAAATTTTGTATAAATAAACATATTTTAGAAAATATAATTTTGATATAATAATGATTAAGAATTTTAATTAGGAAGTGATACATATGGAAATTAGTGCTATAGGAACAAGAAAAAATGTTAGTGTTATTGATACAACTGAATATGCAGGAATGAAGGTAGAGATATTAGAATATAATAAGTTGCAGGGTTCCACTGATACAACAGCTGCAATGGATATGTATTTTATGGAACAACAAAATATAAAAGCAAGACAAGTTGCTATATACTTAAATAATGATAAGGTAAGGGTTGAACCTGGTGCTATGAGCTATTTTAAAGGGAATTTAGAAATGGTTTCTGGTGTTACTGCAGGAAACTTAATAGGAAAGATGTTTTCATCAGCTGTAACAGGTGAAGGTGTTGCTCAGCCAGAGTATAAAGGAACAGGAATGATAGTTCTTGAGCCTTCTTTTAATCATTACTTAGTTTTAACAATCGATGGTGAAGTTATAGTTGATAAGGGAATGTTTTATTGTGCACAAGGAAGTGTACAAGTTAAACCAATAGTTCAAAAAAATATATCATCAGCTTTAGCTGGAGGAGAAGGAATATTTCAATTATCATTAAAGGGAAAAGGAATAGTAGTATTAGAATGTAGAGTTCCAGTATGTGAGATTGATGAAATACATTTAGAGGATGAAACTTTAAAAGTAGATGGGAATTTTGCAATTTTAAGAAGTGGAAATATAAGCTTTACAGTAGAGAGATCAGCGAAGTCTTTAATTGGATCAGCTGTAAGTGGAGAAGGACTTGTCAACGTATATCGTGGTACAGGAACAGTATGGCTTGCTCCAACTATAAAAATTTATGATACTATAAATAGATCCAGAGCCTATGGAGTAAATAGTACAACTAGAATGGACATGAATACAAGTAATAGTAGATAAAAGTTAAAGCTATCATCTGTTAAATATAGTAGATGATAGCTTTTTTTATTTAAATCTAAACTGATATAGATTCTTTTAAGGTAGATTCTTGGAGTGATTCTTTAGATAGTTTATTAAGTCTTTTGAAAGTACTAATACTAAAGAATGCACATAATACCATTGTAATTAAATCAGCTAATGGTTGAGCAAGCATTACACCATATAATTCAGGTGCCATTGGGTTAGAACTAAGTAGTTCTAGCATTGATGGAACACTATTAGTAAATTTACAATTTCTTTATCATTAGATGTTGGTTTAAATATAGTTACAAAATTAAGTTTAATTTGTGATTTCTTACGTGCATAGAATAAAATCATAAGCACTGTTGAAATCCCTTGGCTAATAGCAGTAGCAATGGCAGCACCTTCAGTTCTAAGAAGGTTATTTAATACTAACTTAGAGATAGTGAATATAGCTCCAATTAGTAACCAGTTAGAATATGATTTGGCATAAGGTAATACTTCAGGTGAAGCACCCATTAGGAAATGAAACAGAAACAGCAGCCATAGAATTAGTATCATGTAACATACCTACAAATATAGTATCTACAAGATTATAAAGTGCAGATACAACCATACCTATCATAGAAGGAATTGCTAAAGTAAGTAGTATTTTTTTACTGGCCCATTTTTCATAAGATCCATTTTCTTATTATCATTGTTTTCCTTTTTCATATATGCCTCCTATTTATTTATTCTATAGTATAATATAAGGTGTGGGGTAACCCCAATGTCAATAAATAGATTTTATTAATTTATTATGAGGAGAGTAAAATAACATATTTAATCAAGAAGCTCTGTTAAGAAATATATATTTGCCTATAAAATCTTAAAAGCAAAGAAGAGATAAGTATATTAATAATGTTTATCTCTTCTTTTTTCGTTATTTTAAATTGATAAAGAAAAAAATACGAAAAATAATAATAATATAGTTGACAATGTTCGGCGCAGTGGGTAATATTATAGTATAAAATGTAGAAAAAGATTAAAAAAAGTCGAATTTATAGTGTTTCAGATGGAGGGAAAATATGAAAAGAAAAGGTCATTATTTACTATTTATTCCGTGTATAGTATTGGTAGCGTATTTTATGATAGTTCCGTTATTAGATATAATAATTCCTACATTTGCAAATACGAAAGATGGAATGTTCAGTGCATATAGAGAGTTTTTTACAGACTCATATATGATGTCGATATTTTGGAGAACTATTAAAATATCATTAATATCATCGTTAATCTGTATGGTTATAGGGGTACCAGTATCCTACTATATATCAAGAGTATCTAAAAAAGTAAGAGGATTATTTATAGCATTAACGGTATTTCCTATATTAACAAACTCAGTTGTGCGTTCATTTGCTTGGATGAGTATTTTAGGGAAGAATGGAATAATAAATAATTTACTTATCAAATTAAATATAGTTAATGAGCCACTTTCTCTTTTATATACAGAAGGGGCAATTATAGTTGGTACAGTATATATTTTCTTACCACTAATGATTATTTCTTTAGTAGGTGTTATGGAGAATATTGATAATGATTTATTGGAAGCAGCAGAGAGTTTAGGAGCTAACAAATTAAAAGCCTTCTTTAAGGTTATTTTTCCACTTAGTTTACCAGGGTTAATAGTTGGAACAGTTTTAGTATTTACAGGTTCTTTAACAGCATATACAACACCACAATTATTAGGTGGAAATAAAAATACAGTTTTAGCTACATTAATATATCAAAAAACTATGACACTAGGAGATTGGCAAGGTGCTGCAGTAGTTGCAACTATAATGATTGTAGTAACTTTAATAGTTATAAAGGGAATTAATTTAATAGCATCAAGTTTAGATAAGAGAGGTGTTGCATAAGATGAAAAAAAATAAATTTCTAACAGTATTTGTTATATTAACATACATATTCTTATTTGCACCATTAGTTATTATTGCTATGACAAGTATAGGAACAGAAAATTACATAGCATTTCCTCCAAAGGGATTCTCTATGCAGTGGTTTATGACAGTATTTAAATCACAGTCATTTATAAATAGCATTGGGACAAGCTTCTTTATATCAATGGTAGCTACTTTAGCAGCACTATTAATAGGGATGCCAGCAGCTTATGGATTAAGCAGATATAATTTTAAGGGAAAAGCAGCTATTAAAAGCTTCTTCTTCTCACCATTAATTGTACCTGGAATTGTAGTAGGATTTTCATTATTCCAATTCTTGTTAGTGAAGTTAAATCTTTCAGTGTATATGAGTTTATTTATTGGACATACTTTAGTAATTATTCCTTATATTATAAGAGTTGTTGGATCAAGCTTAGAAGGTTTTGATTACTCAATAGAAGAGGCAGCAATGAGTTTAGGATGTAAGAAATCTCAAACCTTCTTTAAGGTAGTATTACCGAATATAACTTCAGGAGTAATGGCAGCTTTTATGTTAGCTTTTATAAATTCATTTAATAATGTTCCAGTATCAATGTTTTTAACTGGACCAGGGGTAAGTACATTACCTATAACAATGATGAATTATGTTGAATATAATTATGATCCAACAGTATCAGCGTTATCAGTAATATTAATGATATTAACTATTGGAATTATGTACATATTAGAAAAAACATTAGGACTTAACAATTTTGCAGGATAAGGTTAGAGCTAAATAATAAGCTTGGAGGACAATAAAATGGATTTAATAAATTTACAAAATATAAATGTTTCATATGATAAAAAAAATAACATATTAGAAAACTTAAACTTAAAGGTTAAAAAGGGCGAATTAGTATCTCTTCTTGGACCAAGTGGTTGTGGGAAAACTACAACTTTAAGAGTTGTTGCAGGTTTTATTGAGCCAACAGCAGGTAAGTTTTTATTAGGAAATGAAGATTATACTAAGATACCTGTACATAATAGAAATTTTGGACTAGTATTCCAAAGCTACGCATTATTCCCACACTTAACAGTAGAGGAAAATGTAGCTTTTGGATTAAAAATGAAAAAGGTGTCTAAAGAAGAAATAAAGACTAAAGTGGATGAAATATTAGAAACAGTTGATATGAGCCACTTAGCTAAAAGATATCCTAAAGAATTATCAGGAGGACAAAGACAAAGAGTTGCTATTGCTAGAGCATTAGTTATTGAGCCAAGTCTTTTACTTTTAGATGAGCCATTAAGTAATCTTGATGCAAAATTAAGATTAAAGATGAGAGTTGAGATAAGAAAGCTTCAACAAAAATTAGGTATAACAACATTATTTGTTACTCACGACCAAGAGGAATGTTTCTCAATTTCGGATAGAGTAGCAGTACTTAACAAAGGAGTAATAGAACAGTTTGATACTCCAGAAAATATTTATTCAAATCCAGCAACAGAATTTGTTGCAAGATTTGTAGGGTTTGAAAACTTCTTTGAATTAAACAAGATATCTGAAGATACTTATGAAAACCAATGCGGAATTAAATTAAGAGTTACAAGAGCAAAAGAAAATACTAAATCTAAAGGAACAATAAGACCAGATGATATAAAAATAGTTGAAGAAACTTTAGAAAATACAATAGAAGGAACTATTGAAATAAGAACTTTCCTAGGAAAGGCTTATCAGTATGATGTAAAAACATCTATGGGCAACATTATTGTAAATAGTGAAAATACTGTTGTATATGAAAAAGGTAACAAAATAAAACTTCAGTTACCGGCAAATAAAATAGTAATATTATAAAATTTATATGAAGGCGAGGAATTAACTAATGAAAAAGAGAGTTTTAGCAGCATTATTAATAGGGGTATTATCTACGACTGCATTAATAGGGTGTGGAAAATCAGAAGATGAATCATCAAGCAAAAAGCTTGTAATTTCAACTTGGGGATTAAATGAAGATGTTTTAAAAGAAACAGTATTTGATCCTTTTGAAGAAGAACATGGAGTAGATATTGTTTTAGAAGTAGGGAACAACTCTGAAAGATTAACTAAGATGAAAAATAATCCTAATTCAGGAATTGATATAACTTACTTAGCAGAGTCTTTTGCAGAACAAGGAATAGATGCAGGAATATTTGAAGAGTTAGACTACTCAAAGATACCAAATGCTGAAAATATTAATGCTAAAGCACAAAGTACAGTAGAAAGAGGATTTGGACCAGCTTATACATTAAATAGTATAGGAATAGTTGTAGATCCATCTGCAGGAATAGAAATAAATGCTTGGGAAGACTTATGGAAACCTGAATTAGCAAATAAAATAGCTATACCAGATATAACAACTACTAATGGGCCTGCAATAGTACAAATAGCAGCAGAAAAAGCTGGTGTTTCTGTAGAAGATGATAAAGGACAAGCAGCATTTAAAGAATTAGAAGCTTTAAAGCCAAATATAGTTAAAACTTATAGTAAATCTTCAGATTTAGCTAATATGTTTGCAAGTGGTGAAATAGTAGCAGCAATAGCAGCAGATTTTGCTTATGGAAATATTGCAAAAGCAAAACCAGAAGTAAAGTACGTAGTACCAGAATCAGGAACTTACTTAAACTTTAATACAATTAACATAAATAAAAATTCAAATAACAAAGATTTAGCTTATGAATTCATTAATTATGCATTAAGTGAAGAAGTACAAGAAAGAACAGCTAAGGCATTAAGTGAATCACCAATTAATACACAAGTTGAATTAAGTGAAGAAGAAGCTTCAAACTTAACTTATGGATCAGTAGTTGATAATGCTAAAACAATTGATTTTAAATTTGTTAATACAGTAATAGATGAATGGGTTAATACTTGGAACAGAATAATGAACTAGTATTATAGGTATTAAAATGGAAGTACAATTAATTATTAAAAACTTAAATGTATATAACAGTTATTTTAAAAAGTTTATACAAGGTGATGTTGTAATAAATGATGGGAAATTTCTTCATATAGGAAGTAATTATGAAGAAAGGTTAACTTCTAAAAATATTATAGATGGTAATAATAAGTACATGATTCCAGGATTGATAGATATACATATGCATATAGAAAGCTCAATGACAATTCCAAGTGAATTTTCTAAAGCTGCAATAAAACAGGGGGTCACTACAGTTGTAGCTGATCCCCATGAAATTGCAAATGTTTTTGGAATTGAAGGAATAAAGGAATTTATTAAGTCTAAAGAAAAGCTTGATATTTTTTATGGTATACCAAGTTCGGTACCTTCAACTTGCAATGATTTAGAAACTACTGGAGGAGAAATAACTGTTAATGAAGTAGAAGAATTATTATCTTATGAAAATATAATTTGCCTTGGGGAAGTAATGAATTTTAAAGACTTAATAGAAGATGAAAATTCAGCTATAAATAATATTATTAATATTAGTAAGGATAAGAAGATTCCATTAGAAGGGCATTGTCCTAAAATAGATGGAGTTGACTTATCATTTTATATTTATAGAGGTGTTGATGGAGATCACACACAACAGTCAGTAGCATCTCTTGAAGAAAAAATTAGAAATGGTATGTTTATTGAAATGCAACATAAATCAATGACTACAGAAAATATTAAGTTTTTAGTGGAAAATAATTTATATGAACATTTTGCATTAGCTACAGATGATGTTATGGCTGATAAGTTAACTAAAGGACATCTTAATGAATTAGTAAAAGAAGCTGTAAAATTAGGGATGACTATAGAAAATGCAATATATGTAGCTACTTACACTCCTGCAAAAAGAATGAGACTTTTTGATAGAGGAACAATAGCGCCAGGAAAAATAGCAGATTTTATTTTACTTGATGATATAAAAAAAATTAATATTTATGAAGTATATAAAAATGGAGAAGTTGTATTTAATAAGTATAACGGCTTAAAAGAAGAGTATTTTATGAAAAAAAGTAATTTTCATAAGAAATTTTATAATAGTATAAAGTTCAATCAAATTACTAAGGAACATTTATTAGTTAAGGTACCCAAAAACCATAATAATAATAATAAAGTTACTTGCAGAACTATGAATATTATGAAGAACACTACATTTACAGAAGAAGGGGAAGTTTCTTTGGATGTAGTAAATAATCTTTTAAAATGGGAAAATAGTGATTGTGCTTTAATTGCTGTTTTTGAAAGATACGGAAAAAATAATAATGTAGCCTTTGGATTAGTAAAAGGTGAGATTATTAAAGAAGGAGCAGTGGCTACAACTTGGGCTCATGATCATCATAATGTTATGGTTATGGGAAGAAATGTTGAAGATATGGTTTTAGCCGTTAATAAGTTAATAGACTTTAATGGAGGATATATTGTTGTAAAGGATAATAATGTATTAGCAAAATTAGAGTTACCTATAGGTGGAATAGTTAGTGATGAACCAATCGAAGTTGTAGGAGAAAAATTAGGTGAAGTTAGAAGTGCTATGAAAGAATTAGGATATAATCATATGAATGAAATAATGTCATTTAGCACCTTATCTTTGCCAGTAAGTCCAGCTATAAAAATTACAGATAAAGGACTTATTGATGTGAAAAATTGTAAAGTTGTATCACTATTTAAATAAGTAAAAGAGACTATGTATGTGCATAGTCTTTTACTGCAGATTGGAGAATTTAAAATGAAAAAGAAGATTACTATAGTTGAAAATGCTACAGTTATTACTATGAATGAAAATAGAGATATTATAGAAAATGGAGTAGTAGTATTTGAAGAAAATAAAATAATTTATGTTGGTGATAATAAGGGAAAAGAAAATTTTATAAATAAATATAATTATGAAATTGAAATTATAGATGGTGAACAAGGTATATTAATGCCAGGAATGATAAATTGTCATACTCATGCTTCTATGGTTCCATTTAGGAGTTTAGCTGATGATTATAAGGATAGATTAAAGAGATATTTATTTCCTTTAGAACAAAAGTTAGTAGATGAAAATTTAACTTATATTGGCGCTAAATATGCTATAGCAGAAATGCTATTAGGTGGGGTAACTACTTTTTGTGATATGTATTATTTTGAAGATGAAGTTGCCAAGGCTTCTAAAGAGCTTAATATGAGGGGGATATTATGTGAAACAATAGTAAACTTTCCTGCACCTGATGCTAAAGAGCCTTTTGGCGGATTAGATTATTCAAGAAGGTTTATTGAAAAGTGGAAAAATGATAATCTTATAATTCCAGGTATAGCACCACATGCACCATATACAAATAATGATGAATCATTAAAGAGGGCATATGAAATAAGTAAAAAGTATAATGTTCCAATGACAATGCATGTTGCAGAGATGGACTATGAATATAAAGAGTGTATGGATAAGTACAATCTTACACCTGTTCAATATTTAAATAAATTAGGGATATTAGATTCTAATTTTATATCAGCACATACGGTATTAGTAAATGAAGATGATATAAAAATATTAAAGGATAATAAGGTAGGGGTATCTCATAATATAGGTGCTAATGCTAAGGGAGCAAAAGGGGTTGCACCAATAATAAGAATGAAAGAAGAAGGTATTAATATAGGTCTTGGAACTGATGGACCTATGAGTGGAAATACTTTAGATATAATTGGGCAAATGGTTCAAGTTGGGAAGATTCATAAGTTGTTTAATAATGATAGATCAGTACTACCATCAATAGATTTAGTAGAAATGGGAACTATTGGTGGAGCAAAGGTATTGGGATTAGATAAAGAAGTTGGTTCAATTGAGGTTGGAAAGAAAGCGGATTTAGCATTAATAGAAACTAAGTCAGTAAATATGCAACCAATATATGATTATTATGCAGCTATTGTTTATTCTGCAAATGCTAGTAATATTGATACTGTAGTTGTTGATGGAAAAATAGTTGTTAAAAACAAAATGTTAGTAAGTGGTGATTTTGATAAAATTAGACGAGATTTATTAGGGTTAAAAGATAAAATAAATATAATTGCAAAAGAACTATAATTTTTATATAAATAAAAAGTTAATAATAAATTGTCATATTTAATAATATAGCTGATTTTTTTGAAAATTTACTTATAATTGATTATTTAAAATAATCAATTATAAGTAAATTGCTATTAGGACAAAATAGTTATAAAATGAATTACAATCTAAATGAAAAGAATTACAATAAAAGGGGGTTAAGTGAAATCAAAATTTATTAAGGCACAGATAAGTTTATTATTAGCAGCAACATTTACTGTAACTGGGGTGGTATCCAATTTAAGTAGTGTTGTACAAGCTGCTACAATTGAACAGCAGTATTTAGAAGATTTTGAAGATGGTATAGAAGGTATAGACAAAGTTTATGGTGGGGGAATTATATCTCATGTTGATGGTGGCCTTGAAATTCAAGCAGCTAATTGGCCAGATCAAGGTCAATACACTTTAGCCGTTGACAATAATTCACCGGTTATAAAAGACGGTGTATTAGAGCTAGATATGAAAGTAAAAAGCCATGCAGGAAGACTTGGGTTAGTTTTTAGATATGTAGATACTAATAATTATAGTATGGTAGGTTATGATGTATCTGGGAAGTGGGTTTTAAAGACTGTTACTAATGGGAAAGAATCAGAAACAGTATTGGTTCAAAATGGTATTAATCTTAATAATGGACAAACTTATAAAATGAAATTAGTATTTGCAGGAACATTATTAGAATTATATGTGGATGGAAGTTTATTATATTCAGGAAATACTTTAGTTGATAGTGAAGGTGGTAAATTCGGTTTTAGACAGTGGGAATATACAGATAACTATTCTCATGCTAACTATGATAATATAAGATATTATTCTCAAAAGGCACCAGAGCAAACTGAAGATGGTCACTATTTAGTGTCATTTGATGATGATGATACTAGAGGTTGGGAAGTAAAATCTGGAGATGGAGCAATAAGTGCAGCTAATGGAAAATTAACAGCACAAGCAGATGGAAATAACTCAAATACAATTTCAAGCGATAAAAATACACCTGTAATAAAGGATGGATTTGTAGAAACAAAAATTACAGTGAATAATCATGCAGGTCGTGTTGGAGTATTATTTAGATATGAAGATGCAAATAATTTTGCTGGTATTGGTTATGATGTTGATGGAACATGGGTATGGTTAAATGGTAGCAATAATGGTAAGCTTCCATTTACTAAGGTATTGGAACAAGGAAGAGAATATAAATTATCAGTAAAATATGCAGGAGAATATATCACTGTATTAATAGATGATGAAAAGGTATATGAAGGTATAGTATCAGGAATTAAAACTACAGCAGGAAAAATTGGATTAAGAAACTGGGGATATCCAGGAAATTACTCCAATGCTACTTTTGATTATTTTGTAAACGGAGAGTTTAGTCCTGTTACTAATGCTAAGGCAAATAGCCATTTAACAGTTGAAGGTGAAAATGATGCTACAATAACTCAAACAGCAACAGGTTTAGTACCAGGACAAAGTTATTCAGCTTCAGTTTGGGTAGAAGTTAGTGATGGAAGAAAAGTAACTTTAAGTGTTGAAAATGCTAATGGTGAAGAGGTTTCAAACTATACAGATCGTACTAATGTAGTGTTTGGTGTTCATCATACAGATAAAAATAAGACAAATTATCAAAGAGTAAGAGTAAACTTTACTGTTCCAGAAGGAGAAAGTACTGCAAAGGTATCTTTAAAGGTTGCCGGTGGTGCAGGTAATTCATGGGCTAACTTAGATGGTGTAAGAATAATGAAGCTTAATGGAATTACAGATCAAGGAGAACATTATTTCTATGATGACTTTGAAAATGTTGATTTTGGATTTGGTCCATTTGTATCAACAGAATCTGATAATTCACATTACCAGAAGATAATAATCAAGGAAATAACGGAAACAATGGAAATAGGAATAATGGTGGAAATAATAATTCAGGAAATGGTAATGGTAAATTACCTCAAACTGGAGGAACTTCATCAGGAGTAGTAGCATTACTAGGTTTAGCTATAGGGGCAGTAGGATGCGTATTTTCAAAGAAAAAGAATAAATAATCATTTATAAGAAAGAAGGATTTTAATTAATCCTTTTTTTTTATTTAGAATAATAAATTGAATTCTAAGAGTTAGGTGGAATATTAAAATGGATCATTCATAGGATAAATTAATATGATATGTATAATTAGATTACATATAAGCAAGTATAAGAGTTAATTATGGTTATAATAAAAAAATAATAAATCCTACTATATTTATCTACTTTAAAATTTTCAAAAAAGTATTATAATAAATATAGGTAATAATTATTATTAAATAAAAATTACAATTAATAATGAAAGTAAAGGGAAATATTATGGAAGAATCAAAAGTTATTGAAATGATAAAGACTAATCCTATTATTATAAAAAATATAGATAATCCTACTGATGAAATGAAGTTATTAGCAATAAAGCAAAATGGGCTTTTATTGAGATATATAAAAAATCCAACACTAGAAATGAAAGAGATAGCTATGGAAAATAATCCTAGAGCTATTGAATTTATAGAAGAGCCAACAGAAGAAATGATGATAAAAGCTGTAGAAAATGGATGGAGTAATTTAAATTATATAAAAAATCCAACTGAAGCTGTTCTTAAATTAGCTATAGAGCAAAGAGGATGGGCTATTAGATATGCTAAGAATCCTAGTAAAGAAGTACAATTACTAGCAGTAAAAAAAGACTATGATTCAATAAAATATATAAAGGAACCTTACGAAAGTGTTCAAATAGAAGCTGTAAGTATAAGTTATGATGCATTAAGGTATATAAATGAACCTAGCTACAAAGCAGAGGTTATTGCTATTAAAAATAATGAAGCAGCAGTAAAGTTTATAATAAACTTAGATAAAGAAAAAATATTAAGCTTTTTAAAAGAAAATATTTTAGTTATTAGATATGTAACTAGAAATTTATTATCTCAAATATCACAAATGGAATTTGAAGAGATATTAAAAGAAGCATTATCTAAAGAAGATATAGAAGAAAAGTATGTAAGAGATTTTTTAAATTGTAGTGTTATTGATAGAGAATGTGATGTTTTATCTATGGATAAAGTTATGTTTATCTATAAGTATGGAAGCAAAAAAGCTAAAAAAATAGCTGTAGATGAAAAACTAAAGATGATGTAGGGGGAAATAAAATGAATTTTATAGATACTTTAAGAAGTGTTGAATTAGTATTAGCTACAGGAGAAGTACCTTTAGTAGTTGGGGAAAGTGGAATAGGGAAAACTGCTTTAGCAAATAGATTAGCAAAGGAAAATAATTTAAGTTTAATTGTTATAGATGGTAATCTTTTAAAAGAAGGAGAAATAGGTGGATTGCCAACAGTAGAATCATATTTTTCAATAGATTCTAATGGAAATAATATTGAAAAGAAAACAACTATATATGCTGTACATACAAAGCTTAGAGAAATCGATGAAGAAATTTCAAAGGGAAGAAAGGTTCTTTTATTTATTGATGAAATAAATCGTTGTGAACATACAGTACAGCAAGAGTTAATGAACTTAATATTAAATAGAGAAATTAATGGGTATAAATTACATGAAAATGTAAAAATATTAGCAGCAATGAATCCATCAAGTAAATATGGATCAGATTTTGATTATCAAGTAGTAGATATGGATGCAGCCCAAGAAAATAGATTTGTATGGCTTAATATGGAAAGTGATCATTCAGCATGGTTAAAATGGGCAATAGAAGCTGGAATTGAACAAAAGGTAATAGAGTTTATTTCAACGTTCCCAGAATATTTAAATAAAGTAAATGAAGATGATGTAAGAGCAACGCCAAGAAGTTATGAAAGAGTTTCAAAAGCTTATAAGCTTTATAAGGATAAAAAGGATACTATTCCAAGAGCAGTATTTTTAAATGTTATAAGGGGGAATGTAGGAAAAGTTATAGCAGAAGAATTTGTAACATTTGTAGAGTCAGAACATAATGCATTAATAGCTTTTGATGAAGTTTTTTCAGGAGATACTTTAAGTGAAGAAGTTATAGAAAAAGTTAAAAATGAAAGTCATACAAGATTATATTTAAGTGCTATTAATATTTTAAAATCTTTAGAAGAAAGTATAGAAAATAATCCATATGAATCAACTTATTATATAAATAGATTAATAGAATTTTTAAAGGATTATCCTATAGATTTAATGGTTGGAGTTATGAAGGATATGAAGAATAATTATCCTAAGACTTATAAAGAAGCTTTAGAAAATGAGGAGTTTGTAGAAGCGTATTTTGAATCTTATAGTTCAATAAGGGGATAGTGTATGGAAAGTTATTTTGAAATAGCAAAAAAAGAACTTTATAAAAAGGCAGAAGAATTTATTAATGTATCTTATATGTTTAAGGCCCTTAGAGATGGTGAGAAGTTTGATATAGATATAGCAAAAGAATTTGAAGAGGAGTTTTTTAAACTAATAGATAAAGTAAACTTAAGTCTTATGGAAGAAAAGGATAACTTTTATGGATACTTTTTATTTCAAATGGGACGAGAAATACGATTTGATATAAGCAGTCCAACTGCTGTGAATTTTAAAGGGGCTAAGTATGTTATTTATTTTAATCCAATAATATTTTTACAGCTTAATATAAAGCAAATGGAAAGTACTATTAAACATGAAATTCATCATATATTATCCTTACATTTAATAAGAGCAAAGGAGTTAAAGGGAAAGTTTAGTACACTTGCAATTAATTTAGCAATGGATATAGTTGTAAATCAGTATTTAAATAATTTACCTCCATATGCTATTACTTTAAAAGGTATAAATTTAAAATATGAACTAAATTTAGAGCCTTATAATACTTTTGAATATTATGCTGAGAATATACAAAATATGTTAAATGTATTAGAAGAAAGTGATGAAGGTGAGCTAGATGATAGCTGGGAAGATAATAGTGGATATAATCCAGAAAAAACTCATGATATATGGGATGAATATGAAGAGTTAGATGAAAAAATGCTTAAGGAGTTTACAGAGAAATTTGTAAGCAATGCTGAAAAAGGCAAACTTCCTATTTACCTAGAAGGTATGATTTCAGCCTTAAAAAATAGCAAGGGTGAATTGCCTTGGAATTTATATCTTAAGAAGTTAATGGGAACTGTAGAAAGTAATAAAAAGAAAACTATAACTAGAAGAAATAGAAGACAGCCTAATAGATTAGATTTACGAGGTGAACTTAGAAATCATAAGGCAGAAATAGCTGTAGCTATTGATATAAGTGGTAGTATTAGTGATGAAGAGTTTAAACAAGCTGTTAAAGAGGTTCTTGCTATTGTAAAAAACTATAATCATGAAATTACTATTATAGAGTGTGATAATGAAGTTAAACGTGCATATAAGGTAAAATCTATAAGAGATATAAAAGAAAGATGTTCAGCAGGTGGAGGTACTAAATTTACCCCAGCAATTGAATATGCAAATAATAAAAATATAAATTTATTAATATATTTCACTGATGGTAAAGGTGAAGAAAAACTAGGGGTTATACCTAGAGGGTATAGGACATTATGGGTTATTTCAGGAAGAGGAGATACAATTTCCTTAAAAGAACCTTATGGTGCTGTTAAAAAGCTTAGTAAGGTAGAAGTTAAAGATACAGTTGTTGATATGAAAGATGTTAGAAATGATGGATATTCAATGAATAACCAAGAACCTATTTTTTAAATAATGATATAGAGTATGCCTGATTAAAAAACAGATTTTTTAATCAGGCATATATTATTATTATAAATATTTTAAAGTGGTGTATAGAATGAAAGTCCTTTTTTTAGAGAGTTCGCAGGCATGGATTAATGGACTTCCAAATGGATTTAAAGATTTAGGGAATGATGTGAGGATCTCAGGAGAATTAACAGAAGATTCCCTTTCTAAAATATTGTCTGAATTTAAACCTGATTTAGTAGTTACGATGGCAATTAGTAATGAAATAAAACCAATAAAAATAGGTTTAATAAATAAATATATTAGACCTCTAAAAATTCCTATAATATATTGGGCTACGGAAGATCCAGCCTATACATATAGTATAACATTGCCAATAATAAAAAGATTAAGGCCAGATTTTATATTTACTATATGTAAAAGAAGAATTGATTATTATAAAAAGTTAGGTTTCAAAGTTGGTCACTTAGAATTTGGATATCATGAAAGTATTCATAAAAAAGTTGATATTTGTGAAGAATACAAAACTTCAATTGTTGTAGTTGCAAATGCTTATTATGAATTTATAAAAGAGAATCCTAATTGTTTCAGAGAGCATTCATTAAATACCTTAATAGTTCCCTTATTAAAAAATAATATAAGAGTTGATTTTTGGGGGAGAGACTGGGAAAAGATGAGTGAAATTTTAGATTTTAGTATACCTAAAGAATATATTCATGGATATTTACCATATATTGAAGCAAATAAAGTATATAGCTCAGCAGATATTGTTATTGGGTTACAGAATAAGCAAGTTACTCAAAGGACTTATGAAATTTTAGGGTCAGGGGGATTTTTAATAACTAATAATACACCAGAGATAATGGCAAGATTTAAAAATAAGGAAGGGTTAATTATATCTTCATCAGCAGAAGAAACATTGGATGCAGTGAAATATTATTTACATAATAGTGATGAAAGAAAAAAAATACGAGAATTAGCTCAAAAGGTTGTAAAACAGTATAGCTATAAAAATAGGGCTATACATGCAATTGAGATTTTAAAAAAAGAAGGAATGCTTTCTAATGAGCTTAATTAGTTGAAAAGAGGGGGTATTGAATGAAAATATTATTTTTTCTTACTGGTACTATTTGGAGGTATACATTTCCAGAAGGGTTTATAGACGCAGGGCATGAAGTGGAAATTACAGATACGATAGATGAGGATAAAATAAAGATTAAAATAAATAATTTTAATCCAGATTTTTTAATGAGTATAGGATGGGGAAGAGAGCAAAGTGTAGAAAATCAAGACATTCTTAGACGTTGTTCAAAATTTTCAAAAGTACCTCATGTGTATTGGTCTATAGAAGATCCAGCATTCACATATTCATTTTCATTACCGTTGATTAAAAGGATAAAACCAGATTTTATATTTAGTATATCACAGGATACAGTGAATGATTTTAAGAGATTAGGACTTAGTTGTGCCTATATGGATTTTGGAATAGCACCTAAAATCCATACACCAATACAAGTTGATGAGAGATATAGTAGTTCAATTGCTATAGTAGCTAATGCGTATCCGAAGGTGCTGAAAAATTATCCCCTTCATTATAGAAATAAATCTATAGAAACTCTAATAACTCCTTTACTAAGAAATAATATTAGAGTTGATTTTTGGGGACATGATTGGGATAAAATGAATTCATATTTTAATTATAATATACCTAAAGACTGGTTGCATGGGTATTTAGAATATAAGGATGCAAATAAAGTTTATTGTTCGTCTAAAGTAATACTAGGATTACAAAATTATGATAATCAACTTACACAAAGAACTTATGAAATATTAGCTTCAGGAGGATTTCTTTTAACAAATAATACAAAAGCAATTAATAATATGTTTAAGTCTAAGAAACAATTAATAACAACATCATCACAAGAAGAGACCTTAAATCTTGTAAAATATTATTTAAATAATGAAGCTGAAAGAGTGAAAATATCAAATTGTGGAAGAGAATATATAAGTGATTATACCTATAAAGAAAAAGCTAAGTATATAATAGGGATATTAAAATATAATAAGATAATTTAATAAATTTATTTATAAGAAAAAAAGTTGCTATAGAAATATATAGCAACTTTTATTTTAATATCTCACTAATTGTAACTAGATTAAAATGTCGTTTAGTCAAGTTAGAGATAGCTATGTCTGTTGCTTCAGCAGTATTTTTTCCGCCAATATGCATTAATATTTATACCTTCTAAAATTGTTATACAGGAATTTTCACCACCAATACCAGGGGAATCACTACCGCCATAAGCGTTTATAATACCTGTACCGCGAATAGTTATATTTCTACTGCTTCCACCAGAATTACTTTCGACACAGGCAGTACCAGAATTATGGAGGGATGAACCAGAGCCGATACCAGATACGTATTGTAAACCAGTAGCATTTATAGTTCCTGGAGCTAATAGATTAATTGATATATCTATAGTATCACCACCATATCCAGAACCAATGCCAGCACCACCATCATTTCCAACTGCAGTTATATTGGCAGAAGAATTTATTAATATTACTCCACTATCGCAATAACTACCACCACCGATGCCAGCACCACCATCAGCAATATTATTAGGAGATAAAGTTTCTGGTAGTTTTAATCCCCCAATGGCATTTAATTCACCAGGATATATTTGTAATAGTGAAATTGTTCCGCCATTACCGTTAGCACCGCCGCCAACACCAGCAGCATAACTTCCACCAGTAGAATTAATAGTGCCATTACCTTCAATTACAATACTTCCAGGAGTTTCAGATTCACCTGAGCCTATTCCAGAACCATGATCTGATGCAGTGCAAGTTAGGGTTGATGAGCTTGATGTAGATGTTATTATTAGGGAAGTATTAGAAGCAACTCTAATTGCTGGTTCATTAAGAGTAATATTATTTATAGCATTAGTACTAGAAAAAATTAATATATTTTTACCTAAAGTATATGAGTTGTTGTTGCCAAAATCAATAAAGCCTGAAGTAGAAGTGCCATTTCCAAATATTAAGTTATCAATAGTAAGAGTAAGGGGAGAAGTCCTATTAGAAGCAACAACAATTTTACCATAATAATCTCCAATGCCATTTGTTCTTATAGTAGCATTAGTAATTGAAATAGGAATAGTTATATCAGTGTTTTCATTAGGATTAATATCAATATAATAAATAGTATCAACCTCATAAAAATAATTATTATATATAGTATGAATATAGTATTTTTATTGATAGAATATAATTAAAAATAGATAAAAATATTAGGATAAGTAGATATAAAGTTGGATAAATTATATTTAATTAAATAGACATGACAGTTGTTTAAAATTATTATATAATAATAAATATTAGATAATAAAAAATAAATAAAAGGAGAGAAGTTATGGGGATATTAGAGAAAAGTATAAAAAATAAAGTAGTTATAGTAACTGGGGGTACTAGAGGGATTGGGTTTTCAACAGTAAAATCTTTTCTTGAAAATGGAGCAAAAGTTGCATTGTGTGGTTCTAGAGAAGAAACAGTAAATAAGGCTTTAGAACAATTAAAAGAAATAAATTCTGATTTTGAAGTTTTAGGATTTTCAACAGATTTATTAAATATAGAAGATATAAAAAAAATGATGGATGAAGTAGAAAATAAATGGGGAAAAATTGATGTATTGATAAATAATGCTGGTATAAGCGATAATGTAAGTATATATGATCAAGATGATAAGCATTTTGAAAATGTTATTGATATAAATGTGCAAGCTGTATTTAATTGTAGTAAGATAGCAGCTGAAAAAATGAAGAAGAATAATTATGGTGTTATTTTAAATACAAGTTCAATAGTAAGTATAAATGGTCAAAAGTCTGGAGTTGGATATCCAACATCTAAATTTGCAGTAAATGGATTAACTAAATCATTAGCAAGAGAGTTGGGCACAGATGGAATAAGAGTTAATGCAATTGCACCAGGAATAATTGCAACTGATATGGTAGCAGCTCTTGATCAAAATATGATAAAAGCAATGGCTGCTAATGTTCCTGTAGGAAGACTTGGAGAAGCTGAAGATATAGCAAATGCATTTTTATTCTTGGCTTCAGATATGGCAAGTTATATTAGTGGAGCTATCCTATCAGTTGATGGAGCAACTGTAATCTAAAGGGTATAATATATATTTAGGAAGCATAAGTATGGGGTTGTAAACTAAGATGTTTAGGACTCCTCATTTTTTTATTATTATATATGAAGAGTATTATTTTGTTGATAAAGATATATTATGAAAACAATACATTATGCTATAATTGAAATGTTTAAATAGTAATAAAAAGATACTATATCAATAAAATGAAGTTTTTATTTAGTTAAGTATATAGAGTATTAAAGAGGGAGAAGATATTTTGGAAAAAACATATATGTTTGATAATTACATATCAATAGGGCGTAATTTTATGACGGAAAAAAATTATTTAAAAGCTTTGAAATTCTTTAAAAAGGCATATAATTGTCCAGAAGGAAAAGAAGATATAGATTTAATTTTAGATTTAGCATTTCTTTATGATAAAATAGCAAATTTTGATTTAGCTGAAAATATGTACAGAAAAGTATTAGAATTAGATGCTACTAATGCAATAGCATATTATGGCCTAGGAATTATTTTAGATGATGACGGATTATATGAAGAAGCTATAGAGTATTATAAAAAAGCTATTGAAAATGATAGTAAATATGAAAAAGCTTATTTCTTTTTAGCTAATGCTTATGATGAATTAGGAAATAAAGATGAGGCTATAAAAAATTATAAAACTGTATTAAAGCTAAATCCAAAAGATTTATGGGCAAATGCTAATTTAGGATGTATTTATGATGAATTAGGAGATATAAATCTTGCTTTAGAATATATGGAAAAAGCACTTGAAATAGATAAAAATCATTTTAGAATACTTTTTAATATGGGAGTATTTAATAAAAAGTTAGGGAATTTAGAATTAGCAGAAGAATATTATAAGAAATCGATAGAACAAAATCCTTATTATCCATATAGTTATTTAAATTATGCTGTAATGTATAGGGAAAAGAATGATTATAAAAGAGCTATTGAAATAATTAATGACGGAATAGCAGATAATGAAGATGAAGGCTTCTTATATTATAATAGAGCTTGTTTTTATGTAGGAATTAATGAGTTAGAATTAGCTTTAGATGATATTCTTAAGTCTATAGAATTAAATGACTTCTTTGAGGAGTATATGAAGGAAGATGAGGAACTTAATTCTATTAGAGTTTTAGAAGGGTATACAAAGTTATTTTGTTAATTTATAAATAAAATCGTATATTATGTTAATAAGATATTCTAATAATAGAAATAATGATTTAATTGAAGAGATATAGATAGCATAATTAAAAGGAACATTTTAATTTGTATGAATTAAAATGTTCCTTTTGTTATATATTAATAAAATTATATTTTTATTATTTCTTAATAATTTTGTAATAACTTCCTTTTATAATAAAAATAAATTAACAGATTGGGGGAGTTATAATGAATAAAAAAAGCATTATATCAATACTAATGGCATTAGCAATGACATTAAATATAGGATGTACAGCAAATGGAGGAGGGAACAGTTTAAAAAGTAAGGAAATTGTATTTGAAGAAAATGTTATGGATAGTTCAAATAGTAGTATAAAAATAACTCAAGAGGAAATTAATTTTATCGTACCAGAAGGATATAAATTTGATTTTGGCTTTTATAATAGTGGAAAGCTTTATGGAAGTTTATCAGATGAAAGAGTTACTCCTTATAGAATAGGGGCAATGGTAAATTTACCTTTAGAAATTAGAGGAGAAGATCAAAAGTTATATGTAGCTAATGATGAATTTGAGGTAGAAGAAACAGAGCAAAGTATTCTTGTTTACAACGAAGATGAAGGTGTTAAAGGGTTAAATTCAGAATGGGTTGGGGAAGACAGACATTCTGTAAATTACTTTAATTATGAAACTAATGAATTTGAGTCATTATTTAGAAAAAAATATGAATCAAATTTAGGTAGAATGTACTATATACCTGATGGTAAGGAAACAACTACTGAAAAATTAATTGAAGGAAATAATAACTTTGGATATTCATTATATAATTATGCATTTGGTGATGAAAAGTTGGTTAGTATCAGAATTGTAGATTTAACTACAAAAGAAGTATATGAGTATGAAGATAAAGGTACTGAATGTAACTTTATAATTGACATATTATATGATAATGTAACAGAAAGCTTTTATGCTATTAATGAGATAGGAGTTATTTATGAGTTAACCTTTAAGAATAATGTAATTAATTTTAAAGAGTTTGATACAATAGATCTATCAGGAATAGCACTTTTATATGAAAATCAAGTTACTATAAATAAAGATGGAGAAATTATTTTAATGTATCAATTTAAATCAAATTCATTTATTTCAGATGGAAGTACTACATTTAAGCCATTATATGATGAGAAAATTATGAAAAATGCAAAAGATAGTAGTGAATTATTAGTTATATATAAACCATCTGTAAAAACAATTGAAAGAATAATGCAAGGTGATAGTAAGAATTTTGAAGTTGTTGAATTCTGGAGAGAATCTAATCTATGCTTACTCGAAAAAGGTAAACAGGAAGGGCAAGGGCAAGAATACTACATTGGAGAGTTAAAAGATGATAGAATAGATATATACCATAAAGTTGAATTAGATGTAAAAGAAGATGATTGTATATGGATATATAATGTGCTTATGAATGATGATGATACAGAATTAATAATTCAGTTTAAGGCTACAGAGAGCCTAAATGGATCAGAAGAATATTTTAGTGAATATTATTATCCTTATGGTTACAAAGATTATGTTGTTAAATTAAATATTGAAAGGTAAAAATTAAGGGGAATATGAGGAAAATACTTATAGTAGAAGATGAAGTATCAATAAATGATATTTTGACAACATCTTTAAAAAGAGAAGGATATGATGTAGTATCAGCATTTACAGCTAGAGAAGCATTAATATTATTTGATGGTTTTAAGCCCGATTTGGTCTTATTAGATTTAATGCTACCAGATGGTAAAGGTGAGGAAATTTGTAAGGAGATTTATAAGAAAGCATGTGTAATTATGATTACAGCAAAAAGTAATATATTAGACAAGCTTAATGGTATGGAAATTGGAGCTGACGATTATATAACAAAACCCTTTGATATTAGAGAGGTAAAAATGAGAGTTAAAGTGGCTCTTAGAAGATTAGAAGATACTGCAGTTATAGAAAATAATAAAAACCTTGAAAAAGGATTGTTTATAGATATTCAAAAAAGAGAAGTAAGAAAAGATGGAGAAGTGATTAAGTTAAGTAAAAAAGAATTTGATATTATTTGGTTGCTTTATAGTAATAAAGAAATGGTATTTTCTAGGGAGCAATTATTAAATAATGTTTGGGGAATAGATTATTATGGAGATGATAGAACTATAGATGTTCATATAAGAAGGCTTAGAGAAAAGCTTGGTGAGGAAAAAGGACAATCTATAATAGAAACAGTATTTGGGGTTGGATATGTGATGAGGTAATTATGAAGATAACTTTAAAAGGAAAAATTTCAGCTGCATTATTTGCTGGATTAATATCAATAATAACTATTTCATATATAGTTATTAATATAGTTTTAAATAATAATTTAGAAGATTATATAAATAACGATATGAGAGGAATAATTACTTATGCTAAAGAAAGTTGTTCTTCATTAGTGAAATTAGAAAATACTAATAATGCATGGCTTACGTTGAATAAAATAAGTTCATTATTTGATATATATATTAGTTGGAATGATGAGAATGTTGGGCAAGTTATCTATGAAGATGATATTGAAATGTATAAGGGGTTAGAAGGTGATAATAAATCATTATTAAGATTAAGTTGTGATGATGATATGTTTTTTGCAACTTTATATTATCCCTTATATGTTAATGGTGAACATGAAGATAATTTAATTATACAGAAAGATTATTCTAAAATCTTTATGACAAACAATAGGGTTTTAAAAATAGTTATAGGGACAGAAGCTATATTACTGTCTATTCTATTTATAGTAATATACTTAATAATAAATAAGTCTACTAAACCATTAAAGAAATTAGTAATAGCCATGGATTCTTTAGGAAGGGGAGAAGTTGTAAGTAATCTTCCTATAGAAACAAAAGATGATATTAGCATTATTACTGAAGGTTTTAATGATATGAAAAATAATATAGTAGAAATGAAAAATAATACTAAAGAGTTTTTTAATAATGCAACTCATGAACTAAAAACACCTCTAACAGCTATAAGGGGATATTCTCAAATGTTACAGGATGAGAATTTTGAAGATGAATTTGTACTTAGAGCTGTAGAGAGAATTGAAGAAGAAAGTATTAAGATGAATAAGTTAGTAGAAAAATTACTAATGATTTCAAGAGAAGAAGCATTAGTTCAAGTATATTCTGAAGAAGTAAATATTAATAAAATGACTAAAAGGATTATAGAGGCTTTCCATAATCAAATTAGAGATAGAGGTTATAATATCTCTTTAAGTGAAAAGGCTGAAATTAAGATTATTGTAATTAAGGAAGAGGTTGAAAGTGTATTAACTAATCTAATAGAAAATAGTTTAAAGTATTCAACAACTAAAGATATTAATATTGAAATAGGAATAGATGAAGGAAAGGGTCATTTTAAAATTTATAATGGTGTTGATAAGATAAAAGATGAAATAAAGGATATTTTACTTGAACCATTTATAAAAGGTGATAATAAAGATAGACAAATATCTAGTTCAGGACTAGGATTATACATTTGTAAGAGATTATGTGAAAAAAATAATTTTAATATATATTATAATTTAGAGAAAGATTACATTGAATTTGTTGTAAAGTTTGATAAGAATTAATAAACGTTAATGTTTATTTAGTATAAAATATTTAATGGTTTACAGTTTGTTAAGAAAATATTAACTAATATATAATTGAATATATTTCCTAGAAGGAGTAAAATGCCTCTTATAGCTTTTTTTAGCTAGAAAGAGGAGGATTTAAGAGGAAATGATGAGTATTATAGAAAACAGATTTAAAGATTTAGTTATGATAGTAACAGGTGCAGCTGGTGGAATAGGAAAGGCTATTGCATTAAGAGCAGCCAAAGAAGGCGCTAAATTAGTTTTAGCAGATATGAAAGAAGAAATGAGCAAGGAAACTTTATCAGAAATTAGAGAAATAACTCCAAATGTAGAGTTTTTAATATTAGATTTATCAGTAGCTGAAAACTGTAAAAAGGTTGTAGATACTGCAGTAGAAAAGTTCGGCGGAGTTGACATATTAATAAATAATGCAGGGATAACAGGAATTCCAGCTCCAGTACATCAAATGCCAGAAGAAATGTTTAGAAGAGTATTTGACTGTAATGTTATGACAGTATTCCATATGTCTAAAAACTTTATTGGACAAATGTTAAAAGATAATAAGGGTGGAGCAGTAGTTAATGTTTCATCAGTAGCTGGATTAACAGGATTCCCAGGACATTCAGCATATGTTACATCTAAACATGCTTTAAATGGATTAACAAGAAATATGGCATTAGATTATGCTAAGAATGGAATAAGAGTTAATGCAGTTAATCCAGGAACTACAGATACACCAATGTATCATGAAGCATTAGAATTCTTAAAGTCTAAGAGAGAAGCAGCTGATAAAGCTGGAATTAAACAAGAGGTCGGAATAGTATCAGGAAAAACTGTATCTCCACAAAATAGAGTTGCAAAGGCAGAAGAAGTGGCAGATGTATGTTTATTCTTAGCATCAAAAGAAGCTAGTAATGTAACAGGAATATTTATGCCTGTAGATGGTGGATTTACAGCATTCTAGTTAATAATAAATTTATATATAATTAAAATAAATGGAGCAGTAGATAACTTTGATTTTATACAAGGTTTTATACTGTTCCTTTTATTATTTAAGAAAACATATTTAATTTAGTAAGAATATATTAGTGAGTTTGTATGGATACAATTGTCATAAATAGAGATGGTGGTATAAAATGGATTTAACGTTTTATAATTAAGGAGGCAATTATTAATGAATAACCAAATAAGATTTAAAAAATTAATACAAACTGCTTTACTTGCAGCATTATGCTTTGTATCTTTTACTTATTTACAAATAAAAATTCCAGTGCCAGGTGGAGATGCTACTTCACTTCATATTGGGAATGCATTTTGTGTTTTAGCAGCTTTATTACTTGGGGGGTGGTATGGAGGATTAGCAGGTGCCATAGGTATGACAATTGCAGATTTGCTTGATCCTGTATATATATTGGTAGCACCTAAAACATTCGTGTTAAAATTGTGTATTGGCTTAATAACAGGGTTAATAGCACATAAAATTGCTAAAATAAGTGAAAGTAATGATAAAAAATATATTTTTAAATGGAGTTTAATTGCATCAATAGGAGGACTTGCTTTTAATGTAATTGCAGATCCTATTGTGGGATTTTTTTATAAACAATATATTTTAGGACAACCACAGGATGCAGCTATGATTTTAGCTAAGCTAAGTGCAGCTACTACATTTATAAATGCAGTTGTGTCAGTTATATTAGTAGCAATTATATATAATGCTATAAGACCAATTTTAAAGAAGTCTGGATTATTATTACCTGTTTAATATAGTTATTAAAATACCTGAAAATTTGCAGGTATTTTTTTATTTTATAGAGAAGTCTTATCCATAAGCACATTTATAAAATGTTTTTCTTAATATAGTTGACAAGCTTTTTAATAGTAGTATAATAGTTCGCATAGGAACTAAAAGGTTTGTATGCGAACTATTAAAGGAGGCATAATTTATGAAAGAATCTAAAAGTGGAATTTTAGCAGTTAGTAAAAGAACATTACTACTTGTAGCAGGGTTAGTATGGGGAATAGCAGGATTTAGAGTTTTTACATTAGGAGAAGGAGATGTATCATCATATAATGGAAGCGTAATTATAAGTACAGCTATTTCTTTTATAATATTTTTTATATTCTTTAACTTTATATTTAAAAAAATGTCTGTTAAACACACAAAAAGAATAGTAAATAGTAAGTTAAGAAAGCAATGTGTATTTTCTTTCTTTGATGTGAAAGGATATATAATAATGGGATGTATGATGACATTCGGAATTATTGTTAGAAGTAGTGGAATTTTTAATCCTTTTTATATTGGTATATTTTATATTGGATTAGGAGCAGCATTATTTTTAGCAGGTATTCTATTTATAATAAATTTTATAAAGTTTGAAGATACTAAAATAAAATATACAGTTTAAAGTTTGGAGGACGAGGTTATGAAGCAATATGATTCCTTTGAAATTGCTATGTTAATAAAAGAAATTTATTCAAGTACTATGGGGATAGTAAGTGAAAGCTTAAAGGACAGTGGGTTAACCCATCAACAGATAATGATAATTAAATTAATTGCTCATAGTGGACAAGTTACTATATCTAAATTGTGTGACGAAATGCATTTGGCAAAGGGAACTGTTTCAGGAATAGTTTCAAGAATGGAAAGTATGGGATATATAGAGAAGATCAAGAATGATGAGGATAAAAGAAATACGTATATTACATTTTCTTATAAGGGAAAAGAATTTGCCAAAGAGTTTAGAAAAACTATAAATGACAGCTTTGATAAGATATTTGAAAATTTTACTGAAGAAGAAGTTGAAGAAGTAAAGAAAAATTTAATTGATTTAAGAAATAAGATAAAAAGAGTCTAATTAATTTATAAAAATAATGGAGGAAAATAAAATGAATGGGATTTTAATATTTGCAATAATAACTATAACATTAGCATTAGTATTTTATACAATTGGTGTATTTGGAGAAAGAAAAGCAAAAACACTAGGAAAAAAACATGTAATTATATTTTGGATAGGATTAATATGTGATACAACTGGTACTTTAACAATGTCACAAATTGCAAAGTCAGGTGTAGAAACAATAAGTAAAACAAGTCAGATGCTTCATAGTGCTACAGGACTTTTAGCTATAGTTTTAATGTTATTTCATGCAGGTTGGGCAACTTGGGTATTAGTTAAAGGTAATGATGTACAAAAGGCTAAATTCCATAAATTTAGTATACTTGTATGGGCGATATGGCTTATTCCTTATGTAATAGGTATGATTATAGGAATGGGTGCATAATAAATTATATAAAGAATTAAAATAACTCTGATAAAATTTTAATTTTATCAGAGTTATTTTACTATAAAAAAAGCAGGTAATAATATAAGAAAATACATGGAGTTTACTTCGAATTTGTAATAATATATAGTTTGAAAAATGTAATATTTTAGAAAAGTAATATGTGAAGAGGAAATAGTTATGAGAAAAAATGAAGTAAAAGATTTAACACAAGGAAATGTATTTAAACTTATTTTAGGATTTTCAATTCCCCTACTTTTTGGAATGCTATTTCAACAATTTTATAGCATGGTTGATACAATTATTGTTGGAAGGTATTTAGGGGTTAGTGCTTTAGCGGAGGTTGGTTCTACAGGGTCTATTAACTTTATGATAATTGGGTTTTGTATGGGGGTTTGCAATGGATTTGCAATACCGGTAGCGCAAAAGTTTGGAGCACGAAATTATAAACTTTTACGTAAGTATGTATTCAATAGTGGAGTAATGACAGTAGTGTTTTCGTTAGTTATGACACTTATAGTTTGTTTATTTTGTAGAAATATTTTAGTTTTTATGAATACACCGAATGATATAATTGATGGAGCATATAGTTATATATTTGTTATATTTTTGGGTATACCAGTTACTTATCTATATAATTTATTAGCAGGTATAATACGATCACTTGGTGATAGTAAAACGCCACTTATATTTTTACTTATATCTTCAATACTTAATATTATTTTAGATTTAGTATTTATAATAGTTTTTCATATGGGAGTATCAGGTGCGGCTTGGGCAACTGTTATATCACAAGGGATTTCAGGAATAAGTTGCTTGATTTTTATGAAAAAAAGATATAGTATACTTAAGTTTGAAAAAGATGAACTAAAAATTAATAGACATTGTATAAGAAGATTATGCTATATGGGAATTCCTATGGGTTTACAATATTCTATTACTGCAATAGGAAGCGTAATACTTCAAACGGCTGTAAATGGATTAGGATCACTTGTAGTTGCGGCAGTTACTGCAGGGGGAAAAATTTCTATGTTCTTATGTTGTCCATTTGACGCATTAGGATCTACAATGGCTACTTATGCAGGGCAAAATGTTGGTGCAAATAAATTGGATCGTGTAAATGAGGGAATTAAAAAAAGTATAATAATAGGATCTATATATTCTATATTTGCGTTTTTAATATCTATCTTGTTTGGAAAAACTATAGCACTACTTTTTGTAGATGGAAGTCAGGTAGAGTTGCTTTCAATGGTAAATAAACAGTTAATAATAACAGCAGCATTTTATATTCCACTATGTTTTGTAAATGTTGTACGTTTTACTATTCAAGGAATGGGATATTCAACTTTTGCAATATGTGCAGGTGTATGTGAAATGATAGCTAGAGCAATATGTGGTTTTGTTTTAGTTCCTATGTTTGGATTTACTGCAGTATGTTTAGCGAGTCCGATTGCCTGGATAGCAGCAGATGCCTTTTTAATACCTGGATATATAAGTGTATTTAATAAAATGAAAAGAATAGTAAAGATTTTAGATAATGAAAAAAATAATAATTCATTAGAAATCAATAAGGTTATGAATTAGTTTAATATTAAAAATAAAATTTTAAAAATTAAATAATTATATAAAAATACGTTGAATTATAGGTTGTACAACTTAATATTAGTTCAACGTATTTTTATTTATTATTTAATAATAATATTAAATAATAAATAAAATTGGTAAAAAATATTGAAATTTAGTAATATATATATAGTAAAAAATAATAAAGGTTTTACTGGTATGTTTTTATAGCATTAAATATAGGAAATATTACAATAACAATAAAGTTTTAAGTGGTGGTTTTAAGAAATGGGGGACTAAAGAGATGAAATTTAGAGTAGTAATAAGTTTATTGATAGTATGCATTATAACAAGTATTTTGATTCCTATTGAAGTTTCAGGAGAGATGTTAGAAAGGGATATGTTTGATAAGTTATCTATTGATGATGGACTTTCAAATGAACATGTTACATCAATATTTCAAGATAGTAGGGGGTATATATGGATAGGAACAAAGGATGGACTTAATAGATTCGATGGAGAAAGGATAAAAATATATAATTGTAATAGAGATGAAAAAAAGTCCTTAAGTTCAACATATATAAATGCAATAGAAGAAGATGTTTATGGGAATATATGGATAGGGACTGACAGTGGTTTAGATATTTTAATTAGAGATACAGATAATATAGTAAGGGTTAAAGATATAGAGAACGGGGGAACTTATTTAGGGCAGATAAAAATTACAACCTTATTACGTAGCAGTACTGATAATGATATTATGTGGGTTGGTACTGAAAATGAATTAATGAAAGTAAATATTAAAGATTCAAGAATTGAAAGTGTATATAATTCAGAAGATGAGAATAATTTATTAACTAACTCATATATAACACATTTAGAGGAGGGGGAAAGTGATGGTTTTTTATGTGTAGGCACAGCATATGGAATAAACATAATTGATTCTAACTCAAATGTAATTTATAATTCAGCTGATCTTTTGGATGAAAAGCTATATATTTATGATATTGAAAAAGATGTAAATGGAAATATATGGATATTAACTAAAGAAGGAATTATATTGTTTAATTCAATAGAAGATGATAAAGAAATTTTAACGATAATAAATAGTGATAAAATAAAAAAATATAATATATATACAGGAGAATTATATAGTGCTGTTGATAATCTAGAAAGTATAAAGGTTAATAATATTCAATGTATTTTAGGTGATAGAAATGGGAATATGTGGATATCTAGCAATGATGGGATTGTAAAATATTCTGTGAATAGCAATAAGTTAGAGCTTATAAAAAAAGATAGTAATAATAGTAATTCACTAATAAGTAATTATGTAACTTGTTTTTATGAGGATTCTAATGGTACTATTTGGATTGGAACTGAAAAAGGTATAAGTATTTTAAATTTAAATAAACAGTTTAGCTCTATTAGTGGAATGATTAATGAAGACGGAGAATTAGATGATAGCAATGTAATAAGTATATTACAGAATAATGAAGAAGTATGGATAGCAACTAAATTTAATGGTATATATATATATGATATAAAAAGTGGTAAGTTAATAACTAAAATATATGAAAATGATAATTTAAGTTTAAAAAATAGGTATATAAAAAATTTATTTAAGATAAATGATAAATATATGGGATTAGTCACCAATAAAGACATAATTTTAATAAATATAAGAAAATACGAATTAGCAGAATATTTTATGGAGAATGAATATTACTGTGATTTAAAATATTCATATAATGATGGAGAAAATCTTTGGTTAGCATCAACTGAAGGATTTTATACCTATAATATAGAGGAAAATAAATTAACCACTAATAATGAAAAATTAATAAAATATAATATTAATCCTACTACTATAACTTATATATTAGCTGATAATAATGATTCCAATGTTATTTGGTTAGGTGGAGTAAATACTGGAGTAATAAAGTATCATAAAGAAAATGGTGTTATTGAGCAATATTTCAATTATGATTCTTATAAAAATTCAGTAATTAGCAGTTTTATAACTTGTATGGTTTTTGATTCGTTTGGTGATTTATGGATAGGAACCAATGTAGGCTTAGGTAGGCTTGACATAAAAAAGAATACTTTTACTTTTTATACTAAAGAAGATGGATTAACAAATGATTTTATAAATTCAATTTTAATTGATGATAATGATAATCTTTGGATAAGTACAAATAAGGGATTAAATAAATTTAATTCAAAAGATGGATATATAAATGCTTTTACAAAGATGGATGGTATAATAGGATATCAATTTTGTTTAAATTCTAGCATAAAACTTTATGATGGTAATATGATATTTGGTAGTACAAATGGTATTACTTATTTTAACACTAATAATATAGAAGATACTAGAGTCGGTGTGAATGAGGTTGTAATTGGAGATATTTCTGTAGGTAAGAATAGAGTTGTTTATGATGAAGAAGAATTAGTTTTAGATTACAATAATAAAGATTTATATATAGAGTTTTTCGTACCTAATTATGAAAATTTAAACAACATAACATATCAATATATGATTGAAGGCATAGATACAGAATGGGTATACTTAGATTCTATTAGTTATCTAAGTATTAAGTTTTTGGATCCAGGCAAATATAAATTAAAATTGAGGGCTAGAGATGGACATGGTAATTTAACAGAAGAGACAACTATGAATTTACGAGTTAAAAATCCTATTTGGAGGAGTCCAATAGCCTATATTATATATATAGCTACAGCATTAATATTAATTATTTATATAGCAAATTATGTTAAGATATTACGAAAATTAGTGGATCAAAAAACTGTGAAGCTTAATAAACAGTTAGAGGAAAATAAAAAACTAAGTGAAGAAATAATAAATAAAGAAAAATTTAAAAATAATTATTTTGTAAACTTATCTCATGAGCTTAGAACACCTATAAATGTTATATCATCAACAGTACAGTTAATAAATTCTCTTAATAAGGAGGATTCTATGACTAAGGATAAAGCAGTTAAATATATGAATATTATAACTAAGAGTTGTAATAATCTGCTAAAAATAATAAATGATATAATAGATAGTTCTAAAATAGAAACAGGACATTATAAAATTACTAGAAAAGATAATGATATAGTATATATAGTTGAGGAAGCAGCCCTTAATATGAGTAAATTTATTGAGGAAAAGGGGTTATCCCTTATAGTAGATCCTGATATGGAAGAAAAGGTAATTTATTGTGATGAAAATGAAATAGAGAGATGTATAATTAATCTATTAGGTAATGCAGTTAAATTTACCCCAGAAGGTGGAGAGATTAGAGTATATATTAAGGAAGTTGATAGCTATATTGAAGTTAGCATAGAAGATACAGGTATAGGAATATCAAAAGAAGATCAAGAATTTATATTTGATAGATTTTCACAAGTTGAAGGAAGTGGTGCTACAAAGGTAAGTAGTAGTGGAATCGGTCTCACACTTGTTAAGTATATTGCAAAGTTACATGATGGATATGTTAAGCTTGAAAGTGAACCAAATAAAGGTAGCAGATTTACTATAGGGCTTCCAGATATAACAGTAAAATGATTTTATAGTTAGTGAACTACCAAATCAATATATACTTAGTAAAAATATAGATTATAAAGATAATACTATAACACTAGTTAGTGTTGGTGATGTTATTACAAGTGAAAAGCTAACAGGTTTGAATAATGATATGGCCAATTATGGCTTGAAGAATAAAAAGTTAATAATAAAGCAAGAGGGGATTGATTTAACAAACCTAGAGTAATATATGGAGAGTTTGAAAAATAATCAAAATAATGGAAGTAATAGTAAGGTTGTTAGTGAAGTTGATAAAAATGAGATATTTAATGAACTAAGAGCAATATATCCAGAAATAAAGCAAATATATTTTGGTTATATTGATGGGAAAAATAACAATAATATAGATGTACTTATAATATATAGTGATAATATTGATTTAAATAAAAATATAAATAATATTTAAAGTTGGTTTAAGATAAGAGTTAATTCGGATAATGCAAAGGTATATATGGAAATTTTAAGTGAATAAATTATAAAGATGGGATGTATCAAAACTATAAATTCAAATAATTAATAAATTGCTAACTACAGCTTAGATGCTGTGATACCGAAAAGTAATATTTTATGTTTCGTTCTAACAGTGGTTAGTAGATTTATTAAATTGTGAAAATAGAATTTTGATGTATTCCATTTTTAATTAACATAATACTATAAAGTTAAAGGGATTTATATTATAATAGTAATAAAATGCGTAAAGTTAAAAGGACATTGAGGTGAAGGAGAATAATGGCTACGTTAAAGGAAATAGCAGATAAAGTAGGGGTATCTTTAGCCACAGTATCTAGAGTTCTAAATAATGATAGTGGAATTTTAGTGGCTGATGAAACAAAGGAGCAAATATTCAAGGTAGCAGATGAGTTAAATTATAAGACAGCAAAACAAAGAAAAGGCAAAAAACTATCAAAAAGAATAGTAACTATTGGAATTGTAGAAATGTATGATGTAGTTAAACAATTACAGGATCCATATTATTTACTTTTAAGAAATATAGTAGAGAAGAAAGCTTTTGAAAATGATATAAAGTTAGTAAGACTTTTTAAAAAAGAAAATGATTATGAATTACTTGAAAATGTTGAATTACAGGGAATTATTGCTATAGGGAAATTTACTTCAGAAGAAGTAGATAATTTATCAGATAGAACAGATAATATAGTGTTTATAGATTCAGCACCAAATGATGAACTATATGATAGTGTTAAAATTAATTATAAATTAGGTGTAAAACAAGGCTTAGAACATTTTATTAATCTTGGTCATAAAAATATTGGATTTATTGGTGAAAAATATACATTAGGTGATAATAAACTTCCTAGTTTTGATGATAGATTAAAATTCTTCTATGAATATATGGACAGTAATAAATTATTGAAAGAAGAATATATAATTAATAGTGATATGACAGCAGAAGGTGGATATAAAGCTATAATTAATTATATTGATAGTAAAAATGAAATGCCAACAGCGTTTTTTACAGCTAATGATGCTATAGCTAGTGGAGTAATTAAAGGACTATATGAACGTAATATAAGGGTACCAGAGGATATAAGCATAATAGGGTTTAATGATACTATAATATCACAATATACTCATCCACCATTAACGGCTATAAGGGTACATATTGAGTATTTAGGAGAAGTTGCTGTAGATCTTATGCTTGAAAAATTAAAGGGCAGAAGTTATGCAAAAAAGGTAATAATACCTAGTGAATTTATATTAAGAGATAGTGTTAGAAAAATATAATATAAAACTACGAATAAGAAAGTATTTTTAAGGAATTAAGGTACTTTCTTTATTTTTTATTTTATTATTTTTTTACAGTAAAATTGTAAGTAAAATATAAATGATATATTATATATATATTAAAAAATAAGAATAGGAGAAAAAGAAAATGCATGAGAAAAGCAATAAATTTATTTGCAATTATGGTTATGATAAAGAGATAGTAGAAACTACAAGGAATAAGTTAAGAGAAATAAAGGAATCCGGATATTTTATAGGAAAAAATAATAAAAATATATATTATGAGAAATATAGTATAGATAATGAAAAAGGAAGAATAGTTATATCACATGGGTTTTCAGAATGTATAGATAAATTTACAGAAATGATTTATTATTTTATGGAAATGGGATATTCAGTATATGCAATTGAACATAGGGGGCATGGAAGGTCAGGCTCTTTAAGTAAAAATGATAAAAGTCAGGTTAATGTAGAGAAATTTAAATATTATGTAGAAGATTTAAAGATGTTTTTAGATAAAGTAGTAGTTGAAAATGGTGTTGATTTATATTTATATGCTCATTCAATGGGGGGAGCTATAGGAACTATGTTTTTGGAAGAGTATAATGGGTACTTTAAAAAAGCTATTTTAAGTGCTCCTATGATGGAAATAAAAACTGGAGATTTTCCGAAGTGGATGTCTTATATAATAAGTAGTTTATATATAGCAGTTGGAAAGGGTGAAGATTATTTGTTTGGGCAAGGGCCCTTTGATGGTAAATATGATTTAGATAACTCTGGAACTAGTAATAAGTATAGATATGAAAATCATTTATCAGAATTAAGAAGTAATGAAGAACTTCAAAGATCAGGGGGATCATTTAAATGGGTTTTTGAATCGTTAAAAGCTAGTGATAAAATAGTTAAAAAGAAAAATGTTGAAAAAATAGATATACCTATATTGCTTTTCCAAGCTGGAAGAGATACTTTTGTAAAAGATGGGGGGCAAAATAAATTTTGTGAAAGGGCCAAAAATTGTAGAAAAGTAAGGTTTGATAATGCAAAACATGAGATATTTGGAGAAAATGATGAAATACTAATGGAGTATCTAAAAATAATAAAAGAATTTTTAAAATAAAATTTTACTAAAAATATTGAAAATTTTACTGTGAATATATATAATAACATTAAGAAAACGTTATCTAAAGTTTTGGAGTAAAAGGAGCAGTTAAATTTATGGGAATTATAGTTGATAAATCAGAAAAAATATTTAATATTCAAAGTAAAAATACTTCTTATGTATTTGGAGTAGATAATGAGGGGTTACTTAGACATTTATATTGGGGAAAGAAAATTGAAAATACTGAAGAGTTTGATATGCCTATATTAATTGAAGTATCAACAAATGATCCAGTATATGAAATTACAAAAGAAGAGTACCCAGTATACGGTAGTTTAAGGTATAAAGAGCATTGTTTAAAGGCTACCTTTGCTGATGGAAGTAGAGAGTTAGTTTATAAATATCATGGATATGAAATTAAGGATAATGAGTTAGTAATAAAATTAAAGGATGCTTATTATGACTTTGATATTAATTTACATTATAAAGTTTATGATGAGTATGACTTAATGGAAAGATATGTAACTGTTAAAAATAATTCTGAAGATATTATTGAAGTTGAAAAGATACATAGTGGACAGTTCCATATTCCATATGAGGATTTAAACTTTTCTAATGTTCATGGACACTGGGGAGCAGAACAACAAAGATTTGTTCAAAAAGTTAACTATGGAAAAATAGTTATAGAAAACAGAAGGGGTATATCAAGTCATAATCATAATCCATATTTCATATTAGACAAAAATGCAACTGAAACTACAGGAGAAGTGTTTTTTGGAGCATTAAAATTAAGTGGTAACTTTAGTGGGGTAATTGAACAAACACAGTATGGAGAAACTTTAGTTCAAATGGGTATAAACTCACATGATTTCTTAATGAAACTTGAGCCAGGAGAGGAATTTGTTTCACCGGGAATTATATCAGGGTATAGTGATTCAGGTTTTGAAGTTATGACTCATAACCTTCATAATTTTGCTAAAGATAGCATATTAAGAGAGGGATTAAGACCGGTATTATATAACTCTTGGGAAGCAACTGAATTTAAAGTTAATTGTGATGAGCAGATAAATCTTGCGAAAAAAGCTAAAGAAATAGGGGCAGAGTTATTTGTCGTTGATGATGGGTGGTTTGGAGAAAGACATGGAATAGACAATGGATTAGGGGATTGGTATGTAAATAAAGAAAAGTTCCCAGAAGGGTTAGATCCATTGATCAAAGAAGTAAAAGATATGGATATGATGTTTGGAATTTGGGTTGAACCAGAAATGGTAAATCCGTTATCTCAATTATATAAGGATCATCCAGAGTGGATATATCATTTTGCAACTAGAGAAAGTGATACATCTAGAGGGCAATATGTATTAGATTTAACTAAGAGTGAAGTGAAAGAATATATTTATAATATGTTAGATGAACTTCTTTCTACTTATGATATTGATTATATTAAATGGGATGCAAATAGACCTATATCTCAAAGTAACCTAGAAAAAGATATTTGGTACAAGCATATAGAAGCAGTTTATGATATTGTAGAATGGTTAAAAGTTAAACATTCAAATGTTTTGTTTGAAGCATGTGCGTCAGGCGGGGGCAGAATTGATTATGGTATTTTAGGTATATTCGATGATTTTTGGACAAGTGATAATACTGATGCTTATGATAGGTTATTTGTTCAAGAAAGTTATTCTTATATATATCCAATTAAGGCTATGAGAGCTTGGGTTACAGATTGTCCGAACTTCTTATCAAAAAGGGGTATACCATTAAGATTTAGATATCATAGTGCTATGATGGGTACATTAGGTATTGGTTGTAATATATTAAAATTTAATGAAGAGGAAGTAAAATTATCTCAAGAATTAGTAAAAGAATACAAGGAAATAAGACATATTGTTCAAGAAGGAGACTTCTATAGAATAGAAAATACATCAAAAAATAATTATAGTATTTATCAATATAATAAAGATGATGAAAGTTTATTGTTTGTATTCTTACCTCAAAGTTTAATTGGACATAGAGGTGTAACTGTTAAACTTAGAGGGTTGGAAAATTATTCTAAATACTTAATAAAAATTAATGATGAAGAAATAATTAAAAGTGGAAGTTACCTAATGAATAGAGGGTTAGATATAAAATTAAGTGGAGATTATTCTAGTGATATTATAAAGATTAATAGAATTTAGTAAAAAAACAATATAGATTATTAATTTCTGATTAGAATGTAAGAGTTCTTTAGAAGTTAATAATCTATTATTTTTTTATTTTGGATCTGATAAATAAAATATATGGTTCAATAAGGTTCAATGATACTAAATGGTAAAAAATTAATAAAATTAGTAAAAATTAAGTAAAATTTTACTGTAAAAATACTTGTAAAACGTTTTCTGGTATGTTATTATATAACCATAAGATGTGAAAACAATTACAAAGTGTTGAAAATTAAAGGCTATAATGGAGGTAGAGGATTATGGGATTATCATTTAAAGAAAAGTATTCTTTTGGGATTGGAGCATTAGGAAAGGATTTATGTTATGCAATAGTATCTAGTTACTTAATGATTTATTTTACTGATTTAGTTGGACTAGCGCCTGCTTTTGTTGGTAGTTTGTTCTTAGTAGCTAGGTTGTGGGATGCGCTTAATGATCCAGCTATGGGAATGATTGTTGATAATACAAGAACAAAATGGGGAAAATTTAGACCTTGGATTTTAATAGGAACAGTAGTAAATGCAGTTGTGTTAGTATTTTTATTTAAAAGACCAGAAGGGTTACAAGGAGCTTCTTTATATGCATATTATTCAGTGATGTATATACTATGGGGAATGACTTATACAATAATGGATATACCTTATTGGTCAATGTTACCTTCTTTATCTAAGACTAAAGAAGAAAGAGATCAAATGTCAGTTATACCAAGAATATTCGCAAGTTGTGCATGGTTAATAATGGGTGCTTTTGGACTTGCAATAGTAAATAAGCTAGGAAATGGTGATCAAACTAAAGGATATGGAGCGTTTGCAGTAGTAATAGCAGTAATTTTTGTTGTGACTTCTATAATAACAGTTGTAAATGTTAAGGATAGAAGCAGCGAAAAGGTAGATTTAAATAAAAAAGCAGAAAAGACAAGTTTAAAGAAAGCATTTAAGCTTATAAAAGAAAATGATCAGCTTATGGTATTTATAGGAGTTGTACTTGCATATAACTTAGTTGCTCAATTATCAGGTGGAATGGCAATTTACTACTTCAAATATGTTGTAGGTAATGAAAATATGTATCCAGTATTTACAGCCTTTGCTGGACTTGCTGAAATAGGTGCACTTATGTTATTCCCAATGATATCTAAGAATATGAGTAAAAAAGGTGTGTTTAGATTAGCATGTTATCTACCAGCAGCAGGATTAATAATATTACTATTAGGTGGAATATTTATCCCAGGAAATGCATTTGTAATAGCTTTATCAGGAATAATAGTTAAATTAGGTTCAGGATTTACTTTAGGTGCAACAACAGTTATGCTTGCAGATGTTATAGATTACGGTGAAGTAAGATTTGGTTCAAGGAATGAAAGTATAATAGCTTCATTCCAAACTTTATTAGTTAAGACAGCATCAGCAGTTTCAGGTTGGTTAATAGGTGTTGGGTTAACAATAGTAGGTTATGTTCCAAATATAACACAAACACCAGGAACTATATTTGGTATGAGAGTACTTATGGTAGCGGTACCTTCAGCAATAACAATATTAGGATTTATTATTTATGCTAAAGGGTACAAGCTACATGGTGAATATCAAGAAAAAATAATGGATGAGTTAAATAAAAAGAGAGAAGTAATTGCTTAGAATAGAAAAAAATATGTAATTACAATTTAATAAATGGCAAATTGAAGTTTATATTCTCCGATTTGCCATTTGTTATATAAAAATATATTAATATAATAGTATTTTTGATATAATATTTTAGTAAAATTTACAGTAAAAAGGATGAGGTAAAAATGTTTTTAGGGGTAGATTATTATCCAGAGCACTGGAATGAAGATATGTTACAAGAAGATTTAAATAATATTATAGAATTAGGAAGCAATGTAATAAGAATTGGTGAATTTGCATGGCATATGATGGAAAGTGAAGAAGGAAAGTTTGATTTTTCTTACTTTGATCATGTAATAAATGAAGCTAAGAAAAAAGGACTAAATGTTATATTTGGTACGCCAACAGCAACTATGCCAGCTTGGCTAGCCAAAAAGCATCCAGATGTTTTAGGAGAATTTGAAGATAATACTAAGAGAGTATTTGGTGGAAGAAGACAATATTGTTTTAATAGTAAAACTTATCATAAATATAGTGAAGTAATAATAAGAGAGCTTGCAAATCATTATAAGTATGAAGAAGCTATAGTAGCATGGCAAATAGATAATGAATTTGGACATGAAGGTAGTGATGTATGCTATTGTAATGAATGTAAAAATGCTTTTAGAGAATATTTAAAAAAGGCTTACAATAATGATATAAGAAAATTAAATGAAACTTGGGGAACTAGGTTCTGGTCTCAAACATATAACGACTTTGATGAAATACCAGTTCCGGCAAAGACAGTAACAACACATAATCCAAGTCTTAGAATGGAATGGGAGAGATTTAGAAGTGTAAGTGTTGAAAATTATGCAGCACTTCAAGTAAAAATATTAAAACAAATACTAGGTGAAGATTCAGTAATAATTCACGATTTCTCAGGTGGATATTTTGATAAGAGCTTTGATTTCTCAAAGGTAGCAAAGCATATAGATGTAGTTGCATATAATAATTATCCTGTATGGGGAGGGCAAAGGGAACCAATTCCTGCTCATGAAATTGCTTGTGGATTAGATTATATGAGAGGTGCTAAAAGAAAGAATTTCTGGATTACAGAAGCTATAATGGGAGCGCAAGGTCATGATGTTATAGGGTATTTACCAAGACCAAACCAAGCTAAGATGTGGTCATATCAAGCAATGGCACATGGATGTAATTCTCTTATGTATTTTAGATATAGAGGAGCAACTCAAGGGGCAGAGCAATATTGTTATGGAATAATAGATCAAGACAATAAAAAGAGAAGAAAGTTCTATGAAGTTCAAAGCTTCTTTAATGATATGAAGAAAAATGAAGAAGTTATAAATAGTGAAATAAAATCAGAAGTAGCAGTTATTTACGATTATGAATCTATGGCATCATTTAGAATTCAAAAACAAAGCTTCTTAATGGATTATAAAAATGAAGTATATAGATTATATAGACCTTTCTATGAAAATAATGTAAATATAGATGTAATACCATCATATGTTGATTTTAGTGAGTATAAGGTTTTATTAATACCTACAATGATAGTATTTAAAATTGAAGTACAAGAAAGAATTAGAGAATTTGTTAAAAATGGTGGTAAAGTAGTATTTAGCTTTAGAACTGCTATTAAAGATTATTATAATAATTTAGCATTAGGACAGTTTAATCCAAGTTACTATACTGATTTAGTAGGAGGATTCGTTGAAGAAATAGAATCTCTTCAAGAAGATCAATATGTTGAAGTTAAAGGGATAAATGAATTTGAAGGTATTATAGGTAGTGGAACTGTATTTAGAGATATGCTAAAAACTACTACCGCAGAAAGCTTATTTATGTATAACGATGAATTCTACAAGGAGTTTTCAGCGGTAACTTTAAATAAGTATGAAAATGGAGAGGTTTATTATATTGGTACAGGAGTAGATAAGACTATTATGGATGTGTTAGCTAAGAAAATATTAAAAGAAGCTAATATAGAAATTATAGAATCAGAACTAGGTATTGAGGTTGTTAAGAGAGTAGTTAATAAAGAGGAATATTATTTTGTTATGAATCATACTGCTATGAAAAAAGAATTTAATGGAATTTCTTTAAGTCCTTATGAAAGTAAAATAATTAAGAAGTAATATTATAAAGTTATTTTAGAATAAAATTAATAGCTTTAACCATTTATTTAGTGGTTAAGGCTATTTTTATGTTTATTATATTTTAATAATAAATTAACTATAAATAAATTAATTTATTTATATAGGGGGAATATTATTATAATTAATTGCTATTAGAATGGAAAAATAATTATGATAAAAATAATATTATTAATAATTTATTTGGCATTAATATTAGGGGGTATATTTTTAGAAAATAAAAATCCTGCAGAAGCAATTTTATGGGTAGTTGTACTGATATGTTTGCCATATTTATGGACATAAGAAGTTTACAAGTGGATGATGAAATTTGTGGTGTTTTTTATAATAATAAAATTGTTGAAGAATATAGTAAAATATATATAAATGATATAAAAAACTATAAGGAATATACAATAGAAGATTTTGAGATGAGAACAGGGAATGATAAGTTAAAAGAGAAATTTTTCTTATTGTTTGCTCCTTTGATGTAAATATATAATATACAGCCTTAAAAGGAGTTATAATGACATGGGGGGAGTTTATTTAATTATAATTAGGGAGGAAAAAATATGAAATTAAAAAAGATGATAGTTTGTATAACAAAAGGTGATATAAGAAATTTTTTGAAGTTGCAAAATAAAATTAATATAAGTGATATTTTTATTAATGATGATTTAAGATTAATAGGAACTGTACAAGTATTTGGAATGAATATAAATATAGAGGCTGAATTGAATTTTTCTAAAGTTGAAAACAATAATATTTATGTGAATATAAAGAGCTTTAAGCTTTTAAAAATGAACATAGTAAACCCAATATCTAAAAAGGTATTTAATTATGTAATTAATGCCTTTACTGATATAGAAGGTGTTACATTTGAGGGAAATGACTTTAAATTAGAAGTTGCAACACTAGTTAATAAATACTATAAGGAACAAAGGTTTATTGATTTAAATAGAGTACAAGTTATAGATGTATCAATAGTAGATAAAGAAGTTGAAGTAGCTTTTGGGGGAATAGATATAGATACTGAAGTAATTAGAAAAGAGTATGGAAAAAATGAAGTTCCTTATGTTGAAGCTGAAATAGTAAGTGATGGAGAATAATATAAACAATTTAAAATATAAAATTTTGGAGATATACGATTAATGAATACAGTGATATATTTAACAAGACATGGACAAACTATGTGGAACATAGAAAAAAGACTACAAGGAAGAGGAAACTCACCATTAACTGAAGATGGTATAGAAAGAGCTAAGGAGCTAAGAGATAGAATAAAAGATATAAAATTAGATGTTATATATTCTAGTCCTATAGAGAGAGCACTTACTACTGCAAATATAATTAAAGGTGATAAAAGTGTAGAAGTAGTAACAGATGATGGGCTTATGGAAATGTGCTTTGGTGATTATGAGGGTAAAATAACAGATGAGGTTATGAAGGAAAATCCTAATTGGGATATAAGCCTTATTATGAAGGGAAATACTGAACTAGCAGCACCAAATGGGGAAAATTTAGCAGAAGTTAGAGATAGAGTAGCTAATGCAATGGACAGAATCATTGAAGAAAATCGAGGGAAAACTATTTTAATAGTAGCTCATGGAATAACATTAAAGGCTATTATGTATTACTTTAAGGATGAAGAAGTTAATTCGGAAGTTATGGGGCAAGCTACTTTAACAAAAGTAAATGTAGATGAAAATAATAGATTTTATATAGAATTTAAAAATGATAATAGCCATTTTTCTATAAAAGAGCAGAAGTTAGGCTGGTAATTGTATAAAAAAATTCCTACAGTAGTTTTACTGTAGGAGTTTTTTTATTGAGTAAAATATAATACTACCTAGAAGCTTTTCTATAGCCAGCATCAATTGCTTCTTGTTCACTATTAAAATTAACAAGGAATTTAGAATCAGCCATGTTTTCATAATCTCTTTGACCAGGGCAGTGATATATTTTTGAATTAGAGTTTCCTCTTATTACAGTTTTTTCAGTAGAAGAGGTAGACGTATTTGAATTATTAGTAGTAGGATTACTTGAAGTATTTGATGGTTCCGTTTTAGTTATTTCCTCACCACTAAGTGCACTATCACCAGTTACATAGTCTATTGTGATACCAGGTTGTATATTATAGATAAATACGTTAAATTCAATACCTTCACCATTATCTTCTACAGATTTAGCTTCTATTTGAACACCAGTAGCAACAAGGTTATTACCTTTAAATACAGGAGTTACTCTATATAAAACATGATTGTTTGTTTCTTTTATATAGTCAGCAACCATATTTTCATATGGCAACATTAAAGTTGCATTAAAGTATCTTGTCCCAGTAATTAAGTTTCTTTCATTAGCATTTTCAGCAGTTAATTGGAACCCAATTAAGTGAGATCTATTATAAAGATATTTTCCTTTTATAACATCTGTAGGATATTCAGCTGATTTCCAACCACTTGGTTTAACAGAACTAATAGATTCTCTTTTTTCTGTTGGCATTATATCAGTTCCTATATTTGCAAATGCAACTCCACATCTTCCTAAGCTATCTAGTGGACTATATTCTTCAAATGAAGTAGTTGTTAAGTCAGAATCAGAAAAATTAGGTATATTATTATTTAATATTATATAATCTTCGCCAGAGTATTCTGGAATATTTGAAATACTAATATCATCATTAGTATTTGGATTAGTTAAAAGTATATTGTTAGAATTAGAATCTTCAACTGATTGTCCCTTTGAATCAGTAGATGGATCATAAGTTGAAGAACAACCCATAAATCCACTTAAACATAGTAGAACACCAATTATCATAATAAGTGTTTTCTTAAATTTAAATAAGTTTTTCATTAATGTACTCTCCTATAGGTTTCTTTTGTTATTTTGTCATGAGATGATCCTTGAAATTCTTCTATGTTAATTATCTTCCAAGAATCATTATTTAGATTAATATCAAAATGAAAATCGGCAGGGTAAAGACGATTCCATTTATAAATAATTATAGTATTTATTTTATTTAGATAATTTTTTAATTCTTTATTTTCAACTAAAGAAAAATCATCATTAGAACATTCATTTAAAAAATTTTCACTAACAATTATATTTCCAGTATCAATATCTTTATAAAGTTTATAAGAGTATTCATTCATAAAAAGAGTTTTATCTTTAATAATTTCTTTTATATTCTCTCTAAGAACTTTATCTTGACTTTGTCTTCGTTTATTAAACATCATTCCATTTTTATCATCTAAACAAACAATTATATTCATTTACTATCCTCCTTTAATTATTCTTTGTAATATTATATCAAAATTTCATAGATATAGTCATATATGAATTAAATTATCACTAAAAAGTAAATAATAATAATAATGAAAAGAGGTGTAGAAAATGGAGAAAAAATTACTATATATAAGTGTTAACTCCAAGCCAGAAGAATTATCAGCATCTAAGACTGTAGCCAGAAGTTTTATCAATAGTTTTTTAGAAAAATATAATGATTTTAAGGTTGAAGAGGTAGACTTATATAAAGAGCATATACCAAGATTAGAATATCAATATTTCCAAGATAGAAATTGTGTTATTAGTGAAGAGGATGCGAAAAAATTACCAGAAAAGGATCAAAAGGAAATAAGAAAAATAAGAGAATTATGTGATCAATTTATAAGTGCAGAAATGTATGTAATAGCAGCACCAATGTGGAGTTTATCATTTCCAGCACCTTTAAAAGAATATATAGATTGCATAGTTCAAACAGATAAAACAATTTCTTTAGAAAAAGGTAAAAAGCCAAAGGGATTATTAAATGATAAAAAAAGATCATTAGTATATATAGAATCTTCTGGTGGTAATATACCTTGGGTATTGGACCCTATAATGGATAAGGGAGAAAACTATATAGCTAAAATAATGAAAGTTATTGGAATTAAGCATGTTCAAGAGCTTAAGGTAGATGGTACAGGCACAACTGAAGAAGAAAGAAAAAATGCTATAAATAAAGCCAAGGAAAAGATTGAGTCAGTATTAGTTGAAATAGACTTAGAATAATTAATTATAATATGTTTACTGATAAAATAAACTGAATCCTATAAAATAATAGGTTTCAGTTTGTTTTTTATGTAAATAAAAAAACTCCATTAGGAGTTATTAAGAAAAGTTTATTTAGATGCTGGTTCCCATTTACAACGAACTGGAGAAACGATAGCTTCTTCTTTTTTTAATTCTTTGAAAGCTTTGTCTATATCCTTACGATCAAGTCCAGATAATTTTTCTACTTCACCAGCACTAACAGGTTTTCCTGCTTCTCTCATAACATTTAAAATATTTTCTTTAATATCCATTCCAATATCCTCCTTGAATAATAATTATTATTTAATATTATATATTCATTATTAACATAAATCAATAATTATAATCAATCTAAAAAGAAAAAATAATATATTTTGGTAATTTTAAATCAGATAAAGTTATAAAAAATAAATATATTATTTTTTACTTGCTGTTTTTTTGGTTCTGAACATTAAATGCTTTAATGCATCCCAATTAAAAGGAATTAATGGATAAAGGTAGCTTTCACCAGTAAGTGTTTTAGTTGAAGCAACTACTGCAATGCTTATAATTATACCAATAATAAATCCCAAAGTACCGAAAAGCCCAGTAGTAACAAGTAATAATAATCTAACAAATTTTAATGCAAATGTTAGCTCTACACTTGGTTGAACAAAGCTTGAAAGAGCAACAATTGCCATATATAAGATACTTTGAGGAATAAACCAGCCTGATTGAACAGCATAGTCACCTAAGATTAAGCCACCTATAATTGATAAGGATGTTCCAAAAACATTAGGCGTATTTAAAGAAGCTAGTTTAAGACCGTCAATTGCAAATTCACCAATAATAAATTGCAAAAATAATGGTATTGTATATGAATCCTTAGGTAATAAGAAGCTAAGGGGCCCAATAAGCTAATTAGGATTATCAGTTATTAGTACATATATTGGTGTTAAAAATAAATTTACTAAAAGTACTATAGCTCTAATTAATTTTTGATAGTTGCCAGTAAATACAGGCATATAATAATCATCTATAGATTGAATAAAATCAAAAATATTTGAAGGAAAAATTAAAGCTGACGGCATATTATCTACTAAAATAACAACGCTTCCTTCAATTATTTGTGCAGCAGCAACATCAGGTCTTTCAGTAAATCTTACTTTGGGTAATGGGTTAAGCCAACTAGAAGAGTTTAATAATTCTATTAAGCTTTGAGCTCCTAAAGTTAATGATTTTACTTTTAAGTTGTCAATCATATCTCTAATTTTACTTAGTGTATTTTCTTTGACTGTTCCAGCTAAGAAGCCAATAGCAATATCAGTTTTTGAAATACTTCCTATGTTATGCATTTCAAAAGTAAGATGAGGATCACGAATTCTTCTTCTAATTAGAGCTGTATTAAAAACAATTGTTTCAACAAAACCATCATGAGAGCCTCTAAGAACCTTTTCTTTTTCAGGTTCTTCTACGCCCCTAGCAGGATAGGTTCTATAATCTAAAATTACTGCCTCATTAAAGTTCTCACATAACATAGCAGTTTGCCCACAAAGAATAGCGGTAATAATATTACCAATATCATCATCAGTAGAAGCTTCAATTGATGATAAAGCTTTTTCTATTAGTTCATTAGCTGTTTTTATACTAGTAAAATCTTTTTCACTTAGAGTATAAATATCTCTACGAACATATTCCATATTAGTATCTTTTACAAAACCGTCAAGAAAATAAAAGTAATATTTATGATTATGAATCTCTATGATTCTTTCAATTACATCAAAGCTCTTACCTAAATTTAGTTCTTCTCTTAGCTTTTTAACATTTAAATTAATATCATTAGTTAATTTCATATTTATCTCCTTTGTATAATAATCACACTATATATGTTTTGCTATTTTTTTCTAATATACAAAATTAAAGTTGGTATTTTTGGATTAAAATAAGTAAAATAATGGTAAAATTAAAATATAAAAGAGAGGGGGAAAGAAAATGAAAAAAATATTTATATTTTTAGCAATTACTTTTTTAGCTACATGGACCTTAGCATTTGTATTAATGGCAAATGGAGGATATAGTAATCAACTTACTACATTTATACTTAGTTTATGTATGTTAGTACCTGCAATTTCAGTAATTATTACTACATTAGTTACTAAAGAAAAATTTAAGGATGTATGGATTAAACCCAATTTAAAAGGTAATATAAAGTATTATATTTTAGCGTGGTTTTTACCAGCAATATTAGTAGTGTTAGGAGCAATATTATATTATTGTATCTATCCAGCTAACTTTGATGCAAATATGACTTTAATGATTAATACACTTAAAGAGCAAACAGCAAATTTAGGTCAAGTAATTACTGATGAACAAATAAAAATGACATTATATATTCAAATAATAACAGCATTATTATTAGCACCAGTATTAAATATAATTACTACAATGGGAGAAGAATTAGGATGGCGAGGATATTTGCTTCCTAACTTATGTAAAAAATATTCACCTTTTATTGCAACAATAGTTACAGGAGTAATATGGGGAATATGGCATGCTCCATTAATAGCTATGGGACATAATTATGGATTAGGATATAAATTTGCTCCCTGGGGGGGAATGCTTGCAATGATAGTATTTTGCATTTTTGTAGGTAGCTTTTTATCCTATATAACATTAAAAGTAAAAAGTTCAATACCAGCTGCCATTTCTCATGGAATGATAAATGGTTTTGCAAGTGTAAGTACACTATTTTTATCTGTTAATAATAATGCTAATCCATTTATTGGACCACTACCAGTAGGAATAATAGGGGGAAGTGGTTTTATTATTGTAGGAGTTATTTGTTTCGTATTAATAAAAAAAGAATCTTTAATAAAATGTTTATCAGTAAAAGAAATATATAAGTAAACACAATGAAACAAATATTTGTGATAAAACAGTTAAAGTTATTATAATTAACCAAAAAATAAAGAAGTAGTAAGTAAATTCTTAGGTTGTGGAATAAGCTCTTTAGTAATTTCTATATTAAGATTATGTGTTATAGTAATACCACTTGCAGTGGTATTTTATATGTTTACTAATGCAATAGATATTATTTGCTTAGCAGTCCCTATTGCAGAACTAGGTGCATTAGTAATAGTAGTAATTCTTATTTCTGTTATGAAAAAGTATAGTGAATCAGCATAAAAAAATACTATTGCCAATATAAATCTAATTGGCAATAGTACTTTTTAAAATTTCAATTATATCTAATAAAACAAGATCAATTCTATTATTAGCATTAATAATAAAATCTGCTTTATCTTTATAATTCATAATATGTAAATTAGTAGTTCTTGTTATTAATGATTGAATATCATCATTTCTAAAATTCATTCTTTTTTCCATAATATTTACAGGAACGTCTAGATAAATAGTAATTGCTTGTGAATTTAAGAGTTCTTTCATCTTAATAGCACCTTTATCATCTAAAACAATAATTGAATTTCCAATAGTTAAAGAAGTTTTTATAGATTCTAAACAAGTACCATAGTAATTTCCAAAGTTTTCAACATATTCTAGAAAATCACCATTATTTATTTTTCTTTCAAAATTATCTCTATTATAAAAATAATAATCAATTCCATGAGTCTCTTTTTCTCGTGGATTTCTTGATGTAGAGGTAATAATTTTATTAAAGGGAGAACTTTTTAAAGCGTTAGTAATTATATTTAAATTTTCTAACATTGATAATCTATCAAAGTCATTAACTTCATCAATTAGATTTTTTAAGATAGAAATATCTTTATGTACTAAAAAGTTGGATATTAAAGTTTTTCCTGCAGCCGATGGCCCAACTAATACAAATAATTTATTCATAATAAGCACCTTTTTTATTTTTATAGTATTTGATTTGTATATTATAGCATGTTTCAAATACATAGTGAAAATTATATTAATATTATTTGTAAGATTGTAGCTAAAGAGAATTATGTATAAAGTTATAACTTATTTTGTAGATTCTTTAAGTAAATCACGAATTTCCGATAATAATTGAATGTTTTGTGGAATAGTTTTTTCTTCTACTTCTTTACGGATATTTATTTTATTTTCTATTTTAGTAACTAATTTAATAGCTAAAAATATAGATAAAGATATGATTAGAAAATCAGCTACGTTTTGAATAAATAGGCCTATATTTAATGTTATGGCACTAGTATTTTTAGTAGCTTCAACTAGAGTTATTCTATACTCTGCAAAATTTATTCCACCAGTTAAAAAACCTATTATAGGCATAATTATGTCAGTAACTAAAGAGGAAACAATTTTATTAAAGGCTCCTCCAATAACAACACCTACAGCAAGATTGAAAATATTACCTTTTAGAGCAAAACTCTTAAATTCGTTAAAAAATTTCTTCATAATATGTACCTCCATGAATATTTATATATTTAATATCAGCGTTTATTATAATATAAATTAAAGATAAATAATAACACCTAAAAAGGAGAATTCGAATTTGAATTCTCCTTATATTAAAAAAGTAGTATTAAAAGCTATTTTAATATATTATTATTTAATTTTAAATAGGTAAACTTATATCAAAGCAACTTTTACCTGGATATAAATTAAAACATCCTGTATTAACATATTTATCTACTTCATTATTTAGGTTGCTAAATAATAAATAATAATTACCTGGATCTATATCTATAAAAAAATATCTACCTAGTGAATCAGTTAGTGTTCTACTTATACATATATCATCATAATTATATAAATCAACTATTACATTTTCCATTCCTTTTTCACAAGCTTCCTTGCATCTATTTTTATTACAGTCATACCACACAATTCCTTTAATACAACACAAGCAATTGGTATTTCTACAACTATGCTTACAATTTTTTACTTTACCTGGTACACATGATTTATGGTGGGGGTATGGTCTGCCAGGTATAGTTGGAATAGGGTGTTTATCTGGTATACTAGGAGTAGGGTGTTTATCTGGTATACTAGGAGTAGTATTAAGAGGTCTTTTGCAATTAACATTAGGTAAGCAGCCATTAAAAGGAAAGTTATGAAGTTCTGTATGATTATTAGAATCCCCATCATTAGGCATAAAGGATTGAACTATAACATTTCCTTGTATATTTCCATTAACTGCTTTCAATTCAGCAAATGGTGCAAGTAAGCTACCTTGTAAGCTTATAGTAGACATAGTTATAGATGTAGCTTCATAGAAGTTCCATAATATTTTTCTAATTTGTGAATTAGAAGGTGCAACACCTTCTTTTAATAAATTACATCCTGTTATATCGCTAGGCGGTAATATATTTGGTACAGAAGTATTCCTAAATATACTATAATCACCAAATTTTATATCAGTACCTGAAATGTTTAATATATTAGTAGAGTCTTCTGGAGTCAAAATAGTTAAACTAGATATACTATTTAATGAATTTCCAGAACTGCCAACTATATTAGGGGGATCTGCTATAAAATTAGCATTGAATTTGAAAATATTAATATCTGATGAGTTTCCTATTAAGAATATATTTCCAAAGCAGTTTAAGATTAATGTGTCTCCTAAACTATTTTCCTTAAATAAATTTTTGGATAAACATTGTGCATATTCATAGATTTTAGTGAAATCAATCGGTAAGGTAGATTTTCGTATAGGCTGATAATTTAAATAAGCATTAGGATAACTAACATCTGTAACATTATATTGAGTTGTAGGCAACATTACTGTGTTACCAGCAAAATTAGTTCCACCATTCCATGTTAAATTTCCCTTAACAATTAGAGTTGAATCAGTTCCTTTTGGAGGCAATGGTGAAATGTTTTTTCCTATTCCAAAGTTAGTTAGTGTTGCATTACCTCCTATGGCACCTCTTCCTTGCCAATCTACATCAGATTGTACAACATCGCCTATTGTAAATAAGTTATATTCATCAAATGGACTAAAACTTTGACATTTATTATTATTTATATTAGATACTATTGACATAAAACTATCTCCTTTTAATATTTTTTCATTTGTTTAAATATATTATACAATATGTATTTTTTTATATATTTGTGATTGGCTTTGTTTAGGTCAATACAATACATTAATAAAAAAAGGAGCTATATCATATTAAATACTTTAATTAAATCTGAATATAGCTCTTTTTACATATTAAACTTATTAAATTTTTATTAGTTTTCAATTTCTAATGGAGTTAATTTTAAATTATTTCTTCTATTATCAAGGGGGTTATTATTTATGTGTTCTATTTTATGATTTTCTATAACTGAGATAATAATATCCTCAAGATGAATTCTTCCTTCAGGAGTATTAGCTACTACAGAAAGTTTATTATGAGTTTTATGAAGTACCCAGCTATATTTATCATTGATAAGGAACTTAAGTCTTCGTGAGAAATTAATGCAACCCCTTCTTTTTTACCATACTTATCTTTTAAAATAATTGAAATAACACCATCTTTTTCTTCATATTTATTGATAGTATTTTGATTAAAAATTTCTAAATTACATTTTCTATTATCTAATGTATCGCCATTAATATATCTTATTGGAGCTTTAGGATTTACTATATTTTTATTCATTAAATTGAAGATAAAAAGCATATCATGTATAATTATTCCTGGCAGTGACAACATAGGAGGAATAATAATGTTAAGTAACTTTTTAGAAATAGCAATACCAGAAATTATTCATTTACTTGAAGCTATGGGAGTAATTATAATTTTTATAGGAGCTATTAAAGCATTTTGGAAGTATTTTTGTAATTTAATTAATAAGACAAACTATCCAATAAAAATTCAATTTGCAGAAGCATTAACTTTAGCTTTAGAATTTAAAATGGGGGCAGAGATATTAAAAACAGTAATAGTAAGATCATTAGATGAAATGTATATATTAGCAGCTATAATTTTACTAAGGGCGATATTAGCCTTTGTAATTCATTGGGAAATAAAGGCTGAAGGACATGTAAAAAAAGCTTAATAGTTAAAATACTGAAAGTATTAACTAAGAAATGAGGAATTAGTAATGGCAAATAGTAAGAAACGTAAGAATAATACAAAGAAGAAAACTAATAATAAAAAGGTTGTTAAAGAAGAAAAGAATATAAAAGTAAGTGGAGCATTTATGACTTTTATGACTAAAAAATGGGTAAGAGTAACTTTACATGTTATTACAGCAGCAATATGGATATTCTTTTTATCAGACTTTTTAACATTCAAACAATTAGGTACATTCCCTAATCCAATATTATCAATTTTAGCATTAGTTACATTAGTTTTAGAGGGATCAGTTTCTAAAGCATTAAAAAGTAAATAAATTTAGAAATTGTTAGATTTTAATAGTTAAAGAGAGTCAAAGTATTATGAAAGTTATATTTTGACTCTCTTTAATTATTTATTATTATTACGATATTTTTGAGGAGAAATTCCATTATATTTACGAAATATTCTACAGTAATAGCTAGCATCTTGGAAACCACAAGAATAAGCTATTTCTGAAATAGTTTTATTACTATTAATTAATAATTGTATGCTTTGATTTATTCTAAAACTAAGTAGATATTGAAAAGGCGTCATTTTTAATCTTTTATTAAAAATTCTATTACAACTACTTTTACTAATATTTGCTGAATTTGCAATATCTAATAAAGTAATTGTTTCAGAATAATGCTCTTTAATATATAGCATAATTTTCATTATGCTATAATTTTCGCTGTTATTAGAGTTAAAGGACTTATCACAAATGTTAGGTATGTTTTCAATAATATCTATAAATATAGACTGTAAATAATGTTTAACTTTAAATTCACGAGATATATTTTGTGAACTTGCAGCATTATTTAATTTATGAATATTTAATAGACAGTTTTTTTCCCAAGCTATACTATTATGAAATATATAATAAGGGAAATTACTATTATGTATTATAGGAAGTATATATTTTGTTGATATTAAGCTTTCCATGGATTCACAAATTAGTTCAGGTGCAAATGCATAGCTATAGTAAATAGGCTTTTCATTTTTTAATGGTTTTACCTGATGAAGAGATTTTGAATTAATAAAAATAGCTTCTCCTGGGTTTAGTATAAAGGTATCAGAACCTACAGAGAATTCAAGGTGACCAGATTCAACATAAGTTAGCTCGAAGTCATTATGCCAATGCCAAGAAACTATGCCTCTATCTAAGGATAATGTAAGACCACATGAAATTAGTATTGGATAATCCTTAGTTCCATGTTCAGTTAATTGTTTTAAAGTATGATCAGTTTCAATAAGTGATTTCTCCATAAAGAGTCTCCTATAAAATATATAATATGAGAATATAATTATATAAAAAGAAGTTATATTCCTATAAAATTAAGTTCAAATGTTAATATAATTATATTAACATTTTGATTGTTTTTGGAAAACAAAAAAATAAAATAATCAAGTGAAGAATTGTTTGAAAGTGAGAGGATATTTGTATGAATAACATAGAAAGAAGAGATTTAGAGTTACCATACATTTCTGATGAAATGGTATTTGAAGAGCAGAAGGTTACGAGAAAATTAATGCAAGCATTTAATGAGGCAGATCGCTCAGACTTTGATACCCTAACTAAGATGGCAAAAGAATTACTTGGGAAAACGGGAAATGGAGTATTTATAAATCCACCATTTTTCTGTGATTATGGAAAACATATTGAAGTAGGAGATAACTTCTTTGCTAATTATAATTGTACAATTATTGATGTGGCAAAAGTTAAGATAGGTAATAATGTAATGTTAGCTCATAATGTTGCAATTTATACTGCAGGCCATCCTATTCACCCAGATTCAAGGAATTCAGCTTATGAATATGGAATTGGAATAACTATTGGTAATAATGTATGGATAGGCGGAAATGTTGTAATAACACCAGGAGTAAATATAGGGGATAATGTAGTTATTGGAGCTGGAAGTGTTGTTACACGTGATATCCCAGCTAATGTAGTAGCAGCAGGAAATCCTTGCAGAGTAATTAAGGAAATTACAGAAGCTGATAGAAAATATTATTATAAAGATAGGGTATTTGATGAAGAGGCTTGGGCTAACATAAATAATAAAAAATAATATAGTAAATTATAAGGCTAGCATTTTATGTCTAGCCTTATTTATTTGCATGAACTTAATTAAATAATGTTATAATTAATAATAAATGTTATAAAAGGTGATGATATTTTGAGAATAGGAAATTCAGAATTAACAAGAAATATAGATAATTATTGTATAAATGAATTAAAGATTCCTTCAATAGTTCTTATGGAAAATGCAGCAATAAAGATTGTTAAAAATATAGATTTTGAAAAGTTTAAATCATTTACCATAGTTTGTGGAACTGGCAATAATGGCGGAGATGGTCTTGCTGTTGCACGTCAGCTTTTTAGTATGAATATGCAGATTGATGTATTCATAGTTGGTAATAACTCTATGAGTAAAGATTGTAATGTAAATTATGATATATTAAAAAATATGGGGATAAATATTAATCATATTATTAAAAGTGAAGATATAAAAGCATTAAATGAAGCTTTATGTAAAAATGATATGACTATTGATGCAATTTTCGGTATAGGATTAACTCGAAGGGTTGAAGGAATATGTGAAGAAGTTATTAACATTATAAATAAAAAAAGTAAATCTACACTTGCAATAGATATACCTTCAGGAATGAAATGCGATAGTTTTGGAATTTTAGGAGTTGCAGTTGAAGCAGATATGACTATCTCATTTGAAACTTATAAAAAAGGATTTTTAGATTATAAAGGTGAGAAATATACAGGAAATATAATAGTAGAAAAGATTGGGGTACCTGATTATGTTGTTGATAAATTTCATTCTAAAGAATATTTAATTGAAATAGATTATATAAAAAGTATTATAAAAAAGAGAAAGAAATACGAACATAAAGGTGATTTTGGAAGAGTAACTATTATGGCAGGATCTGAAAGTTTTACAGGTGCAGCATATATTTCAACACAGGCAGCAGTAAGAAGTGGTGGTGGTCTTATTACACTTTGTACTAAGAAGTCTATAGTAGATATTTTAAAAAGTAAATTAGTAGAAGCTATGACTATGTCATATGAAGATGATAGATTTGAAACTCTTATATTAAATAGTGATAGTATTGCAATGGGGCCAGGTATGGGAAATGATGAATTTACTTTTAAACAGGTAAGTAAAATTCTTTCTATGGAAGGATGTCCAGTAGTTCTTGATGCCGATGCCTTAAATGTACTTAAAGATAATTTAGACTTATTAAAGAATAGTAAGAGAAAAAATGTAATAACACCTCATATGGGAGAAATGTCTAGGCTTACAGGTATTCCTATTAATGAATTAGTTGATAATAGAATAGCTATTGCTGTTGATTTTGCTAAGAAGTATGGAGTTATTGTATTGTTGAAGGGATATAATACTATAATAACTGATGGAAAAGAAGTTTATGTAAACTCAAGTGGAAATAGTAAAATGGCATCTGGTGGAATGGGAGACGCACTTACAGGAATTATTACTTCTTTTATAGGGCAAGGATATGAACCTTTTAAAGCTACAATATTAGCAGCATTTCTTCATGGTTATTGTGGAGATGTGTTATCAAAGGGTATGTTTTGTGTTAATGCCTCTCATGTTGTTGAAAAACTTCCATACGTAATTAATGATATAAATTATATATAATATACTTAAGCTATCATTTAAAAAGTATTAATAGAGAATCAAGAATAAAAGTAAAAGCTGTAACTAAAGTTACAGTTTTTTATATTTTTTTACATTTAAAATCTCAATTATATCTAACAAAACAAAATCAATTCTAAAGTTATAATTTTAGCAGATTATATTTAGCTAATAAAACACATAATTAAATAATAGATAAAAAATAAAATGGAGATGAGATAGTGACTTTATATAGTAAATATTTAAAAAGATATAAGATTCCTTTTTTTTTTACAGCTATTATTTGTGTAGCACTTGAGGCAATATGTGATTTACTTGGACCAACACTTATGGCCAATATAATTAATTTAGGAATAGAGGGAGGAAGTCTTTCAAATGTTTATTATTGGGGCACATTAATGCTTATAGTTACAGCTTTTGGTGCTTGTTTTGCCATAACTCGTAACATTCTAGTATCTAAGGTTTCTCAAAGAGTGGGTGCAGATTTACGCTATAATTTATTTGAAAAAATTTTATATTTTGCAGAAGAGGGTGCTGACAAAATTGAAAGTGGCTCTTTAATAACTAGAATGACTAATGACACTTCTCAAATTGTTCAATTTATAAATGGAATTATGAGAATATTTTTAAAGGCTCCTATAACATGTATAGGAAGTATTATTCTTGCAACCATTCTTAACTTTAGATTAGCTTTAATAATTTATGTAGTTGTAGCTATAGTTTCAATACTTATAGTAGTTAGTATGAAGTTTAGTTATCCTAGGTTTTATAAGTTACAAAAATCTATGGATAAGGTAAATTCAGTAGTTCAAGAATATCTTATAGGCATTAGATTAGTTAAAGCATTTGGTACTTATGATAAGGAGAAGGAGAAGGAGAAGTTTGGAAAAGCTAATGATAATTTAATGGAAACTGGTATTTCATCTCAAATGATTATAACTTTAATATCACCTATTATAACATTTACTGTTGGAATTGGGACTGTAATTGTACTTTTTATAGGTAGTAAGCTTTTTTCTTTAAACCTTGCAAATCCAGGAGATATAACAGCATTTACAATTTATATGTCTCAAATACTTACATCTTTAATAATGATAACTAATATTTTTAATGTGTTTGTTAGAACAAAAGCCTCTACTACCCGTATTAAAGAAATTTTTCAGTGTGAAGGAGATTTTAATAATAGTAAAGATGTTTTCGAATTAAATGGAAAAGTAGAATTTAGAGATGTAACCTTTGCTTATCCAAATGGAAGTGGAGTACCTGCTATTAATAATTTAAGCTTCTCTTTAAAACTAGGTGAAAATCTTGCAATTATAGGACCTACAGGTAGTGGTAAATCTACAATAGCCTGGTTATTATTAAGATTTTATGATGTTAATAAAGGTAGTATTTTAATTAATGAAAAATTATATGAAAGTAGTAATAAGACTCAAATATGGTCTGGATATATGATGCCTTTAATAAATGTTATTAATAATCTTATATTTACTATAGTTGCTATTGTAGGAGGAATTTTATCAGTTGGATATGGTTTAGCTGTAGGAACTGTTGTTAGTTTTCTAAGTTACTCAAAGCAGTTTGCTCGTCCTCTAAATTCAGTAGCTGGAATGTTTAATACAATTCAATCTGCACTTGCAGGAGCGGAAAGAGTTTTTGAAATTTTAGATACACTAGAAGAGAAAAAAGATGATGAAGATGCAATAGAATTAAAGTTGCCTAAAGGTGAAGTAGAATTTAAAGATGTAAGCTTCTCTTATGACAAATCAAAATCTATATTAAATAATATTAATGTCAGAGAATACTTAAGCAATCACCAACTAAAAGTATACCTATAAAAAAGTCTAGAGCCTTAAGAAGAAAGTCATAAATTATAGGAAGTAATTATTATGATTTTGAAGTATTATAGTATATGTAATAATTAAGATTAAAAAAATACTAATTTTTAGAGTAATATAAACTATAGGAATAATAAAAATAGATATACATAGAAAATTATTTAATAGAGCAAATGATTATAAGTGAGAGGTTAAAGAGTATGGATAATATAAAACTTAAGGAAGATATTAATCATGGAACAGTTAGATTCCCGTTAGCATCTTATAAATGGAATAAGAAGGGTACATTTTTTGTTAATTTTCATTGGCATGATGAAATGGAGCTAGTATATTTTAAAAAGGGAAAGTTTACTGTACATATTAACATGATGAAGTATGAAATAGAAGCTCCTGCCTTTATGTTTATTACATCTGGAGATACTCATTATATTGTAGGGGAAGAGGGATGCACGGAAAGTGCTTTAGTATTTGACTTAAAGATGCTTAGTTTTGAGTATTTTGATGGGATTCAATATGAAATTATTAGACCGTTAATTGAGCAGAAAATATATTTTCCACCATTAATTAATAATGATGATTCTATATGGAATGAGTTAGTAAAGATATATAAGAAAATAATAAAAGAAGCAGATAAGGATGGTTTAACTAGATTTATTAGAGTTAAATCATATTTATATGAATTAATTGCACTTTTATATGAAAATAATAAGTTTAATTATTTAGATGGCAAAGATAAAGCTAATGATTATAAGATAGATAATGTAAAGAAAGTTCTAAGGTATATCCATGATAATTATAAGCAAAAGATATATTTAGATGATATGTCCAAGCTACTTGGAATGAATACTCAATATTTTTGCAGATATTTTAAGAAATTAGTTGGGAAGACACCTACAGAATATATAAATGATGTACGGATAGAAAAAGCTAAAGAGCTTTTAGCTGAAAGTGATGATAAGATTATAGATATTGCCATAGCTTGTGGATATGACAATATAGGATATTTTATTAAACGTTTTAAGGAGCAAAAGCATATGAGTCCTTCTCAATATAGAAAACAAATAAAAAAGTCAAAATAGTGTAATGTTTTGTCAAAATTAAATAAGAAAACCTCTTTCTATGTATTTATAATGAAATTAATAAGTGTGAAAGGGGTTTTTATTTATGGAAAAGAAATGGTGGCACAATAAGGTGGCATATCAAATATATCCAAAAAGTTTTTATGATACAAATGGAGATGGAATTGGAGATATTAGAGGTATTATAAATAAATTAGATTATTTAAAGGATTTAGGAATAGATATTATATGGATATCACCTATGTATAAATCGCCTTTTGTAGATCAAGGTTATGATATATCTGATTATTATAGTATTGCTGAAGAATTTGGTACTATGGAAGAGTTTGATGAACTTTTAGTAGAGGCAAAAAAAAGAGACATGTATATATTAATGGATTTAGTAATAAATCACTGCTCAGATAAACATGAATGGTTCCAAAAGGCATTAGCAGATCCAGATGGAGAATATGCAGATTACTTCTATTTTAGAGAAGGGAAGGATGGAAATCCACCTAGTAATTATCGTTCTTATTTTGGGGGTAGCGTATGGGAGAAGATACCTGGTACTGAAAAGTACTATTTACATTTCTTTGCCAAGGAGCAACCAGATTTAAATTGGGAGAATCCAAAGGTGCGCGAAGAATTATATAAAATGATTAATTGGTGGCTAGATAAGGGGTTAGCAGGCTTCCGTATTGATGCTATTATAAATATTAAAAAGGTTTTAGATTTTCCTAATTATGAAGCAGATGGAGATGATGGGCTTGTTCATGTTACTAAAATGGTAGAAGAAGCAGAAGGTGTAGGAGAGTTTCTTGAAGAATTAAAGCATGAAACCTTTGAAAAATATAATGCACTTACTGTTGGAGAAGTATTTAATATTACAAATGAAGAGTTAAAAGAATTTATAGGAAATAATGGACATTTTTCTACTATGTTTGATTTTACAGCAACTTCACTAAAGTTTGATGAAACAGCTTGGAGTATTGAAGAGGGAATGGATTTTTATAAATGGAGAGATGCATTATTTAAATCTCAAATTGATACAGAAAGGATTGGATTTAAAGCTAATATTATAGAAAATCATGATGAACCAAGAGGTGCATCAACATACTTGCCAGAATATGCTCAAAATGAAGATGGTATAAAAATGATTGCAACAACTAGTGTTTTATTAAGAGGTCTTCCATTTATTTATCAAGGTCAAGAAATTGGTATGAGAAATTGCATGATGGAAAGTATTGATGAATATGATGATATTTCAACAATTAATTCTTATAATGAAGGAATAAAGAGCGGCATGAGTGAAAAAGAAGCTCTTTATATGTGTTACAGAATTAGCAGAGATAATGCAAGAACTCCAATGCAATGGAACTCTAGTAAAAATGCAGGATTTACAGATGGTAAACCATGGCTTAAAGTAAATCAAAACTATACAGATATAAATGTTGAAAATCAATTAGAAAATGAAAATTCAGTTTTAAGATACTATCAAAAGCTTATAGCTTTAAGAAAATCTGAAGAATATAGTGATATTTTTACTAATGGACATTTTGAACCTGCTTATTTAGAAGAGCATAAAGTATTTGCTTATTATAGAAAGCTAGATAATAAAAAGATATTAGTAGTTGCAAACTTTGGAGAAGCAGAAGTTTCATTAAACTTAGAGGAACGTGGGGAAGTTATTTTATCTAACATGGATAAGGTAGGAGAAGTTGAAAATAAATTAGTAGTAAAATCTTGTGAAGTATATGTTATACATTTTTAAGAATAGTTATTGGTTATATGTGGTAAAATGTTTGGTGAAAGTATTAAATAAAAATATAAGGGGAATTAGAAATGTTAACAATTTTATTAGTAATAATTTATATAGCTTTTATTAGCTTAGGGTTACCAGATGCTATATTAGGTTCTGCGTGGCCTATGATTCATCAAAACTTAAATGTTCTAATTTCTTTACTTATTAAAAGAAAATGGCTGGAGAATGGGATATGCAACTATAGGAACAGTTCAAGCTATATTAGTTGTTTGTCTATTTTTATCATTACCATTATGGAAAAAGTTTGAGGTAAGTAATGAGGCAGATGAAGAAGCTCATAGTGATGTTAAGGTATCTACACTAATAAAGCTACCAGGGGCAAAACCAGCTCTTATTTCATTTTTCTGTTATTGTGCAATTGAATTAACAACAGGATTATGGACAAGTTCTCTTTTAGTTACTAACAATGGTTTATCTGCAGAATCAGCAGCAAAATGGGTATCTCTATATTATTTAGGTATTACAGTTGGGAGATTTTTATCAGGCTTCATTGCTATGAAATTAAATAATAAACAAATGATTAGAATGGGACAAGTTATATGTATTATGGGGGCTGCATTATTAATTATGCCAATACATAATAATCTTCAATTGGCAGGATTAGTATTAATAGGTTTAGGATGTGCACCAATATATCCTGCAATGCTTCATGAAACTCCAAATAGATTTGGAAAAGAATTATCACAAGGAATAATGGGAATTCAAATGGCTACAGCCTATGTAGGAAGTACTTTAGTACCACCATTATTTGGAGCATTATCAAGAGTAACTGGATTTGGTATATTACCATATTTCTTATTAATATTAATGATAATAATGTTACTTTCATCAGAGAGAGTTAGTAAGGTCTGTGAAAAAGTAAAAGTTGTATAAGTGTAAGAAGATTTAAATAAAAGAGATTAAATTATAATGTTTTTCAAGTGGAGCTACTTGCGCATATTTAGAGCAAATTCCACAGTATGAAAATGGAATAAAGGTTATTGATGTTTTAAAGATGGCTTTTAATGAAATTTATGATATAGAAGAAAAAATGCATAAATTAGAAGAAGAGATGAAGTAAAAAAGAGAGAAAGTGAAATAAAGAAGCTTGAAACTAGGATTCATTAAGGGGATAAATCAAAGAAGCACCTACATTTAAGTAAGTGCTTTTTTGATTTATATTATTATCTAAGTTAAAGTGATGTAACTATTTTTTCTAACTGTTCAGATAATTCTTTTGCAAGAATAAAATTATTATCTCTTAAAGCTAATTCAATTTTTGTTTCAACTTCTTTTTTCTTTTGTTCAAGTTTTAAATAGTCTTTGTTAAAGTGATTCATATAAATCATATCTCTAAAATGTTGAATATTAATTTTTCTAATTTTCTTATCTTCAACAAGTAAAACATAATCCATACAATTTGATATAGTATAGTAATCATGGGAAATCATTAAAATAGCACCTTTATAATTTTTAATAGCTTTTTCTAAGGCTATTTGTGAATATGTATCTAAATGGCTTGTTGGCTCATCAAGAAGTAAAAGGTCTGCTCCAACTTCAGAAATTTTAGCTAATTGAAGTATATTTTTTTCTCCGCCAGATAAAGTTCCTATTTTTTGATTAAGTAATTCTTCATCAAAATTATATAGTTCTAAATATGATTTAATATCATCATAAGTTTTAAAACCAATATCAAAGAACTCTTCAAGTATAGTATTAGAATAATTTAATGTTTGGCCTTGAAGTTGAGAGAAATAACCAACTTTAAGATTACTATCTATTTCAATAGAAGGATTATTATTTTTTAATATTTCTTGGAATAGTGTAGTTTTACCTGTACCATTTGCTCCAACAATAGCTACTTTATCAGTAGAATTAATTTCAAAGCTAACATTTTCTAAAAGTACATCATCAAAAGTAACACTATAGTCAGTAACTTTTAAAGCAGTTTTTTCTTCTATTTCATTAGCTGTAGTAAACATTATATTAGGTTGTTTAATATCTACAAATGGAGCTTTAATTCTACGCTTTTCTAATCTTTCTTGGAATTTAACTCTAGCTCTTAAAGTTTTTCCTCTAAATTGTTCTTTATTTTCACTTGCTAGTTCTCTTAATCTATCTATTAATATTTCATTTCTTTCAATTTCTTCAGTATCAGCAGCTGCAAGTTCTTGCAATTCAATTTTAGTTTGAAGTAATGAGAAGTTATATTCAACATAACCACCATCAAATTCTTGTAATTCCATATTTTCAAGGTGAATAATTTTATTGAAACAATGATTTAATAAATATCTATTATGAGTAATAACTAACATTGTTCCTTTATGTGAATTAATTAAGTCTTTAAGAGCCTTAAGATTTTTAAAGTCTAAAAATACATCTGGTTCGTCCATAATAAGTAAGTCAGGAGTAGTTAACATTGATTTAATTACTTGAATAAGCTTAAATTCTCCACCACTAAGTTCAGAGATAAGTAAGTCTTTAGATTTAATTAATTCTATAAGATTTAATTTTTTATCAATAATATTTTCAAAATCATCACCATTGATTGCTTCAAAGGCATCTAAAGCCTCTTGATATTTTTCAAGTAATGTTTCAATATCAGAAGATGTTTCCATTTCAGTACATATAGCTGCTATTTCATTTTGTAGTTTAATAAAATCTTCTGCTAGGTATTCAAAAACTGTAATGTCTTTTGTTTTATCTACTTCTTGGAATTGACGTACATAGCCGATTCTACAATTTGGAGATATTTCTAATAGACCATCATACATATATTTTTCAGGATCCATAATTATATCTATAAGTGTACTTTTACCAGTACCATTTGATCCTATAAAGGCACAATGTTGACCTTCTTCTAATGTAAAGGAAATATCATTATATAAATTTTTTTGTGGAAATGAGTAGGATAATTTATCAACTTTTATCATATCAGTACCTCTCTTTATCAGTAAAAAAGAGCCTATAAAAATAAGCTCCTCAATATTATTATTTTATCAATTTAAACTCTATAGTTGATTTTCTTTAGTAAAAATTTATTAATTTTAATATTGATAGAATAACACCTTTTTTGACTAAGTTCAATGATTTCATATAAGTAAAAAAATGAGAATTTACAATAGTATATATTCCTTATTGTAAATTCTCACTTTCCATTAATATTTAAGGTTATAAATTTTCAATATCTTTAACTAGTTGTTCTACATCTTCATGTTTTGTTGCCCAACATGTACAGAAACGAACTGCACTATGGTTATCGTCTATTTTTTCCCAGAATGAGAAAGAATATTTTTCTTTTAGTATTCTAATTTTATCATTTGGAATAATAGGGAATTGTTGATTCGTTGATGAATCAATAAAGAAAGAATATCCCTTATTCATAAATGCATTTTTAATTTTCATTGCAAGTTTATTTGCATGAACTGAAATTTCATAATAAAGATTATCCTCAAATAAAGCTAAAAATTGAAGCCCAAGAAGTCTTCCCTTAGCAAGAAGCCCACCATTTTGTTTTATGTAATATCTAAAATCATTTTTAAGTTTAGGATTAGTTATAACAATAGCCTCACCAAATAATGCACCTACTTTAGTACCACCAATATAAAAAACATCACATAATCGAGCAATGTCAGGTAAAGTTAAATCAGTACCTTCTGCAGTAAGTCCATATCCAAGTCTAGCCCCATCTAAGAATAAAGGTAAACCTAAAGCTTTACATGTTGTGCTTAGTTCTTCTAATTCATTTTTGGTATAAAGTGTTCCAACTTCTGTTGGATGTGAAATATAAACCATTCCAGGTTGAACAAGATGCTCAGGGCTACTATCGCTAAAATGTTCATCATATGCTTCTTTTATTTGAGTTGCTGTGATTTTACCATTATCACTATGTAGAGATAAAACTTTATGTCCAGAGCTTTCTATTGCACCAGTTTCATGTACATTTATATGTCCGGTATTTGCAGATAAAACGCCTTGATATGGACGAAGTATAGAATCAATGACTGTTTTATTAGTTTGAGTTCCACCAACTAGAAAGTGAATATCAGCATTTTGTGAATCACATTTTTCTCTAATAATAGAGCGTGCTTTTTCACAATATACATCTTTTCCGTAGCCAGGTGCTTGTACAAAATTTGTTTCTAATAAAAGTTCTAAAATTTTAGGGTGAGCACCTTCCAAATAATCGCATTCAAATCTTATCATAGGTATTTCCTCTTTATTGTATATATAATGCATAATTATACCTATTATACTATACATGAATTGATAGTTATTGTATATAGAGTGGATTGGTAATAATTATGAAATGTTAGTGTTTAAATAATATTTATAGTTAGAAATCAGTATATAAATTAAAGCATTATTAGTTTTTATATATAAAAACTAATAATGTAAGTAGTTGAATTTAAAATAATAAATGTATATAAATTTATATACATTGCATATTGATTTAGACTTAACAGTAGAATTTATTAAATATGTTATAATTAATAAAGATAAGACAAGTAGATAGATTATATTAATTTAAATATAAATTGGGAATAAAAAAATCCTTGTAGTGCAGATAGATTAAATTTTTTATTATAAAAGGAGGAGAAGTATATAAAAAAGACAATAGCTATATTTATGATTTTAGTGTTTTCTATATTTTATAGGGGACACTTTAATTTTATAATGATATGTATGTAAGTGTTATAATATATTTATAAAGAAGAGTTATATAACCTATTTAATTTTGAGGAATATGGGGGTAATTGAAGTGGAAAGACGAGCAATAATAGATATTGGATCAAATTCTTTAAGGCTAATAATTTATGGAATAAATGATGGCTTAACATTTAAAATAATTAATGAATCAAAAAAAACTATTAGATTAGGTAGTTACTTAACAGAAGATAATTATTTAACTGATGGAGGAATAGATATAGCTCTTAATGTATTAAGCAATTTTAAGATGATTTGTGAAATTTATAAGGTTACAGATACTTATGTAGTTGCAACAGAAGCTGTTAGAAAAGCAACTAATAGAAATGAGGTTTGTAATAAAATTAAAAGAGAGCTTGGATATGTAGTAAATATTTTATCAGGTAAAGAAGAAGCTAGATATGGATATTTAGCAATTAAAAATTCTATGATGGAAAAGAATGCTATATTATTAGATTTAGGTGGCTCAAGTATGGAAATTACCCTTATGGAAAATGGAGAGTTAAAGGATAGTATAAGCTTATCATTAGGATGTATTCCCCTTACAAATATGTTTAATAATATTGAGACAGAGGAGAAAAATATAGAACTTAATTCATTTATCAATAATAAGCTTGAAGAAATACCTTGGATTAAGAAAAATAATAAAATGAATGTAATAGGTATTGGTGGAATTGCGAAGCATATAGGAAGGGTATCTAAAGGTGATGAAAATTATCCAAAGCAATTGCTTCATAGCTATAGTATGACAAAAGCTGAAATCTCACAAATATATGATGAATTTTTAAAACTATCAATGAATGAAAGATATAATTTAAGGGGCTTATCAAGAAATAGGGCAGATATATTTGCAGCACCACTTGGAGCTATTTTAACAATACTACAATATTTAAATTCAGAAAAGTATATTATAAGTGCAGTAGGACTTAGGGAAGGTATAATTTACGAAAGCTTACTTTAATAAATATTATTTTTATCATGTAACGTTACTATTTATAATTATGAGTATTATTGCCGTTGTATTTAGTAGTATATTTATTAAATTTTTAAGTGAGAATAATAAAACTAGCTATGTATAGATTTTACGCATAGCTAGTTTTTAATGTTAAATTCAAAGATAAATGAGATTTATTGTATCATTTCTAAAATTTCCTCTTCAGGAGTTGAAGAATCACAACGAACTTGAATATCTCCATTTTTACCAACAATAAATCCAGGAACAGTTACAATATTATATTTTTCTCTAAAAGAATTAATATAATTATCTGAACTATTAGAACTATCTATATAATAAATAATTGTATTAATTTCATTAACTAAGTCACTTAGCTTTTTAGCAAATTTACGGCAGTATGGGCATGTTTCTCTACCTATATAAACAATGGCTAAATTTTCATTACATAGTAGTTTATCTGCTTCTTCAGAAAGAATATTTTCAAATAGTTCTACATTTTCTTTGTATGAATTTTCTTCAAACATAAAAAACCTCCTAGTTTTTTTAGACTATCATATCAAAATTAATATTCCCCATCAACCTTGAAATATAATATTACAATAATTATTTAATAAATAAGGGTAGTTTGAAAATTAATATCTCTACTACTTATTTATAGTATAAGGTTATTAAATTGGTTAAGGGTTAATTATATAAAATTATGAATTAATAATGCATTTTGAATATTAACTCTAAATAAATGATTGTTTAAAGAAGACTCACAAATAGTTTCAACTTTCTTTAGTCTATATTTTATAGTATTTCTATGAGTAGATAATTCTTCAGAAGTTTTAATAATATTACAATTATTATTAAGATAAATTTCAACTGTTTTTAGAAGCTCGCCTTTATGCTTTTTATCATAATCAATTAATCCACCTAACACTTGATTAGAAAATTCCTTTAGAAGATCTTTTCTATCTAATTCAAAGAATAAAGAAAGTATACCAAGTTCTTCATAATAAAGTATATTATTTGTTTTATTTAGTTTAGCTGCTATTTCCATGCATTTTGAAGCTTCCTTAAAGCTTTTTTGAATGTTTGAAGCACTATTATAGGTTTTACCAATACCTATAGTAATTGATAGCTGTGGAATTTTTTTTGCGGCATCTAAAATAAAGGAATTAAAAATGCTATTTAAGATATTAGTACCTTTATTAGAGGAAAAAAGTCCTATTATGTTATTTCCATAAGATGAAATAATAATATTCATATCATTACTTTCAAATAAAGAGGTAATATAAGAAGTAAATTCATTTATTTTAAATTCATTTAAGGATATTTTATTAAGTTTAGAATTAATATTATCATGAAAGCGAATTAAAAAAACAGTTTGAGGATTTTCTAAATTATAATTTAAATTATCAGCTTTTAATAAAAGCTCCTCTTTTGAATATTCTTTTCCAAAAACAATATTAGCAACAAAGTTTTCATTATTTTTATTCATATTGCTTGTTACAATTGCATGACCTAATTCCTCAAAAATATTTACAAGAGGAGTACTCCAGGGAATTATAAAAATAGGAAAATTACTTTTATTGCAAAGGTTTAGTAATTGCTTAGGAATTGATTTAATATAATTATCACCTACTAGTAACAAAGCTCCACTTAGTTTTAAATTAATTGCTAAATTTATTAAAGTTGATAGATTAAAATCATTTCTTTCAATAACAGCACCACTAACTATAAGAAGCTCGCCACCTTTAACCCAGTTAGATAAATCAAGACTTTCCGCTTTATATGCCCAGCGAATTATGTTATTAAGACCGTTATTGCCACAAATTAACTTAATATTTAATAAAGATGGTAGAGTAAATAAATCTTTACACTGAAACATTAGTAAACCTCCTAGTATAAATTTTATATTAATTATTGCTTTTATTTTATAATGTATTTATAAATATTTCTATGGTAGTTAATGATAAATAAATAATATTATTTTTGTTATATATGAACAAAAAGTAGTGATAAGTTTGACTATGTTCCTTAATTTAATTATCATTAATTCATAAAGAAAGAACAATTTGGTTCTAAGTGATTTATTCGCTTAGAGCCTTTTTCATTTAATTAATAGAAAAGCAAAAAAAGTAAAATATTAAACAATGTAGATTAAAAATATACGAAAGGTAGATGAGAAAAACAATGAGTTATTTTATGAATGATATGACATGGAGTGAATTTGATAAAAGTAAGGATAAGGTTATTATTTTACCTATAGGTGCAACAGAGCAACATGCAATGCATCTTCCATTATGTACAGATAGCAAAATAGCAGAAGGGTTTGCATTAAGTTTAGCAAAAGAGATTGATGGAGTAATTATGCCAACTTTAAGCTATGGATACAAATCAAAGCCTTTAAGTGGGGGTGGCCCTTTATTTCCAGGAACTATAGATTTAAATGGAGAAACAGTAATAAAACTTGTTTATGATATTTTAATGGAAATAGTTAAAGATGGATTTACAAAGATTTTTATTATGAATGTTCACTATGAAAACGAAGCATTTGTAGTAGAAGCCATGGATTTAGTAAATAGAGATACTAATGGTAAAGCTACAATGGTTGCTTCAAATTGGTGGGATCCACTACCAAAGAAAGCTATTGATGAAATATTTGATGAAGTACCATTTCCAGGATGGGCTTTTGAACATGCTGCAGTTACAGAAACATCATTAATGATGTATTTTGCACCAGAATTAGTTAAGTTCGAAAGAAATGTTGAAGTCGAAGAAACAGAAGCCCTTCCTTACTTTAGATATCCATTATATAAGGATGATGTACCTGAAACAGGCGCTTTAGCTAGCGCAAAATCATCATCAAGTGAGAAGGGTAAAGTAATAGTAGATAATGTTATTCCAGAGTTAATTAAGATATGTAAAAGAGAGTTTAAATAAAATTCTTATGAAAATTTGATTTTAAGGGGGATATTTATGAATTGTGTATATAAAAATGTTAGATTAAAGGGTAAAAAAGATTTAATTGATATATTAGTAGAAGATGGTGTCTTTAAAAAGATAGGCAATAATATTCAAGGTGATAAAGAAGTTGATTTAAAAGGAAATTTAGTACTTCCACCTTATGTTGATCCACATATTCATTTAGATTATGTTTTTACAGCAAGGAAAGATGGGGCATTAAATGGAACAGGAACATTATTTGAAGGAATTCAAAGATGGAGTGAAACAAAATCAGATTTAACAATAGAAGAAATAAAAGAAAGAGCAAAGCTTGGTATAAAGAAGGAAATGTTAAATGGTGTTCAGTTTATAAGAACTCATGCAGATGTAACAGATCCATCATTAATATCTCTTAAGGCATTATTAGAGTTAAGAGAAGAGCTTAAAGATATAGTTACTATACAAGTTGTAGCATTTCCACAAGAAGGTATGTATGCATATAAAGGTGGAGATTTATTAGTAGAAGAGGCATTAAAAATGGGGGCTGATTGTGTAGGAGCTATTCCACATTTTGAATTTGCAAGAGAATTTGGAGAAAAATCAATACACAAAACTGTGGAGCTTGCATTAAAGTATAATAAATTAATAGATGTTCATTGTGATGAAACAGATGATGATCAATCAAGATTTTTAGAGCTTTTAGCAGCTTTAGCATATATGAATGATATTGGGCACTTAACAACTGCTAGCCATACTTGTTCTTTTGGTTCAGTAAATAATGCTTATGCTTTTAAGCTTATGAAGCTATTAAAACAATCTAAAGTAAATTTCATAGCTTGTCCAACAGAAAATATTTATCTGCAAGGAAGACAAGATACTTATCCAAAGCGTAGAGGATTAACAAGAGTAAAGGAATTAAATGATGCAAATATTAATGTTTGTTTTGCTCAAGATTCAATGTCAGATCCATGGTATCCTTTAGGTAATGGAAATATGATGATGATTTTAGATCATGGAATTCATATAGCTCAAATGATGTCTTTTGAAGAAATAGATAATGCTTTAGATTTAATAACAACTAATGGTGCAATAACAATGAATATTCAAGATCAATATGGAATAGAAGAAGGAAAGCCTGCTAACTTTATAGTTTTAAATGCAAAATCAGAATTTGAAGCAGTATGTGAAAGGGCAGGAGTATTAGCATCTATAAGAAATGGAAAAACTTTATTTTGGAAAGAACCAGAGGTAGTTAAAACTGAGGTTGAAATATTAAAACAAATATGATGTATGTACTATAATTAAAATTATAGTATCAATAGAAGGGGAGCTTCAATATTTTGAGGCTCCTCTTGTGAATTTAAGGGATATCGTGTAGATTGTATTACTGATTATGCTTTAGAGTTTTTAGATGGATATAAAGTTGAACAAATTACTCAGAATTTTGAGGATTCTGTAGTGATAGGTGAAGTATTTGTTAAGGAAGGGCAGACAATTAAAAAAGGAGATAAGATAGCAAGTATATCAGAATCATTTATCAATGATAAATTAACAGAGTTAAATTAACAATTAAAACAAGCCACAGCAGCCTTAAATTCTGAAAATAATAATAAGCAAGCAACAGTTTTGACACAAAAAAAGGAATGGGAAGAGAAGGTTCAGGCTTCAAAGAATCAGTATGAAAGCCAGAGAGGTTCTATTATTAATAATATTAATAGTTTAAATGAAAAAGTAAATTTTAAGTTCTTTAAATGATGATAGAAACAAAGAGGTAAGTTTAGAATCAAAAGAAGCATCTACTAATACTGAAATAAATGCACTTTCAAACAGTTCTTTAGATGAATCTATTAGTAATACACAAAAGGAAGTTGATAAGATTAATAATGAGATTTCTAAAGTAAATAAATTGAAGGAAAATTCTACGTTATATGCAGAAGCTGATGGTGTTGTTCTTGCTCTGAATTATGCTGAAGGTTCTACTACATCAATTGACAATCTAGTTATTGCAATAGGTGAAAGTAATAAGATATTAGCTGAAGTTAATGTATCTCAAAATGACATAACAAAAATAGAAGAAGGACAAGATGTTTATATGCTTTGAAATAAAGCTATTACATTAAAGGATGGTAAGCAAGTAGTTAATTTAAGACAAAAAGATGGAACATTAAAAGAGTTAGAAATTACAACTGGCTTTTCAGATTAACATCATTAGGTATTATTGCAGGAGCTGCAACTGTGGTGGCAGTAATAGCGATAGGAAAAGGTGGTGAGGAAGAAGTTAAGGCGCAGTTTAGCGGACTAAGTGCAGAAACCATTTATATTAATCCAGATTATTCGAGTGGAGCTAATGTTTTTGAAGGTAATTTTAAAAAGATTACTCCAGAGCATATGGATTTTATTATGAATGAGAGTACAACATTAAAGGGTATGTATCTTAGAGGAAGTTCATATAAAGAAGCTGTAATAAATAACATAAAGGAAAATATTTCAGTTACAGGAGTTACAGAAGCGTATAGTACTGTATCTAACCTTAAGGTTACTCAAGGCTATGATATTGATAAGATTGATGTTGAAGATGGTACTAATGTAGCTGTAATTGGTGATGGAAATGAAGCACTAGAGTTTTTGAGTTTTAATATATATGATTTAGTTGTTCTTGATATAAATATCCCAGGTGTTGATGGATTTTCAGTATTAAAAGCATTAAGAGATAAAGATATTAATACTAGGGTAATAATTGTATCTGCAAATAGAGAAATTGAAGATAGAATAAATGGATTGGATTTAGGGGCTAATGACTATTTAGTTAAGCCTTTTGACTTTTTAGAGCTGATTTAAACTATAAAAGGAGTAGGATATTTATTTGGAGGCAATAGCGATGAGTAGATTTAAGCTATCAATAAAATGGAGATTTACATTAATGGTGGTAATAATAGTAACTATAACTAGTGCTGTTCTTATTACTGCAATTAATTATGATATAGGTAGGAGTATGCCAGAGTTAACAGAAAATATACTCTCTCAAACACAGTTTGAAATTCCAAAAGAAGATTATTATGTAGGTAATGATAATAATATAATATTGTAGAAAAATCAATTTTAAGGATGAATACCATGATAGAAGCATTGCTAGATATAATTAGACAAGAGAATGCTCCTTTAAATGAAAGTATTATTATTAATGAAATAATTGAGGATGTAGTTGATGATTTAACTATAATTGCTAAGAAGAATGACATAAGTATATATGTAGAAATTGATAAAATATCAAGTAGTGGAATGGGATTAGGTTTATCTTTAACAAAATCAGTAATAAATATGCATGGAGGAGAAATCAAAGTAGAAAGTGAGGTAAACAAAGGAACAAAGTTTATGATAATATTACCAATAAATATATAATAGTAATGTATAAATTTTATAATAAAATTAAATTTATAGGTAAATAAAAAATGTTTAAGAGAATTTAATTGTAGTGATTTTATAATAATACATATTATAATTAATAAGAAGGTAAGTAACTAATATATTTAAAGGTGAATAAATATATATAAGTGCTATATTTAAGTACTCAACTATAAATTAAAAGGATATTTTTGAATAATGAAGTATAAAATGATTTGTATAGATATGGACGGAACCTTATTAGGAAAAAATAAAAAAATTTCACAGTTTAATAAAGACATAATAAAGAAAGCTCATGATAAAGGTGTAGAAATTATTGTGACTACAGGGAGGTTATACAATAATGCAGCTTATTTTTCAAATATTTTAGGGGTTAGCTCTCCTGTTATAGCAGCTAATGGAGCAGTTGTTATTAATAAAAAAACAAATGAAATCATTTATGAACGTGAAATTACAAAAGAGGACTGTATAAATATTTATGATATATTGACAAAATGCAAATTGCCATTTAATTTTCATACAACTAATAAAATATATTGTAGCAATTGGATTAATAGAATAGGAACAGAAATTTTAATGAGTAAGCAAAAATTTTTTGAACATTTGAATATAGAATATATTACTGTTAAATCTAGAGATGAGTGGATAAAGGTTTTTGAAAAAGAAAATGGGTCTATGGCAAAGTGTATAGCATTGAGTACTAATACAAAAAAAGTTATAGAAGCTAGAGCTAAGATTGAAAAGTTAAGCAATGTTGTAACTTTTGCATCAGGTGGTCATAGTTTAGAAATTAACTGCAAGGGAGTATCTAAAGGTAATGCAGTTAAGGTCCTAGCAAAAAAGTTTGGAATAAATAGAGAGGAAGTTATATGCATTGGAGATAATGAAAATGACATCTCGATGATAGAATTTGCAGGATTAGGAATAGCTATGGGTAATGCAATTGATAAAGTAAAAGATGCTGCAGATTATATTACAGATACAAATAAAAATAATGGAGTTGGAAAGGCTATAGAAAAATTTATATTAAATATAGATACCACAAGATATGGATAAGCAACTATAGGAAATTACATTAAAATCATATTAGGTTAATTGCTAGATGTTAGAGAACCAATTAAATTTGGTTCTTTTTTTGTGTTAAAATTACATTTTTTTATTGTAGTAAAAAGATATATTTTTATTTCGTAGGAGTAATGGGTTATTAAATATTCTTTAAGTGTGATTATTAGAAAAAGTTGTAATTAAATGGGAAATAGGAGTAGAATTATAGTGTTAGGTTAAAAATTATATAATATAAAAGAAATGGAGAAGAGGTATATGAGTAAGATTCAAAAAGTAGAAAATATGTGTGGAGGAAAAGGTCATGTAATAATTGAACACATATTAGGTGAAAAAGAATTGAATGGGAAATGTGGACTATATGCAAAGGTAATAATAGAACCAGGATGTACATTAGGCTATCATGAGCATAATGGAGAAAGTGAAACTTATTATATTTTAAGTGGAGAAGGAAATTATAATGATAATGGAATTATACGTCCTGTTAAAGCTGGAGATATAACATTCACACCAAGTGGAAGTGGTCATGGGTTAGATAATACAACAGACGAAGATTTAGTATTTATGGCGCTAATAATATTTGATTAATTTTACATCTTTTATTTATTCAATTAGTTGTCTTAATTATTAGAAAAGAACACTATATCTGTATTGGATTAAGTGTTCTTTTATTTTTCTAGATAAGAAAGTATGTGGGTGATATAATGATTAATAATAAAGTCGATTTTTAAGGGGTGAAGTTATATGGCACAAAAAACAAAAAAAGCATTTGCTACATCTTTAAAGAAATTATTATCACAAAGACCGCTAGATAAAATAAAAATTTCAGATATAACAGAAGATTGTGAAGTAAATCGTCAAACATTTTATTATCATTTTAAGGATATATATGATTTATTAGAATGGACTTATACTAATGAAGCTACAAGAGCTTTAGGAGATAAAAAAACATATGATACCTGGCAAGAAGGCTTTTATGAAATTTTTGAATATATTTTAGAAAATAAAGTTTTCGTATCAAATACTTATAATTCTATAAGTAGAGATTATTTAGAAAGATATTTATATAATGAAACTTATTATTTGCTTTTAGGTGTAATTGAAGAAAAATCAAAGGGTATGTCTGTTAGAGACAAAGATAAATCATTTATTGCAGATTTTTATAAATTTGCATTTGTAGGGTTAGTTATTGATTGGATAAGAAAGGGAATGAAAGAAAATCCAAAAGATATAATTGAAAGATTAAATACTTTAGTTTCAGGAAATATTGAAACTGCATTAGAAAGATATAGAACTGATAGACATAATATTAAATGAGAAATAAAATAAAATTTAAGTATAAAATTTGGACAAACTTTAAGGTTTGTCTTATATTTTTACAATTTTAAGAGTTTGTTTAAAAATAGGACATAAGCAGGGTTTTGTCTATAGAAGCTATCATTAGAAAGTAATACTATAAAATCATAAGTTAAATAAATTTCAAAAAATGTGTTATGTAATTAGGAGGAATTTATATGTATTATAGTAATGGGAATTATGAGGCATTTGCTCGTCCACAAAAACCAGCAAATGTAGACAGAAAATCAGCTTATTTAGTAGGGGCAGGACTTGCATCTTTAGCAGCAGCTTGTTTTTTAGTTCGTGATGGACAAATGAAGGGAGAACATATTCATATATTAGAAGAAATGAATATTGCTGGTGGAGCTTGTGATGGAATTAATGATCCAACAAAGGGTTTTGTAATTCGTGGTGGACGTGAAATGGAAAATCACTTTGAATGCTTATGGGATTTATTTAGATCAATTCCATCATTAGAAACTGAAGGAGTATCTGTATTAGATGAATATTATTGGTTAAATAAAAAAGATCCAAACTACTCTTTAATGAGAGCTACAGTAAATAGAGGTGAAGATGCTCACACAGATGGTAAGTTTGGATTATCAGACAAAGCAGCTATGGAAATAGTAAAATTATTCTTCACTAAGGATGAAGATTTATATGATAAAAAAATTGAAGATGTATTTACAGAAGAATTTTATGTATCTAACTTCTGGTTATATTGGAGAACTATGTTTGCTTTTGAAGAATGGCATAGCGCTTTAGAAATGAAGCTTTATATTCAAAGATTTATCCATCATATTGGAGGTCTTCCAGACTTCTCTGCATTAAAGTTTACTAAATATAATCAATATGAGTCTTTAATATTACCAATGGTTAAATATTTGGAGTCACATGGAGTTAATTTTCAATATAATACACAAGTTACTAATGTAATATTTGAAAAAGAAGGAAGTAAAAAAATAGCAAAACAAATTATTTGTATTCATGATGGAAAAGAAGAAACTATTGATTTAGTAGAAGATGATTTGGTATTTGTTACAAATGGAAGTTGTACAGAAAATGCTACATTAGGAGACCATGATACAGCACCAGTTTTAAATACAGAAGAAGGTGGTTGTTGGAAGCTATGGAGAAACATTGCTGCTCAAGATAAAGACTTTGGACATCCAGATAAGTTCTGTACAAATATTAAGGCTACTAATTGGGAATCAGCAACAGTTACAACTTTAGATGATAGAATACCACCATATATTGAAAAAGTATGTAAGCGTGATCCTTTTAGCGGAAAAGTAGTTACTGGTGGAATAATAACTGCAAAAGATTCTTCATGGTTAATGAGTTATACATTAAACCGTCAGCCACATTTTAAATCACAACCTGGTGATCAATTAGTTGTTTGGGTTTATGGTTTATTTACAGATGTTCCTGGTGATTTTATTAAGAAGCCAATGAAGGAATGTACAGGATATGAAATAACTCAAGAATGGTTATATCACTTAGGAGTTCCGGTAGATGAAATTCCTGATATGGCTAAAAATTCTGCTAGAGCTATTCCTTGTATGATGCCATATATAACTGCATTCTTTATGCCAAGAACAGCTGGTGATAGACCAAAGGTTGTACCAGAGGGATGTGTTAACTTTGCATTCTTAGGACAATTTGCAGATACAGTTCGTGATACAGTATTTACAACTGAATATTCTGTAAGAACAGCTATGGAAGCAGTATATACATTATTAGATGTTGATCGTGGAGTTCCAGAGGTATTTAATTCTTGTTATGATATAAGAGTATTATTAGATTCTACTTCTAAAATGATGGACGGTAAAAAATTAACAGATATTAAATTACCTTTAAAAGCTAAAATGGTAGAAAAGAAATTATTTAAAGAAATTCATGGTACTGTAATTGAAGAATTATTGGAAAGATATAAATTAATATAAAGGGAGTAAAATTAATTAATTTTTTCTACAAATATCACCTCCTATTAGTATAAATTATACATCTAAAATGGAGTGATTTATAAATAATTCCTTTTGAGTAATTGAGAAAATAAAAAAATAAACCCTATAGTAAGAATAAGATCTATTTATTGGTTGCGGGGGCAGGACTTGAACCTACGACCTTTGGGTTATGAGCCCAACGAGCTGCCAACTGCTCCACCCCGCGATATTATGTTTTAAAATATATTAATTAACTTGTTGAACATAATATATCAAATGTAATTAATAAAGTCAAAATATAATTACTCCATATTTAGTCTTAAGAGTATAAGGGGTAGAGTATAAGTATATATTCGACAATATAGTAGCGTATGCTATTGAAGCCTAATTAGAAAGTAAATTTAAAAGTTTAATTGATAAAAATAGATATTGTTATGTATAGCTTATTTATGTTATAATATATGAATTAATAATATAGAAGGTGATTTGAATGAAAGAGTATAAAACTTTCATATGTAAATTAATTTGCTCCTTTCAAGGCCTACAATAAAGTAAGCTAAACTTTGTCTGGAGCTAAAAGTGTTTTTTAGCTGAAATTAGTATTCCTTGATTATAAAGTTATAGTTTTATTATTTGAAATTGAGGAGTAAATATATGAAAGAATTTATAAAAAAACAACAATTTAATTATATAAAAAGATGCTTAAATGATTTAAATAATGCCTTTAGAAACTGTGTAGATGTAAATATAGTAGAAACTACTAAGTTATGTTGTCAAGATAAGATAGTATCACAATTTGAGAGTTTATCACTAGCTCAAAGAGAGATTTTGAATATAGGAAAAATTAATGAACCATTACAGATTGAACCATTTTTAAAAGCAATGGATAAATATGTCTATGGTATGAATAAATTAACAAAGGCTGATATTAATAAGGTTTTTAAAAAAGAGAAAAAACTTAAATTACCTGATTTGAATTCAGATGAAAAGGTAGTATATACTGGATGGATTGATGAAGGTACTAAGAAGTTATTTATTGTTTATAATTTGGAGGGCAAGCTTTTAGGTATGGCTTGTAGATTACCTAAAACAACAAAAAAGAGTAGTAATATTTGTGCCATCTGTAATAGGATGGGAAATGAAAGTGAAGTTGAATTTGTATCTCCAATATGTAAGCCACTTAGTGAAGAGGATTATAAATCATTAGGTTTTTATATTTGTTTAGATAGTAAGGAATGCAATGAAAGAATTGAATCAGTAGAAAAGCTAGAGGATATTTTAAAAGTTGTTAACAGAATAAAATAATACTATTAAGTAATAAAGTCAGTAGAATTTTTTTTAGTTCTACTGGCTTTTTTTATGAGAAACTTTAATATTTAGTAGCTTTTGATGAAGAAGTAGATTACCTGGATAATGAGTTTAAAATTAAAATAATATATGAAATTAACATCAACTTTAAAATTAACGTAAAGAAGTAGTAAAATGTATATTGTTAAGTTAAAGAAAATACAAATATAAAAGAAATGGAGAAGGGGTATATGAGTAAGATTCAAAAAGTAGAAAATACGTGTGGTGGAAAAGGCCATGTAATAATTGAACACATATTAGGTGAGAAAGAATTAAATGGTAAATGTGGACTATATGCAAAGGTAACAATAGAACCAGGATGTACATTAGGCTATCATGAGCATAATGGAGAAAGTTAAGCTTATTATACTTTAAGTGGAGAGGGAAATTATAATGATAATGGAACTATACGTCATGTTAAAGCTTGAGATGTAACATTCACACCAAGTGGAAAAGGACACGGATTGGAGAATACAACAGATAAAGATTTGGTATTTATGGCATTAATTGTTGATAAAGTATTAAGCATGTAGTAAAGTTAAATGAAAATATAAAGGATATAAATGAAAATAACTTAACTGCTAATTTAGAGGTTAAAGGAGCAAATGATGAGATAAAAGAACTTATAATTTCCTTTAATAAAACGCTTGCTAAGCTAGATAATGCCTTTGATTCACAAAAAAGGTTTAACTCAAGTGTGGCACATGAGTTAAAGATTCCGCTAGCAGTAATTAAGACGAATATAGATGTTTGTTGAACATAATATAATAAATGTTATTAATAAAGTCAAAGTGCAATTACTCCATATTCAGTCTTAAGATTATAAGGGCTAGAGTATAATCTTATATTAAACAATATAGTAGAGTATGCTATCGAAGTCTATAAAGTTAATAGTATTCTTTGCTTTATATAAAGTTTTTCTATAGTAAAAATAATAAGGAGCTGATATACATGAAAAAATTATATAGACATTCTTTAAGTATAAAAAGTAATCAAACTATGATAGATATTACAAAGATAATTAAAGAGGATATTAAAGAAAGTGGAGTTAAAGATGGAATTATAGTAGTGTATTGTCCCCATACTACAGCAGGGATAACTATAAATGAAAATGCTGATCCTGATGTAGTAAGAGATTTAATTTATGGTTTTGAAAAAGCATATCCAAGTGAAGATGGTAATTATAGACACTTTGAAGGAAATTCACACGCTCATATGAAATCATCAACTATGGGAGCTTCACAAACTCTTATATTAGATGATGGAAAGCTTATATTAGGGACATGGCAAGATGTATATTTTTGTGAATTTGATGGGCCTAGAAATAGAAGTTTTTATGTTAAGATTTTAGAAGGATAGATTAATTAACTAGTGGGGGGAAAGTGATGGCTAAACTAAGAAAAATGTTAGGAAATATTAATGACAAGGTAATAATTCAATTAATGAGAACTATAGAAACACAAAGTAAAACAACTATTTCATCATGGGCAGTTGATTATGTAGAAAAAAATATACTAAGTATTTATGAGAAGGAATGTAGTGAAGATTTAAGATTAAGTAAAATAATTTCATCTACAAAGGAATATTTAGATGATAAGATTAAGCTAAAGGAAATAAAGGAAATTTTAAAAGAAGTAAAAACAATTCCTAAGGAATTAGAAGAAAATCCAGTAGCACAAGCTTCAGCAAGAGCAATTTTAACTGCATGTGGAACAGTTCAAACACCAACAAATGCATTAGGATTTACATTTTATGCAGTAGCGGCGATAGTATATAATGAAGTAGGATTAAATGAAAACACAGAAATTTATGATACTCTTGCAGCTAAGGAGTTTGTAAAGGTGTTGGAATCATTACAATCAGTGGCCATAGATAATGAAGAAAATCCAGTTAAGATAAACTGGAATTGTTAAATATTAATTTAAAAGTTTTTATGTATTGAAAATATAACAGGTATGGGGGTAAGCAACGTCTCGCCTCCACCACAAAATCCACGATAATATTTTAGTGATATTATCGTGGATTTTTATTATATAGAGAAAAAGAGTGTAATGTATTTAAGATGTGTGAATCTGCGAGAATAGCGTTAAAAACAATTAAAGGCAACTATTATGATTCAATAGCATTTTTTGATGATAGTATGAGAAAAGAATTTAATAAAAAAGTATCAATAATTAATGATATGAATAAGGTGTTAAATCAGAAGGAGTTTGAGTTATATTTACAGCCTAAATATAATATAGTAACAAATTATTGTGTTGGAGCTGAGGCTTTAGTAAGATGGAATGATCCTGAAAGAGGTATAATTCCTCCAGATGAGTTTATACCTATATTTGAGGAAAATGGATTTATAATAAAGCTTGATGAATATATGATTGAGATGTGTTGTATGAAGATAAAGCAGTGGATTGATTATGGCAAATAAAATGGATAAAAATCAAGAACTTTTAAAGATTGCATATAAAGGTGCAATAAGTTATGGGATTGTTTATGTAGATTCTAATAGTAATTTGACGTGTAAAGAAATCTTATCTAAAGCTGATAAAAAAATGTATATATATAAGCAAAGAAAGAAAATAGATGTTATAAATAATATTTAAGTACCTAGGAATAAGCCAGTGTATGTATCTTACAGATGTTCATATAGCACCATTACGACACCCGGGTGTACTAATTCTGGAAGTTTACTTTCAGAATTTGTTTAGTTTAGTGAATTATATAAATAATGATAAATTATATTCAAGCTTTAGTGTTTGCAGATAAAATCTAGGAAAATAATAATTTTGATTTTTATGTTTTTTTTATTGATTTCAATACTAAAATGGAAAATAATATTGAGATAATACTACTTAGTAATTAATTGGTCATTGAATGTACTATTAATATTTTTAATATCCCAACTGATTTAATAATTGGTTGGGATTATTTTATAAAATTAAAGACTTTAAATTGGTTAAACTTAGAGTATTAGTATAAAGTTATTTAATTGAGGATAATATAATCGAAGTAAAAGTTTTATTAGGAGGAAATAAAAATGTGCACAGCATTAACTTTAAAAACAAAAGATGGATATAATCTATTTGGAAGAAATATGGATTTAGCATATTCATTCAATCAAGCAGTTACCTTATTACCTAGAAATTATGAATATAGAGATAGAGTTACTGGAAATATGAAAAAAAATAAATATGCAATAATAGGTATGGCTAGTATTATAGATGATTATCCAGCATTTGCAGATGCAATGAATGAAAAAGGATTAGGGTGTGCAGGTCTTAACTTTCCTGGATACTTTCATGTAGAAGAAAAGGCTATTCCAGGTAAGAATAATTTAGCTCCATACGATTTAATTCTGTGGATATTATCAAACTTTAAAACTGTAGATGAGGTTTTAGATGAAATTAGAAATGTAGAATTGGTTGCAGTTCCAATTAATGAGAAAACACCACTTCCAACACTTCATTGGATAGTAGCAGATACAAATGGAAAATCTATAGTCATAGAAAAAACAAAAGAAAGTTTAAAAGTTTATGAAAATCCAATTGGGGTTATGACTAATTCTCCAACATTTGATTGGCATTTAACTAATTTAAATGAATATATGAAAACTACTTCTATTCAGCCAGAACCTGTAAAATGGGGAGCTAAGGAATTAAAACCACTAGGAGTAGGTCTAGGAACTAATGGATTACCAGGAGGATGTTCAGGAGTAGATAGGTTTGTAAGAATAGCATATTTAAAATCAAGGCTTTCAGAAACAGAAGACTTAATGACTGGAATAAGTCAATTTTTCCATATGTTAAATAATGTAGCAATGCCGAAGGGAGCTGTTATATCTGATGGTTTAGATGATATAACATTGTATACTTCATGTATGTGTCAACAAAAAGGAATATATTATTATTCAACATATAATAATAATGGAATAAGTGCTATAGATATGAATAAAGAAGATTTAGATGCTAAGGAAGTTAAACAATTTGAATATTTAGATAAATTACATATTACATATCAAAATTAATGTCTACTTAATATATATTTTATATTTAACTTAAACATAGAAAAATAACCTTTATAAATAATATTATTTTAAAGGTTATTTTTTGTATAATATATATAGGTAATGGAGGAGAGATTAAATGTTTAATACTTTAAGTTATATAGGTAAAAAGTTAAATGATGCAGATATAACATGGGGAGTTGGTGCGTCCATACTGTTGAATAGGTTTGGGCTTATAGATAAACCTAATGATATAGATATTTTTGTAAGTATTAATGATATTGAAAAGACTGATGAAATTCTTAAAAGTATTGGTGAAAAGAAAAAATGGGAAAAGACTACAACATACTCAACAAAATACTTTTATGAGTATGTAATAAATAAAGTTGATGTTGATGTAATGGCTGGTTTTGTAGTTAATCATAATAATGGAGCTTTTAGATATATATTTGACAAGGGCTCTATTTCAGAATATAAAGTTATCAATGAAGTTAAGATACCATTTACTTCTTTAGAAGATTGGTATGTTATTTATCAGTTAATTCCTAATAGAAAAGCAAAAGTAGAAATGATAGAGAAATACATTGTATCAAACGGGATTAAAAAATCAATTTTATTAGAAAGAGCATTACAGGGATATTTACCCATAGATGTAAGAGGAAAAGTTGAGGATATATTAAATCAGTACAAAAACTAGAGGATATTTCAAAAGTTGTTACAGAATAAAATAATACTATATTAAGAAATAAAGCTAGTAGAATTTTTAAAAGTTTTACTGGCTTTTTTTGGTTATAAACTTCAATACACCTACCAAGCTATAGGTTAGTTTTTTTTATATTATAGATGTACTTAAAATTGTAATAAAAATCCTTTCAATAACTTTAACTGGAAATTAAATACTAAAAATGGAAAATATAACTTGCTAAGCAAAAGGGTCAAAAGTTAAGATAAACACTTAAAAAATAAGTTAAATTTAAATAATTGAGAATATAGATTTTTACTTATATTGATATTAGTAGTAATATTTATAGAAAGACTGGTCTGGTAATAATTGTGTATAAATTTTTTAATTAATAAGAAAAATTAAGGAGTGTAACTAGTGGAAACTATTAGTATAAAGCTAAGTCGAGAGGTATATAAATGTGATGCAGAAAAAATGGCTAATTGGCTTAGCGATAAAGAAATATCAAGTAATTTAAATGAAGGGGTAAATGCAAGAGAAAATATAATTAATATTATAAATAGAATAGATATGCCTATATTAACTCATTTATTTAATAATAATTGTAGTTTTTTTACTATTAAAAACGCATATGAAACAATAGGTTTTTTAAGATTAATACCGAAAAATGATGGAGTTGAGATAGTAATTGCTGTTGGAAAAAAAGATTTGTGGGGAAAAGGCATAGGGCATAAAGCTGTAGTCGAAGCTTTAAAAAAAGCTTTTTTTGATATGAGAACAGATAAAGTAGTTGCAAAAATAAAAAAGACAAATAAAAGATCAAGAAATTTATTTAAAGGAATTGGATTTATGGAAGTTAAAGAGTTAGAAAGAGAAATTGAATATAGAATAACTAAAGAAATTTTTTTTGAAATGGCTTCATAATGATATAAGTATTAAATTAAGAAAATTAGTATTAATAAAAACAATAAGTTTAACAAAAAATTCTTTGGTGTAGAAAGATATAAAAAATAATGCTATTAGATAAGAGTGGCGAAAGCCACTTTTTTATTATATAAAAAATGAAATTTTATTAGGTATAGATTTAAAAATCTATATCTGAAAAGTAATATAAATTGTATATATCATTAAATATGTAGGGAAAATCTACAGTTTTAATGTTATTAAGGAGGATGATTTTTCATGTTTAAGGTTGATGATTATATAATGTATGGTATGACAGGTGTATGTAAAGTTATAGATATAACTAATGAGAAAGTTGTAAATGGTGAGAAAAGAGACTATTATGTGTTAAGTCCTATTCACCATGATAATACAATAATAAAAATTCCTTTAGATAATAATAAAATTCCAATGAGAAAGATAATTTCTAAAGGAGATGTGACTTCATTGATAAATGATATGCCTAATATGGATACATTATGAATAGATGATGAAAAAAAAAGAAACAACCAATTTAAAATGATGCTTAAAAGTGGCAAATGTGAGGAGCTAATTAAATTAATATTTAATAAGAGGTATGCAAAATCAACTAGTAAAAAATTAAATAAAGCAGACAAGGAGATTATAAAAGAAGCAGAAAGATTATTACATGAAGAGTTTGCAATTATTTTAAATATTTCTCCTAATGAAGTGAATTCATATATAGCAAGTCAAATAGCTTATTGAACCATTTTTAAAAGCCTTAGATAAATATGTTTATGGTATGAATAAATTATCAAAGGCTGATATTAATAAGGTTTTTAAAAAAGAGAAAAAACTTAAATTACCTGATTTAGATTCAGATGCAAAGGTAGTGTATACTGGATGGATTGATGAAAGTACTAAGAAATTATTTATTGTATATAATTTGGATGGTAAGTTTTTAGGGATGGCTTGTAGATTAGCAAAAACAACAAAGAAGAGTAGTAACATTTGTGCTATTTGTAATAGGATGGGTAGTGAAAGAGAAGTTGAATTTCTATCTCCAATATGTAAACCACTTAGTGAAGAGGATTATAAATCATTAGGTTTTTATATTTGTTTAGATAGCAAAGAGTGTAATGAGAGAATTGAATCAGTTGAAAAATTAGAGGATATTTTAAAGGTTGTTAATAGAATAAAATAATAGTATTAATATTGGGATTTAGAAAGGTTGGAGCAAAGATGATAAAACCCATAGTTAAAGATGTTGTGTTTTTATGACAGAAATCAGAGGATGCAACTAAAGCAGATATAAATGTTATTAATGATTTAGTTGATACATTAAAAGCTAATTTAGATGCTTGCGTTGGAATGGCAGCAAATATGATTGGTGTTAAGAAGCGTATTTTAGTGTTTACTATAGGAGGAAGTATTATAGTTCCTATGGTTAATCCAGTAATAATAAAGAAAGAGAATAGATATGAGATAGAAGAAAGTTGTTTATCATTAACTGGATTTATGAAAACAACAAGGTATGAAAAGATTGAAGTTGAGTATTTAGATAAAGATTTTAAAAAGAAAAAACAGGTATTTAGTGGTTTTACAGCTCAGATAATACAACATGAGATAGATCACTTTGAGGGAATAATAATATAGTGAAGTTATAAATTAATAGACATAAAAGAGCAGATTCAAGGAGAAAATCTTTGAATCTGTTTTTTTATTAAAAATATTTCACTTTAATAATATTTTACTATAATCCAATAATATTACTTAAAAAATTTTTTGTATAGCTGATATTATTTTAGTAGAATAAAAAGTTTATTAGGAGATATGAGTATGTGTAGTTATAATAGAAAAATATGTTTTGTAAAAGGTGCTGATATAGGTTGGCTTAAACAAATGGAAGATGAAGGATATAAATTTTATAATGATAATGGAGAAGAAGAAGATTGTCTTAAGATCTTACAAAGTCATGGTATAAATTCTATAAGGTTAAGAGTATGGGTTAATCCAACAGATGGACATTGTAGTAAAGATGAAGTAGTAGAAATGGCAGAGCGTGCTAAGAATATGGGATTTAAATTAATGATAGATTTTCATTATAGCGATTATTGGGCAGATCCAGAAAAGCAGTTTAAACCTAAGGCATGGGAAAAGCATAGTTTTAAAGAGTTAGTTAATGATGTATATAATCATACAAAGGAAGTTTTAAGTGCATTAAAAGAAAAGAGTGTATATCCAGAATGGGTCCAAGTAGGTAATGAAATACCGAATGGAATGTTATGGCCAGAAGGAAAGACAGAAAACTTTAATCAGCTTTCAGAACTTCTAAATAGTGGATATGATGCTGTTAAAGAAATATTCACAGATACAAAGGTAATAATACATCTTGATCAAGGTGATGATAGAAATAGATTTATAGAGTTTTTTGATAAGCATAAAGCTAATGGTGGGAAATATGATGTAATTGGAGTATCGTATTATCCATATTGGGTAAATAAAAACTACAAGGAAACAATAGATAATCTTATGAATAATCTAAATGAGTATATAGATATATATGGAAAAGAAGTTATGGTTTGTGAAATAGGGGGAGAAGATACTGAGATAGAAGATACTTATAATATGTTAAAAGAAGTAATTGAAAGGGTAAGAAGGATTCCACAAGGGAAAGGATTAGGTGTTTTTTATTGGGAACCACAAGGAGCATTTAGCTGGAGTAAATATAAATTAAGTGCATGGGGAGCAGATGGAAAACCTTCAAAAGCATTAGATGCATTTATTTATTAATATGAATAATAGTCAGTTATTATGTTCTCTAGAGTACATTCAACTACTAGTGAAATTTCAGGTGTAAGCATTAAAAGGAGCTTATTGCAATTAGAGGTTTTTGGGCAGTTAAGATTGATAAATATGGAGAAGATATATTAGATATAATTAAATTGTAAGTTTAGATAGAATATATTTTGAGAATGTATAATGAAATAAGTTATGGGGGTAAGTAACGACTCATCTCCAGCAAATAAAAAGCTGCAGATAACTGTAGCTTTTTATTATGTCTAAATATGATAAAATATATAATATAAAGAAAGTATAATGGGGGTAGCGATATTGAAAGAAGGACTCTATGAACAAGTAATAAACAAGGAAATACTCAAACAATTAAATAAAATAGAACAAGAAAATTTCATTATAGATAAAGATAAAATGGACAAAGAAGAAGCCAAAGTAATACTTTCACAATACATTACACAAGTAATAAGAAAATCCCTAAACTACATCAGAGATAAAGAAAAGGAGGATAGCGGAAAACTTATAAAACAAATAGAAGCTTGTAATGACATAATTAACATATTAAGTCAACTATCAAATGAAGAAGATATTAAAAAATATGAAATAGATAAAAATGGAGAAATGCTTAATGCTCTATACTCAAAAATAAATAATAAAAGAGCAATAAATAATAAAGTAGCAGTAAGACCAGTAACTCCATTATCACAAAGTTCACTATTTACAGGATCAGGTCAAGAGCCAAACATGCTAGGAGAATTAAACAAAGAAATACTATCTTGTGATTCAATTGATTTACTAGTTTCATTTGTAAAATGGAGTGGTATTAGATGTATAATGGAAAGTCTTACAGAAGCAACAAGAGAACATAATAAAAAGCTAAGAATAATTACTACATCTTACATGGGAGCCACCGATGAGAAGGCTATAGAAGAATTAAGTAAGCTACCTAATACTGAAATAAAGATTTCATATGATACAAAAAGGACAAGACTTCATGCAAAAGCTTATATGTTTAAAAGAGATACAGGGTTTACTACTGCATATATAGGTTCATCAAACTTATCAAATGTAGCATTAACTTCAGGGTTAGAATGGAATCTGAAGGTTACAGAGCAAGATTCCTTTGATATTATAAAGAAATTTGAGGCTACATTTGAAAGTTATTGGAATGATTCAGAATTTGTATCTTATACTGGAACAGAAGAGGATAAGATACAACTAAGAATTTCTTTAAAATCAGAAAAAAATTATAATGATGAAGATACGTCGTTTGGATTTGATATTAGACCATATGCATATCAAAAGGAAATACTAGAAACTCTTCAAGTTGAAAGAAAGATACATAATAAGTATAGAAACTTAGTAATTGCAGCTACTGGTGTGGGTAAAACTGTTATTTCAGCTTTTGATTATAGAGATTTTTGTAGAGAAAATAAGGGGAAGGCCAATAGACTTTTATTTGTAGTTCATAGAGAAGAAATATTAAAGCAAGCTAGGTCAACATTTAGAGCAATATTAAAAAATAATAACTTTGGAGAATTAATGGTTGGTGGAAGAAAACCAGAAAGCTTAGATCATTTATTTGTTTCTATTCAAAGTTTAAATAGTAAGGATTTATGTGAAATAATATCAGAAGATTATTATGACTTTATAATAGTAGATGAATTCCATCATGCAGCAGCTCCATCTTATCAAAGATTATTAAGTTATTATAAACCAAAAGTATTACTAGGTTTAACTGCTACACCAGAAAGAGCAGATAATAAAGAGGTATTTAGTTACTTTGAAGATAGAATATCAGGAGAAATAAGATTACCTGAAGCTATAGATAGAAAATTATTAAGTCCATTTCAATACTTTGCAGTATCAGATTCTGTAGATTTATCAAAGCTTAAATGGCAAAGGAAAGGCTATAATGTAAGTGAATTAGATAAGGTTTATACAGGAAATGATATAAGAGTTAATAATATAATAACTAGTTTAAATAAATATATTACTGATATAAATGAAGTTGTAGGATTAGGCTTCTGTGTAAGTAAGGAACATGCCAAATTTATGGCTTTAAGATTTAATGAAGCAGGAATTCCATCACTGGCATTAACTGATGAAAGTAAAAAGGAAGATAGAAATACAGCTAAAGAAAGATTAGTTAATGGAGAAATAAAGTTTATCTTTGTTGTTGATATATATAATGAAGGTGTTGATATTCCAGAAATTAATACTATTTTATTTTTAAGACCTACTGAAAGTTTGACAGTATTCCTTCAACAGTTAGGAAGAGGATTAAGATTACATGATAAAAAAGAATGTTTAACAGTTCTTGATTTTGTAGGGCAAGCACATAAAAACTACAGTTTTGAAGATAAGTTTAGAGCATTAATAGGTAAAACAAATAAACCAGTAAAAGATTATGTTGAAAATGGATTTTTAACACTACCAAAGGGATGTTATATTCAACTAGAAAAAGAGGCTAAGGAATATATACTAAGAAATATTAAATCTGCTAGCAATACAAAGACAAATTTATTAAGTAAGTTAAGAAGCTTTAAAAATGATACAGATTTAGAATTAACATTAGAAAATTTCTTAGAGTATCACAACTTATCATTAGTAGATTTCTATGGAAAAACTAGAGATAGAAGTTTTGCTAGAATGTGTGTAATGGCAGAGCAAAGAGAAGATTTTGTAGAGGAAAATGAAATTCAAATAACTAAAAAGTTATATAACTTATTGTTTGTAAACTCAAGAAGATTTATTGAATTTGTTATAAGAGTAATAAAAAATAATGACAATATTTCTAATATAGAACTTACAAGTGAAGAAGGTTTAATGTTAAATATGATGTATTATATTTTCTATAATGATGCACCAGAAAAGATGGGATTAACTTCAATAAAAGAAGGAATAAATAAGTTGTTAAATAATAAAGTAATGATGAATGAAGCTTGTGAAATACTAGAATATAACTTTAATCATCTTAACTTTGTAGATAAGAAAGTAGACCTAGGATTTGATTGTCCTTTAGATTTACATTGTGATTATTCAACAGATGCTATAATGGCTGCCTTTGGATATTATAATGAAGAAAAGAAGCCTGCCTTTAGAGAAGGGGTTAAATATTTTGAGGATAAGGGGATTGATATATTCTTTATTACATTAAATAAAAGTGATAAGGATTTTTCACCATCAACATTATATGAAGATTATGCAATTAATGAAAAGTTATTTCACTGGCAGACTCAAAGTAAAACTTCAGCAGAAAGTACAACAGGAAAAAGATATATTAATCATTTGAAAACAGGAAATAAGATTGCTCTTTTTGTTAGAGAATATAAGAGTAGAGATGGACTTACATCCCCATTCACTTATTTAGGAACTTGTGAATATAGAAGTCATACTGGAAATAAACCTATTAGTTTTGTATGGGAGCTTAATGAAGAAATTCCACCAAGTATGATTAATAAAGCTAATAAGACAATAATTATTTAAAGAAGAGGTAAAGCAAATGAAAACAATAGAAGTAGTTGCAGCAATAATTAAAAAAGAAGATAAAATATTTATAACTCGTAGAAGCTATGGTGAATTTGCTAACATGTGGGAATTCCCAGGTGGAAAGATAGAAGCAGGAGAAACTAATGAAGAAGCATTAATACGTGAAATAAAAGAAGAGCTTGAGTTAGATATTAATAAATTAGAATTTCTAACAACAGTAGAATATGATTATCCTACATTTCATTTAACAATGCATTGTTATACTTGTGAAATATGTGGAGGAACATTAAACTTAAATGCTCATAATGATGCAAAGTGGGTTTCTATACAAGAATTAAGAGGAGAAAAGTGGGTTCCAGCAGATATAGAGGTAGTTAAAAAGTTGATAGAATCTACTAGATAACAATTAGTATGGTTTAAATAAATTATAATTTATTTAGTTGAAGATATGCATGGGAAAGTAAATAAAGAAGCCTCTGGTTAAGTTTACAATCAGAGGTTTTTTGATACCTATTATTAAGTATTTAATAATTTTCTAGCAAACAAAATAATGAGCAAACCACTCATATACATAATTTGGTTTATAAAGATAAGATTGTAATATATAATAAATATATAGAATTATATAAAAAAATTTAAGTAGGGACTAATATTAATAATTGATATTATTATAGGGGATTTATATGGATAATTATGAAAGAGTAGTTTATTTTGATAGACAAAAAAATGCATTTAATCGTGAAATATTGGAAGAATATTTTAAAGAACTTTGTGAATATGAAAGTGAAATTAAAAAAGTAAAAGCTAATGTATTTGATGAGTTAAATCATAAATATAATAAATATGAGTACGATGGCGTAGAGAATAGATATGTACAATTATCACTAGATGAAATTTATGTTAAAAGTAATGGGGAAGGATATATTGGAGCGTTGACAGCTATACTTGGAAAAGAATTTATAAATTCTTACTATAAAGAAAATGGAACAAATGATTTAAGTAATTTAATTACAATATTAAAAATATTGGTTTCGGATGATTATATAATAGAAAGTAAGGATAAGAAAAGTGATTATGAAAAGCAGAAATTAGTATTAAAAAATATTACACTAGGTAAGGTAAATAAGTTTATTTCTAATAATATAAAAAATTTATATATGTTAAAAAATAAAAGTATGGGTTTTAATTTTACTCTTTATAGTAGAAATAAAAATAAATTATTAAAAAATTATATAATAGATCTTATGAAAATTACTGAAGATATAGATATTAGAATAAAGTTGAAAATTATAGTTGATATAATTAAGGGGTAGTGTATGAAGTACAGAGTTTTGAATAAATGCAATCAGTCTAATCCGCCATTTAGAAAGGCAATGTTAAATTTATTATCTTTAAAGGCAAATAATTTATTATTAGGTTATGGCTATATGAGTGACATAATAGTAACTGATAATGAATTTATTAAAGCTATTAAGGAAGGATTTAAAGATGTTGAAAATCCTAGTATTACAATAATAGGGAAGTATGGTTTTAATGAAAAGTGTACTATTGAGGTACTTGAAAGCAATGCAGATAAAATAAGAGATTATTTAAAAGCTGATGGTATAGATGTAGATATTAGAATATTAGTTGCAAGAAATGAAGACTATCATAAAAAGATTGCAATTAAAAAAAATAATTATTCAATACCAGAAGCAGTTATAATAGGAAGTAGTAATTTTTCAGCAAAAACTATAGCTATTAGTAATAATACTAATCAAGAAGTAGATATTTTATTTTGGAGAAGCAATGATCAGTGCAATAAAAGATTCCTTCTAACTAAAGAGGAATTAGAGCAGGAAAATAATTTGTTAAAAAAAGAAATTAATGAATCTATAGAATATATATATGATAGTGCTGTAAGTAGTGGATTTATAAAGGGGTTTACAAATATAAGTATTTTTAAGAAAAGACAAGCTATAGAAAATATGAGCCATAATGATAAAACAAATGTATTAATAGAGCAATATAGAAATATCCAGAGATTAGGGGATTATTTAGAAGAAAATAAATTAAGGTTAAATAACTTTAATTTAGATATTCAATTTAGTGTTGATATAAATATACTAACTTTTGTTCAGAAAGTATCAAATGAAATATATGATCCCAAAAAGAGGTTTGATAAAATATATCCAGTTAAGGATTCTAGTGCTAAAATAGATGAATTAACTAAATATTATGATGATTTTAGAAGTAGGTATATTAAAGTTAATGATAAAAATGCTAAAATGTTAGATTTAAATAGGTAGTTATTTCAAATTGCAATAAGAAGTTGTAGTAAGGAGGAATTAATAAAGATTTTTAATGGAGAAGATTATCATTGGAAGTTTAAGTCTATGGGGAAATATAGTATTGAAACGGAAAATCTATTTCGTAATTTGAGAGATATATGTAAATGCTCTTCATAGTCATAGGCATCAAATGTTTTCTTATAAAAATAAGTACAAAAAAATGATGTCCATATTTAAACTATCCCATGTATTTTTATTAATAGCAAATAGGGGTAGTTCAGCTTGGACATCATTTTAAATCATAATATATTAGAAATTATTATGTATAAATCAAATAGCTGCACTTAATGAAGGCAAAATATTCATTATAGAATGAAGTATCCAGCTGGGAATAATTGAACCAGAACAAAATTTTACTTTTTAGATATAAATTGAAAATGGAAAGTATTTTTACTTGTAATTTGGATAATATTAGTTTATAAGTGAATATATGTTTAATATGCTATAATAGGTAAAAAGGGAGGGGTAAAATGAGAGCTATAAAAGAAAAATGGAATGAAAAACAAACAGAAGAAAAATAAGGTAGTGTACCTAGTTGCTTTAGGAGCTGCTATATTTATTTTTTTAGTTGCAATTTTTGCTTTTCCAATTAAATAAAGTGCAATTAAGCTCTTATTTATTTCAGAATAATATGGTAAATTGGGGTTAGATTATGAGAAGAAACAGGTTTTTATACTTAATATTAATAATAATAACAATAATTTTAGGATTATTATCAAGAAAAGTTTCAGGATTACCACATGTAATATCAACATATTCAGGAGATGTATTATGGGCAATGATGATATTTTTTATTATTGCATTTATATTTAATAAAAAATCGACAATATTTATTATTTCCTGGGCAATAATTTTCTCCTATAGTATAGAAATAAGTCAGTTATACCATGCACCATGGATAGATTCTATAAGAAATACAACCTTAGGAGCATTAGTACTAGGATTCGGGTTTTTATGGAGCGATTTATTTTGTTATACAGTTGGAATTATAATTGGAGCAATTATAGATAGGTTAATAAATTATAAGAAAATTTAACTTTAAATATAGGATAAGCCTACTATATGCTTATCCTATATTTTTTAATTATTTATCTAATAATAATCTTCTCAATTCTGTATAATCACAAATTTCATAAGTAGGCTTTAAATCAGTTTTATTTTCTAATTTATTTGGATTATACCAACAAGTATCTATATTATAATTAATGCCACCTCTTATATCAGAATTTAAATTATCTCCAATCATAAGAACTTCATCTTTATTAAAGGTACCAAGATTGTTTATAGCATGTTCAAATATATCAGGATGAGGCTTGGATATACCTATACTTTCTGAAATTACTATATCTTTAAAATGTTTAGCTATTGTAGATTTTTTAAGTCTTCTTTCTTGCACAGAAGTAAGTCCATTAGTAACAATAGAAAGTATATATTTAGAACTTAAATCTTCTATAAGCTCCATTGCTCCATCAAATAAAAATGATCCATTACCTAAGTGTGTCATATAAATATTTGCAAAGTCATTTTCATCAAAGGTCATATCTAGTTTATCGATTAATCTTTTAAATCTTTCTGTCTTTAATTTTTCCTGAGTAATAAGGCCTTCTTCAAGCTCTTTCCAAATAGCTGTGTTTATTTCTTTATATGTAGCAAAATGATAATTTTCATCGTACTCAATATCTAATTCTAACATAGAATTTTTAAAGGCTTCTTTTTCAGCTTTTTTAAAATCAAATAATGTTTCATCTGCATCAAATAATATAACTTTATACTTCATAAATAAAATTCTCCTATAGTATATATCTAAAATTTCAAACTAATGGAATTATATCCTTTAATGAAAAAAATATCAAATAATTTTAAGGCTATATATTTTTATAGAATGTTATATTGGAAATAATATATAAAGAAATTATAGATAAATTAGAAAGTATAACAAAAACCTTTGTTGTAAGAGGTAATAATGATAAAGACGAATGGGGGCTTACTCTTCCAGAGTATAGAGAAATAGAAATGGATGAAGTTTTAATTTATGTTGCTCATAATAAAGAAGATATTCCTAAAGATTTAAAAGAAGTAGATTTAGTTATCTATGGGCATTCACATAAGTTTTATAATGAGACTATTGATAATATTGTTTATCTAAATCCAGGTGCATGTGGAAGAAAAAGATTTTCATTACCTTTATCTATGGCTATAGTTGAGATAAATTTAGATGATATAAAAATTGAAAAATTTGATTTAAATTAAATAGAAGAAATCTTAGTTGAAAAATAAATAGCTAAGATTTTTTATTATAAGGTATTGGTTATAAATATCTAATAGTTGTATAAATTTGTTTAATAAAGATATATATTGAAATTTAAAATGAAAGTTAGTATAATTTGCTAGTATAAAATATTATCTGGGGGGATAAATAATGAGAAAAAGTTTAATTTTATTATTATCAACAGTATTAACTTTAGGGGGTGTAGGATGTAGTAATAATGATTCAAAAACTATTGATAACAAAATTCCTTATCCAAAAAGCTATGATATTTTAGAGTCAGGAGCATCTTCTTATAATAATATTGGAGATAATGAAAAGAGTACATACTTCACAAGTGTTGATTACTATAATTTAAAATCAAATGATACTTTAACAATTTTAGAGAAATTTAAAACATATCAACAAACTAAAGAATATAGCTGTGGCCCATCAGCAGCGCTAATGGTATTAAATCATTTTGGTGAAACAGGTTATGAAGAATTACAAATTGCAGATATGATGGATTGCCATAAGGATTTAAATGGAAATAATACCGAAGTTCAAGGTGTTGCAAATGAAAGAGGAGAATATGGTACATCAACAGATAGAATGGTACAGTTCTTTGAAGCAATTAATTGGGATGTAACATCAAGTTTAACAGAAGGTACTTTAGAGGGTGGATATACTTTTCAGGATCCAATAGAGTTTAGAGATTGGGTTATAGATAACTTAAAGAATAACACACCTATTATGGTTGAATGGATAGATTGGTCAGGACATTGGCAAGATATTATAGGATATGACACTATGGGAACTGACAACTTTGGAGATGATGTTATAATCTTCGCAGATTCATATGATACATCAGACCATAAGCAAGATGGATATTATATTTATCCAGCAGAAAGATTCTTCTACATGTGGTTAGATAATAGTGTTTTACCAGAAGACCAAAGCGTTCAGCAATGGCTTATAGCAAAACCTAAACAATAGTAGAATAAATAATAATAAGGAGTTAAATCACTAAGGTGGTTTAACTCTTTTTATAATTAAATCAAAGTTTAAGTTAAGTTTTTTTGTAGATTTTAAACTACAAGTTTAATGATTAATTTTTTTCTATACTTTAGAATAGATATATAAAGTTTAATAATTAACTTAATTTGATTGGAGGATGGAATTATGGAACAAATATTAGTGACAAAAGGTCTAAATGAATTAAAACTATTAGATAGTCGTATAAATAGAAAAATAGAAGAAGGTGAATTTATAGCGGCTGCAAAGTTATCAGTACAAAATGTAAATGGAAAGATAACTAAAGAAGCATATAAAGCAAATGCAAAAGCAGATTATCAATCTATAGTAGATTTAATTAAAAGAAGAAATAACATAAAATCAGCTATAATCCAATCAAATGCAGTTACAAAAGTAGATATTGCAGGTAAGATAATGACAGTAGCGGAAGCTATAGATAAAAAGAGTTCTATAGAGTATGAGATTTCATTACTTGAAAAATTAACAATGCAGTATAAAACATCTTCAGATATAATAATAAAAGAAAATGAGAAGGTTGATTATAGTATAGAACAATTACTAAATACAGCTTATGGTAAAGAAGGGAAAGAAAAAATAACTCAAGCAAGCTATGATGCAATTGCTGAGCCTTATCGTAAGGCTAATGAATATGGATTAGTAGATGCTTTAGATGGAGAAAAGCTTATAAAAGAAATGAAGGATAAAATAGAAAGATTTTTATCAGAAGTTGACACAGCTCTTCAAATTTCTAATAGTACAACCATTATAAATATAGAGTAAAGCAATATTGCAATTGTACGTAAATTCTAAATTAAGCCCCCTCCATAAAGGGTTATTATGGAACAATTGAAAATCAGATTTATTATGATGATATTTTAATATAGGATATAGATAATAAATGTTTAATTTTCAATGGTTAATTATCAATTATAAAGAATCAATTCTCTTTTGGATAAATTCTTAAGGTTTAGGATATAATTTTCGATAAAATCCATGAAATAGGTTTTGACAGGATGGCTTATTACTGCTGAATTTTATCCATGGCTGTACAGTTGCAATTTTTATTAATAAAATTGTTGAGAAATTTTTACATATAAGTTAGTATAGATATATGAAATATTAAAATATAGTGGAGGTAGATAATATGGAATTACCGGTTATTGATATGAAAGCTACAGGTGCCAATATTGCTAGGATCAGGAAGTTAAGAGGTTTATCAGTAAAAGATTTGCAGGGATATTTCGGATTTGATGGGCCACAAGCTATATATAAATGGCAATGGGGTCAGTGCCTTCCATCTATTGATAATTTATTTGCATTAAGTAGAATATTTAATATATCTATAGAAGAAATCTTAGTTGAAAAAGGGACAACTAAGATTTCTTTTTTTGTTATAAAAATATAAATTTATTTTAATTTATAAGCAAGGAATTCACCAGCTTGTCCTATTCTCTGGAAGGTTAATAACTTACATACTTTTTCAGAAAGCCTTCCAAATTTTCTATACAATAAGTTAAAGGCCAAATAAGGCATAACTTGTTTCTTACTTTTAGGTATTCTTTTAATTATATTTTTAAAGCTATAAATTTTATTATAAATATCAATATATCCATTATACAATTCATCAGCAGTCATATTTTTAGGTTTAAAAACTACATTAGCTGTATTATAATTTGATAAATTAAAGTCAGTAATTCTACCAGCTTTAAGCATATCATCATAAAGCTTAGTACCAGGATAAGGTGTTAAAATATGAGATGTAACAGTTTCGATTTTATTATCAACTATCCACTTTAAGGTAGCATCAAAAGTTTCCTTGGTATCACCATCTAATCCAAAAACAAAACTAGCATTAATCATAATACCTCTTTTATGAATTTCTGATACTAACTTTTCAAATTGGGTAACATTATTTTGTTTTTTATGAACATTACTTAAAGACTTATTATTTATACTTTCAAATCCAATAAATAAGCTTTCACATCCAGTTCTAGACATAAGATCTAAAAGTTCTGGCATATTAGCAATATTAGCAGTTACAGCAGCATTCCATTTAATTTTTAATGGCTCAATAGCTAATAAAAACTCCTTAGTCCATTTAGGGTTTCCTATAAAATTATCATCTATAAACATAATATGTTTTTTACCAATAGTTTTAATATCTTTAACAACATCTTCTATAGGTCTATTAACATAAAAGTTACTATAAGAATTACAGCTATTATAGCAGAAATCACATTTAAAAGGGCAACCTCTGCTTGTACTAACTACATTACTATACAAATAATCTTTTTTATTTATTAAATTATAAGCAGGTGATACTATTTTACTTCCAGTAATCTTAGTATTGCAGTAATATATCTTTTTTAGACTTTTATTTTCTAAATCTCTTATAATATCAGGCCAAGTTGTTTCGGCCATTCCTACACTAATTACATCAAAGTAATCTAAATAATCTTGGGGAACAGCAGTTATATGTATTCCCCCTACAACTACAGGAATGTTTTTTTCACGGAATATTTTAGCTACTTCGATAGCTCTTGGAAGAACATCAACAGTAACAGTTATTCCTACAATATCAACAGGTTCATTAAAATTTATATCTCTTATATTTTCATTTTCCATAATTATATTATGATCCTTATTTAGTATATTAGCTATTGTAAGCAATCCTAAAGAAGGAGACATTCTAATTTTTAGGTCAGTATCCATAGGTCGTTTATTCATTTTAAGTTGAATCAGCTTAACAATCATAATATTTAAATCCTTTCATATGGATGTATATACTTAATAAATAAATTTTATTATTAAATTTATTGAAAGTCAATAAAGTATTATTAAATAACGGTAATTATTTATTGTTTATACTCTTAAGGACTAAAACTTATTAATAAAAAAATAAAGAGAAATATACCAGGAAAAAATTGCAACATATATAGGAATAGACTTTTTTAATATATAAATTGTAAAGATATTACAATTTATAAAGAATTGTATTATAATATAATTAATATATACATAGTTAGTTCATTAAAAAATTGTAAATTAAGAAACTATGATAAGAAAAATAAAGAATATACAAAATGGTATGAGGATTAGGGGAGAAAAAATATGAAGGTTATTAGTGTATGTAATCACAAAGGGGGATGTGCTAAAACTACAACTGTAGTAAATATAGCAGCAGAATTAATTAATTCAGGTTATAAAGTCTTGATGATAGATAATGATTATCAAGCAAATTTAACAACAAGTGTAGGATTTAAGACAGATAAAGAGTCACTAGTTAATTGCCTTAGAGGAAAAAAGTCCTTAAGAAAAACAATAAAAAATTGCACCATATTAGAGGGGTTAGATATTATCCCTAATAATTCAGAAATTGGTAACGCTGATTTATCTTTAATAAAAATAAAGAATTGTAAAAGAATATTAAGTAAAATGATAGAAGATGAAAATTTAAAAGATGATTACGACTTTATATTAATAGATTGTCCTCCAAGTCAGTCTATTACAACAGTTAATGCTTTAGTTGCTAGTGATAGCGTAATAATACCTATGGAACCATCTTTATTTAATATGCAAGGACTTAAAAACTTATCAAAGACAATAAAGATGATTCAAAAAACATTTAATAAGAAATTAAAGGTTGAAGGAATATTATTAACAAGAGTAGACTCAAGAACAAAGCTAAGCGAATCATTTAGAAAAGAGATAAAAGAGTTTTATTCATATAAGGTTTTTGATACAGAAATTCATCAAAGTAGTATAATAGTAAAAAGTCAAACAAATGGATTACCAGTATCTTTATATGATCCAAGATGTAAAAGTACAAAGGAATATAGAAGTGTAACAGATGAAATATTAAATACATCAATTACTAAGAAAGTCACTAGTATATCAACTATAAAAAGCAAGAAAAATATTAATAGTGAAATACCTAAGGTGGGTTAAGGGTTAACACTAACTAGAGCAGCAGAAATGTTGCTCTTTTTTTATTTATATAGATTAGTGAGTAAGATTATTTATGTAAAGATTAATATTTTTTTATTTTAAAGAATAAATTTTATAGAGAAATAATCTTTTTATAAATAATTAAGGTGAGGATATATGAATTATGATGTTATTGTAATAGGAGCAGGAATATCAGGACTTACGGCAGCTTCTTTATTAGCAAAACGTAACTTAAAAGTATGTGTAGTAGAAGCTCAATACAAACCAGGGGGTTCTTGTGGAATATTCAAAAGAAAAGATGTAGTATTTGAGCAAGGAGCAGCAATGATATATGGATTTAATGAAAGAGGATTCAGTCCACATAGATTTGTTTTTAATGCATTAGAAGAACCCATAGATATAATAAAACATGATGAACTTTATGCTATTAACTTTGGAGAGCATAGAATAATATTTTATCAAGATATAGATATGTTTATAGAAGAATTAGCAAAAGTATTTCCTAAGGAAAAAGAAAATTTTAAAAGATTTTATAGAGATTTATCAAATCAATATATGAAAATAATTGCAGAACATCCAAACTTCATATCACCAGATGCAATGAAAAAAGAACAGGGATTACAAGCTCTATTAAGACATCCAATAGATTATATAAGATTTTTAGGATATATGAATAAAAATACTGAAAGTATATTAAGAAAGTACTTTAAAAATGAAGATGTATTTGATTTATTTGATAAATTAACATCTACATATTGCTATACAAATGTTAAAGAAACTCCTGCAATACTTTCTTCAGTAATGTTTGTAGATAATCATTTTGGAGGAAGCTACTACCCTGCTGGTTCAACATTAAACTTAGTTGGAAAATTAGAAAAAGTAATAGAAGAAAATAATGGACAGATGATTTATAACACTGAAGTAGAAAGAATAATAGTAGAAGATAATAAAGCAACTAAGGTTAAATTAGATAATGGAACCACATTAAGTGCTAAATATATAGTTAATTCAGGTAATGTGTGGAATTTATATAATAAGTTGTTAAAAAATAGTGTAAGGGAAGAAAGTAAGGAGTGGGCAAATTCACTAGAACCATCATATCCATCTGTAGTTTTATTTGCACTTGTAAAGGAAGAAGCAATTCCTAAAGGCACATTACCAATTGAAATGTTAATTGGTGATAAAACTAAGTTAGATGAGGATGAAATAACTGTTTACATTTTAAGTATAGATGATAAAACTCTTTGTAAAGAGGGCTATCATACCATTATGGCAATAGGTCCTACTTTCAAGGAATGGCCAAAGGGATTTAAGAATGAATATAATACTGAAAAATATAGAGAAATGAAAGCAGCAGAGGAAAATAGGGTATTAGATGTTTTAGAAAAAAGATTTCCAGGATTTAAAGAAAATATATGTCATGTAGAAATTAGTACTCCTACTACTTTAAATAGATATGTATTAAAAGAAGGGGGCAGTGTGGCTGGCCCTAAACAAAAACTTGGTCAACATATGTTAAAAAGATTAAAGACTAAGAGTGAGATAAATAATCTTTTTAATTGTGGAGAATCAACGGTTATGGGAACTGGAACACCTGCAGTTACTATATCAGGAATAAGTGCTGCTAATCTTATACTTAGAGAATTAGGACTAGAAGAGTTTGAGTATAAGGATGATATGAAAAATTACGTAAATATAGTTAATAAGCCATTTAAATATGAAGAAATAAAAATAGGTAAAAATGAAGAGGAAGATACAATAGCTAAATTAGCATTAAAGTGTCAATTTTGTGATAAGCCATCATGTGAAAGAGTATGTAAATATAATATTCCTATAAGAGATATAAATAGGAGAGTTGCAGCAGGTAATTTTTATGGAGCTAAGAAGCTTATAAATAATAATCCTTGCTTAAATTGTGAAAGTATTGAATGTGAAAAAAATTGTATTAGAAAAGCCTTTGCTAAGCCAGTAAGTATAAAGGAAATAAATACAAGGCTTTAGGTTGCTCCTTATATGGATATAAGGGGAAGGAGTTAAGGGAAAGAGTTAGTAAAGCACTAAAATTTGTTGGACTTTTAGATGTTGAAAATAAAAAATCTAGTGAGTTTTCAGGAGGAATGAAAAGAAGATTAAATATGGCTTGTGCAATAGCACATAGTCCAAAATTGATAATAATGGATGAGCCAACTGTTGGAATAGACCCTCAATCAAGAAATCATATTTTAGAATCAGTAAGAAAGTTAAATGAAGAGGGAGCTACTATAATCTATACATCTCACTACATGGAAGAAATAGAAGAGTTGTGCAATAACATTTCTATTATGGATGGTGGAAAAATAATAGCAAGAGGTACTAAAGAATATTTAAAATCAAGTATAGTCAGTCAAAATATATGTACCATATATCTGAAAAAAGAGATTCATAATATAAAAAATCAAATAAGTAAAATTGATGGAGTTCAAAAGGTAGAAACACATGATAAGGAAATTAAATGTTACTATTCTCAAGAAGCATATATACTTCAAAAAATTATAAATACAATATCTAATAATAGTGGAATTATAGAAAGTATAGAAAGTGAAATGCCTACATTAGAAAAGGTGTTTTTAACATTAACAGGAAAGCAATTAAGAGATTGATGTAACTGAGGTTAAATATGATATTAATTAGTTTAATAAAAAAAGAAGTCTTACACTTTTTTAGAAATAAATCTAATGTAGCTACAATGTTTATATTCCCAATAGTTCTTATAGTTGTAATGGGATTTTCATTAAATGGTCTTATGAATGTTGATCATAATATATTTGAAAATGAAAAAGTATATTTTAAAGTTAATAATTTAAATAAGGATAATAGGTATTTACAAGTCTTTAATAGTTTTAAAGAAAACTGTGAAAATAATATGAAAATAGAATTTGAAGAAATATTAAATGATAATGAAGCTAAAAGTAATGTTAATAGCTTTCAAGGTCTTGCTTTTATAAATATATATGAAGATAAATATGACTTTTATAGAAATAAAGATAAGGAAAGTACAGCTCAAAAAATATTTAAAAGTGTTTTTAATCAATATCTAGATAGATATGCTGTTATAGATAGATATGCTGTTATAGATAGTATGGTAAGTGAAAATCCTAATATTTTAAATGATATGGTAAAAGAAGCAAGTAGCACAGTAGTAAAGGAAGAGGGAATAAGTAGTAATGGGATAAATTCATTTACTTATTATACCTTTGCAGAGCTTGTATTAATTATATTGTATATATCTCAAATAACTAGTGTATCAGCTTATAATGGAAGAGTTGAAAATACATTATCTAGACTAAAAATATCTAAATCCAGTGATTTTAATATTATATTATCAAAGATAACTTTAGGGATAATAGTAGGTATAATTCAAATAATTATAGTTTATTTTGTTAGCACCGTTTTTCTAAACATTAATTGGGGAGAAAATCTAGTAATAATGTTAATGGTTTTAGTATCTTTAATAATTTTCAGCTCCATTTTAGGAGTTGCTATTAGTTTTATGTTTAAAGATAATAAAGCAGCATCAAGTGTAATCAATACCTTATTAATAGTTTTAGGTTTTTTAGGTGGAGCATATGTTCCAATATCATTAATAAGGGCAAATGAAGTAACTAATATATTATGTCAGATGACTCCAACTTATTGGGCAAATATATCATTATTAAGTTTAAGCTCTGGAATTACAACTAATTATTCAACAATATCAATAGTTATATCTTTGGAATTATCTTTAATATTATTAGTTATATGTATTATTAGCGGTAACATGAGAGCTGGTGATAATATTGTTTAGGATAATGATAAATACTACAAAATTATTACTTAAGAAAAAGAGTTTTATTATTATGGGAATAATAGCTCCTGCAATTGTAATTGTATTTTTTAGTTTTGCTTTTGGTAAGGATATGAATTATAAGATTGGAATAATTGATAAAGATAATAGCTATATTTCAAAAGAGATAATAGATGTTATAAATGATATAGAAGATGTAGATATAACACATATAAGTAAGGATAATTATGAAATTTTACTTGCATCTCATCAGATACAGATAGCAATTATAATTGAAGATAATTTCAGTAATAATTTATTAAATTTAGAAGAGAGTAAAATTACTATAAAATCAATTTCTAATAGTGATGTTAAGGAAACTTTAGTATCTATTATAAAATCAAAAGTAAATAATTTAAGTTTAATAGCTAAAGTAAGTAATAAGAATATAGATACCTTTAAAGAAAAAAATGAAGCTTATAAAAATAACTTACTTGAATATAACTTAAGTGAAGTTGAAGAAAGTAAGCCTGTTATAGAAAACTCTATAGGAATAGTTATAATGATGATATTAATAAGCGGGGCTGCTATAGCTAATTTTTTAATTGAAGATGAAGAACATAATACTAAATCAAGGGTTTTAGTTAGTGGTATAAAGCAATATAAGTATTATATGGCTTTGCTTATAGTATTTTATTTAGTATCTTCTATAAGTAGCCTTATATATTATGTTCTTTGTAAGTTGTTAAATTTGGATTTTGGTATGAATAATACTAATAACTTTTTATTAGTTATGTTATTACTTAATTTAGTAGCTATATCTTTGAATTTATGTATTGTTAGCTTTAGTAGAAATAGATATATTGCTAGTACTGTTAATATATTAATAGTCATACCAACTTGTATGATATCAGGAGTATTTTGGAATTTTGAAATTATGCCAGATTACTTGCAAAAGATAGGAAGCTTAATGCCACAGAGATGGATATATAAATGTATAGAAAATTTACAGATATATGGTAGTTTAACCTCAATACATCAATATATTTTTTACATGATAACTATATCTTTGTTATTGTTTAGTTTTAGCTTATTTATGTTTAGAATAAAAAAAGTATAAAAAGTGAGAATAAAAATATTAAAAATAGTTGAAATTAAATCTATGGAATAATTAGATAATGAAAAGGAAAGTTTAGTTATGGCTAGATTTACATGGAAACAAATATTAAATAACTATAATAGTGCAGTTTTCCTTGAATAATTTTACAGTTAAATAAAAAATGAACTTTAACAAGCTATTTTTAATGA
>NZ_JAASHM010000089.1 GCF_019734195.1 Clostridium sp. K13 | reverse complement strand
TTGACTAAAATGTAAATTCTAATTATTGTACATAATTATTTTCCAATTTTTATACAAAAATATATTGACATTTACAAGAGCATGGTCATTTTAGAAATATCATCGATTGAATAAATAGTTTTCATAATTAACACTCCTTTAAAATAATATATTCTATAAATAAATTATAAATAGAAAATTTTTAAGAAACAATTTGAAAAATTACGATTTTTTCATACTATATTTTTAATAAACAAAATATAAATATAGATAAAATAAAACATTATAAAATAAAAAAAATAAAAAATAATATAACAAAAACAATTAAAACACTAATAATTTTGTTAATATAAATAGAAGTTTATTATAGTATGTATATCGAAATATAGTTAGTTTTATGGATGTGGATAATGTTAATTATGTTAATAAGTCTAAAGTATATATTAAAGTAGTATGTGGATAATGTGTATTAAGGGGATAATTTTTTAGTTAAATACTAACACTGTTCCTAGTGTATCAATATAAGGAAATTAGAGGATATAGTTGAAAAGTGGAGAAAAAATAGAGTTTGCTTTAAATTAAGATAAAATTTGTTTAATTATATCTTAATTTAGGTGATATTATAAGTCTTGTTCTGAGGAACATAGTAAGTAAGTCGAAAGGCTAAAAGCAAATTTTTATCAACAAAAACAACATAAAAAAATGTTGAAAAAAGATGTTGACAT
>NZ_JAASHM010000088.1 GCF_019734195.1 Clostridium sp. K13 | reverse complement strand
AGCAAGGATTTATCATGAATGTTTTTTTATTTTATTCAGTTGTAAAATTATTCAAGTATTTTTGCACTATTATAGTAGTCAATATTTATTTTACAAATTTTACTATTAATATTCTTGAATTTTTATCTGTTTACATAATTCATACTATAATAATATTACATAAAATGTAATATTATTATTATATTGACAAAAATAAATTACATGTGTAAACTTAAAATATAAATTACATCTGTAATCAAGAGAGGTGTTATTAATGAAGGAATTACCTAAAATATCTGATTCTGAATGGGAAGTTATGAAAATTATTTGGAAAAATGATACTATAACTTCTACTGAAATAATTAAGGAGCTACAAGAAAAAACAAATTGGAAAGCTCCAACTATTAAAACATTAATTAATAGATTATTAAATAAAGAAGCTATTAACTTCACTAAAAAAGGAAAGGAATACTACTACTTTTCTATTATTTCTGAAGAAGAATGTGTTAGAGAAGAAAGTGAAAGTTTTTTAAATAAAGTTTTTAATGGCTCTTTGAACTCAATGATGACTAACTTTGTTAAGTCACAAAAACTTACAAATACTGAAATTAACGAATTAAAGTCTATATTAAATAATTATGAAACTCAAGAAAAAGGAGCTGTATCAGATTGAATTAATAAATTCAGTCTGAATACAACTCCTTTTTAATTGTTCAAAATTTTATAC
>NZ_JAASHM010000087.1 GCF_019734195.1 Clostridium sp. K13 | reverse complement strand
GGGTGAGCCGGTAAAGAAAGGCAAGTAATAAACCCCTTTAGGGGTAGCCAGTAAAAATATGCGGTTGGCAAACCGTTAGACGTGCGAGTATCACAGCCAGTAACAGAGCCTTATAGGCGTAGAGCAAACCACTCGTTTTACGGGTGGTCCTGATTTATATAAAATTAGATAATAAATGATATAATTTTAATAGATAATAAGAGAAAATATTTAATAGAATAGTAAGGAGAGTAATAATGATTAGTAAATTACCTGCATGTCCAGTAGAAACAACTTTGTTATTGATTAGTAATAAATGGAGGGTATTAATACTAAGGGATTTATCAGATGGAACAAAAAGATTTAATGAGTTAAAAAGGACTATAACAGGAATCAGTCAAAAGGTTTTAACTGAAAATTTAAGAGCTATGGAAGAATTGAAAATTGCCAGTAGGAGAGTTTATCCTGAAGTACCACCTAGAGTTGAGTATTCTTTAACTGAATTAGGGGAATCCCTTAAACCTATATTAGAGTCTATGTATGTATGGGGAGAAAACTATAAAGCTAATTATATAAAAAAAGATAGTAAGTATGATTCCACAGTGATGAAGAAATAGCTAATTAGTTTAAGTTATCTAAATATTTATAAATAAAGCAGATGAGGTTAAGGTGATATGCTCCCTTTATAGTAGACAGTTAAAATAATAAAACTGTCATTACTATAGAGGGAGCAATTTTTATGGGAA
>NZ_JAASHM010000086.1 GCF_019734195.1 Clostridium sp. K13 | reverse complement strand
AAGAATTGCTGGTTTACTTTAACTATATTCTGTTCAATTTTCAAAGACCATTTACTCTGTCGCACCGAAGCGACTTCTTTATCTTATCATCATCTCAACACATTGTCAACATCTTTTTTGAAGTTTTTCGATGTTTTTTTATGTTGTCGCTGACGACTTCTTTATATTATCATTATACTATATTTATGTCAACACTTTTTTTAAATTAATTTGAATATTAGATGTTTTTACTTTAAATCCCCGTATATTCTTTATCTTTCGTTTATTTTATAATAGATTTTCTAATATAAAATAATTAGTTTTTTTAAAATTTTCTTTATTATACTTAATAAATATAAAAATTAATATTTGTATTAAAATAGTATTATACTTTTATCTCACCAAATAACAATTCACCTTAATTTATTATTTGAATTTATATAAGAATTATTAAAAAACAAATAATTCTTATATATGATCTAATCTGGTATGAGTTTCAATAACTATAACACTTTTTATTCACAAACTTAAATTAATGTATTTTATAAACTTTAATTCAAGTATTATATTATATTTCTAGTTATAATTTAGCATGGCATTAATTTTTATTATGCATTATATAGATTTTTCTTTATTTATTAAAATTAGCTGCAACCTTTTTTTAATTATTAACAAATAAGGTTTCTTTTTATACTCACCGCTTAAACTTTTACGAAAATAGCTATATAAAATCATATTTTTAAACAATAAAAAAAGCTACGATATATTTCGTAGCTTTGGTGGAGGTAAAGGGATTCGAACCCTTGACCCCTTGCGTGCAAGGCAAGTGCTCTCCCAACTGAGCT
>NZ_JAASHM010000085.1 GCF_019734195.1 Clostridium sp. K13 | reverse complement strand
ATAGGATATAACTAATGATCATTTTTGTACATTTTTATTTTCCATTTTCTGTTCATTGTTATATTATCATTTACACTGTTATCTTATCTTTTGATTCAACTATCGTATTATGGGTACGGATATTTATTATATTATTTGTCATTAGTATCTCCTTTACTCAACTGAAATGATGGTTGTGCTAATTCCCAATTTGCTCTTATATCTTCATCAGAAGGATGTAAGTACATATTCATAGTTGTTTGTATTTGTGAGTGTCCTAATCTCTCTTGTACCTGCTTTATATCCTTTGTAGTCTGATAATATATAGTTGCGTGAGTATGTCTTAAAAGGTGAGCATGAACATCAATACCAGTTTTCTTTTTAAGTCTTTTAAATAAATCACTTACACACGAATAATCTAAAGGCTGACCTTTATTTTTCCCTCTTAGCTTTACAAATACAAAGTTAGTATCTATCTCTAATTCATCTAAAATATCATAAGCATAATCATCAAATAAATCTATTAACTCTTGAGATACATGTATTTCTCTTTCTCCTATTTTTTGACTTGCCCCATTAGATAGTTCACCTCTATCAATCAACTTAATTCTATGTCCTTTGTTGTGGTCAAATATAATATCTTCTATGTATAAGGAAAGGGCTTCGCCTATTCGAAGACCAGTTTCAAACAATAACTTTATTAAAAATTCATCTCTAATATTAGTTGTAGCACTATAGACTTTTTGCATTTCTTCCTTTGTAAGAGTTTTTATTTTGCGTCTTGGCTCTTTTATTTTTAATATATTTTTACTTGTAGATTTATCTTTATTTACATGATACAGAAAGTTGTAAATGTCAATATATTTTTGTATAAAAATTGGAAAATAATTATGTACAATAATTAGAATTTACATTTTAG
>NZ_JAASHM010000084.1 GCF_019734195.1 Clostridium sp. K13 | reverse complement strand
TGTAAATGTCAATATATTTTTGTATAAAAATTGGAAAATAATTATGTACAATAATTAGAATTTACATTTTAGTCAAAGAGCTTTCTAAATGTTCTAATTTTGATTTAGTTCTATAAGAAGGTCCTTTTACAGATATAATATGAGAGTGATGTAAAAGTCTATCTAATATCGCATTTGCGATAACGGAATTTCCAAAAATATCAGACCATTTAGAAAAATTAGTATTAGTAGTTATTATTGTACAATGTTTTTCATATCTTTTAGATATTAATTGAAAGAAAAGATTTGCTGCATCAATATCTATAGGTAAATATCCTATTTCATCTATTATTAAAATCTTATATTTACAAAAATGACGAAGTCTTATATCTAATCTATTTTCAGATAAAGCTTTCTTTAATTGAGAAATTAAATCCTGAAAAGATATAAAATATGTTGAATATCGATGCTTAGCACATTCTATTCCAATAGAGGTCGCCAGGTGGGTTTTACCCACGCCGGATGATCCTACAAATAATATATTTTCTTTATTTTCTATAAATCTTAAAGTCATTAAATCAAGTATCTGCTGCTTATTTATTGCAGGTTGAAAATCAAAATCAAAATCTGTAACTTCCTTTAAAAATGGAAAGTTAGCAACTTTCACACAGGCCTGCATAGCTCTATCAGATTTTGCATTAATTTCTAAATTACTTAACTCATAAAGAGCATCAACAATACTTTTATTTCCAGAGTTAATTAGATCTATATATTTATCAATACTAGCTTTGATATTAAGCAATCCTAACTCCTCAAGATTATTTAGTAATTTAACATAGTTATTCATATTATCCTCCTATTTAATTATAAAAAGGCATCAAACTGTTTTAAATTAGCTTCCGCTAGCGATTCTATATCATCCGTACTCTTATTTTTTAACACTNATCCTAAAATTTCTTTATAATCACATTCATTATAATTAATCTTATTATCACTTAATTGATGTGTTGAAATTAAATCTGTGTTAAAATATATTTGTAATTCTTTATCTATTCTTCTAAGAGTTACAGATTTACCTATATATTTAGGTGGTACAGAGTATTTACTTCCTTTATAAGTTATTAGTGAATCCTTATGAACTTTGGTTTGACGGTCGTAGTTCATATAGGACTCTATGATATGATTACTTGGTAAGGGCAGTAGATACTCCTTTTCTTTTTGAAATAATAATATAGGTGGAATGTTAGTTGCTTGGTTTGGTGCTTGATTAACCTTAGAATTTATTCTTTGAAGCAGTTCAATGATGTCTGATTCATTTTCAAATTCTCCATCATAAGGTAATATCCATTCTACAAATTTATTTGCAGATTCTACTTTTCCTTTAGTATAAGAATGCCTTGGTTTACACAATGTAATTTTAAATCCAAAGTCATCGGCAAAAGCTTTTAGCTTGCTATTTATTTTTCTTCCATCTTTAGTGATATCGACAACTGTTTTCATATTGTCAAATAAAATTTCCTTAGGAACACCTCCTGTCATTTTAAAAGATTCTATTAGGCTTTCAAATACATCTTGTTGTNTTTTATTTTTTTTATAAGTAAAACAACAGAATCTTGAATTTCCTAACTTATAAGAAAATACATTGAAAATAAAAACTTCACCATATTTTGAAGTCAACTTAATATCTTCCTTCCAATCAACTTGTGCTTGCTTGCCAGGCGGTGTTTCGAATCTAGCATGTCCTCTTATGGCTTTCTTTGGTTTCAGGTTTTTAAGTTTTACATATTTATTAAAATTTGAATAAGTTCCTATATCACCATATTTATCTTTAAAATATTGATATACTCCATTTATCGTAACGCCATTTATGGCAAGCTTTTCTTTTATTTCAATATAATATTGATCCAATCTACTACTTTTATTTCTAGTTTTTGATTTACCTTCATATCCCTCATAATATTTCTTCACAGTTCTTCGATCTAAATCATATTCTCTAGCTAACTCTGAAAAGTTAGGTTTAATATTCATAGATTTTAATATAGTTAATTGACCTTGTAAATTCATAATCATTAGTATCCCTCCCATAAATAGGATATAACTAATGATCATTTTTGTACATTTTTATTTTCCATTTTCTGTTCATTGTTATATTATCATTTACATTCTCTCAACAAGAACAATTAGGAACTATATTAAACTGGGACTTTTAAATGGTAGTAAAACAAATGGATATTGGCAGTTTACTTCTGATGATATATCCAAATTTATGAATAATGATTATGTGACTCAAAGTTTAAATACTAAAAGGAATAGTTTAATATATGATTATATATTAAATGATTGTAAATCTATAAATTCAGTATGTTCAATTTACGACTATCCTGTAGAAAATAATGTTGAAGCAAAATCATTATATAATAAAATACTAAAAAAAATTAATTCTAATGAATATAATAACTTAAAATTTTCATACAATTATTCAAACAATATGGTTCGTATTATATTGATAGGTGATCCAAATGAAATAAATGAACTAATTATGTGTTAATAAAATTTTTTATTAATTTCTTTATAAATAAGATATTTGGTTAAATACTACTCAATTATCTTTTTAGTTCTATTCACAAATGAAATATTTATTATTTAATCACTTATAATCTTATAAAAAAGATACCTGGTATAAACTAAGTACCTTCTATCTGACAACCTTCGTCAGGGCAATTCTTTACGCTTCAATTAATCTCCACTAAATTACCCGAAAAAGACATAATATGTATTTTTCCTATCCCATTTTGAAGTAGAACGTTGAATTCTACTATTTTATAATTTTAAACAAAAAAAAAGTACTTAGCTTTAAACTAAGTACTTACCTGGCAACGTTCTACTCTCCCACACAGTCACCCGTGCAGTAC
>NZ_JAASHM010000083.1 GCF_019734195.1 Clostridium sp. K13 | reverse complement strand
AGGATTTATCATGAATGTTTTTTTATTTTATTCAGTTGTAAAATTATTCAAGTATTTTTGCACTATTATAGTATTAAAATATATAATAGGAATTTAAATGAGCCTATTTTTGGTAGATAAAGGTATAGATATATGTTTAGTTATAGTTGAAAATTGACTTGGAGACGTTAATGAATTAATAATTTATAAAAATGATAATAAATAAAATAACAAAAAGATTGTATCCGCTTAATTAATAAATATGTTAGATAATCATGCAGATACAATCCTTTTGAATAATAAGATAGTACAAAAAAAATGTGTCAGGGGGATGACACATTTTTTTATTTAAATAAATGGGGAATTGGGATATTAATATTATTGTCTTTTATGATGAAAATATACAAAAACAAATTCAATAATTTACTTTTTAAGTTTTTAAATTTTTTAATAGTAACATTTAAGTAACTATACCACTTTAAAGTGTGTACTTCTCACTTCATATATTTAAAATTAAAATATATTTATACTAAAAGTTTAGGTGGATAAAAAAATGAATGAAGTAGTACAGTTTTTAAAGAATAATCCAGTACAATATTTAGCTACAATAGGGGAGAATGGTAAAGCAAAGTGTAGACCATTTATGTTTTGTTTTGAAAAAGAAGATAAGTTATGGTTTTGTACAAATAATAAAAAAATGTATATAAAGATATTCAAGAAGATCCATATGTTGAAATTTCAGTATCATCACCAGAATATTCATGGATTAGATTAAGTGGTAAAGCTGTATTTGAAGATAATATGTTAGTAAAAGAGGCATGTATGAGTAATCAAATAGTTAAAGGTCAATATCAAAAAGCAGATAATCCAATATTTGAAGTTTTCTATTTAGAAGATGCTAAGGCTATAATATCAGATTTTAGCGGACAACCACCAAAAGAATATAATTTATAAAAGGTGCTCTAAGTTTTAAGAGCACTTTTTTTATTGTATTTAGAATACCACAGGTTCTACCTGTGGTTCCGGAGAGCTTCTAGCGGTGAGTAGAAATAAAAAAACCTCCG
>NZ_JAASHM010000082.1 GCF_019734195.1 Clostridium sp. K13 | reverse complement strand
GGAGCTGTCGCAATAGCGGGTAAAAAAATCCGCTAGCGATAGCTCTTTTTCTATATTTTCAAAAAAATAATTGTACATTTTCGATTAAAATCAAATTGAATATAAAAATAGACGCACTTAAATAAGCCTAATGAAAAAAGGCTTTAAAAATTTAAATTATGCAGTTTTCTTTAATTCAAATAAATGCTTACCAGTTCGGTTAGCCTGTATTTTGTTATGCAATTTATTTATATTATGAGCTACAGCAAGTAGTATACTTTCTGCTAAGACATTATTTTGTCCACGGCACATAAACCTTCTAAAATTCATATCATGCTTTAATTGAGCAAAAGAACCTTCTGCTTGAATACTTCTATTCATTCTAAGTAAACAACCTTCATCAGTAATAATTCTCGTTAAATCTTCTTTTCTTTGCCTATTAAACTTTTTTGAAGTTTCAAATTTTTTAGTTCTTTCTTCTAATGGTATTTTAGAATTATTCCCTTTAATACATTTGTTCTTGTAATTACAGTCACTACAATCCTCACATATATAAATTGTTTTTTCACTTTTATATCCAGTTTTAGATTTTACAAATTTTGTGTCTGACATTTTTAGTTTTTTACCATTTTGACATATAAATAAATCACTCTCAGCATCGTAGTCCATATTCTCTATTCTACTAATGTCATTCTTGTATTTTCTTGTTTTAGATATTTCATAATTAGCAGGTTTAATAAAAGCTATTTGATTATTATCTTCAATAAATGAGTAATTTTCTTCGCTTTCATATCCAGCATCAGCAACTATTTTTAAATATTTAAAATTCAAATTTTCTTCCATCCCTTTAAGAAATGGTATCAATGTAGTTGTGTCTGTTGGTTGATTACCAACAGTAAGCCACGTAATATATTCAGCATCAACACCATGCTGCACATTATAAGCTGGTTTAAGTTGTCCATTTTTCATAGCATCTTCTTTCATTCTCATAAATGTAGCATCAGCATCTGTTTTTGAATAACTATTTCTATTGCCGCAAGTGTATACCTTTTTATTGTATTCTTTAAATTTTAAAAGATATTCTTCAAGCTTTTCTATAGACTTTTGTAAAGTAGTTTTTCTCTTACCACATCCGTGGACGAATTCTATTCCTTCTAATTTTTTTAACTCATAAAGTTTTTTCCTAAGCTTCTTTACATGCTTCATTTGTACTTTATCCTTATAAATTAATTTAATGCCATAAAATTCTTCACACTCTTTTACAAGGTCGGCTATCTTAGTTAATAGTTTAGCCATATTTTTTGTAATAGCTTTCTTCCAAACAAAAGTATATTTATTAGCACAAGCTTCTATTTTAGTACCATCAATAAATATAGATTCACCTGATATTTCCCCAATTTTATAAAGAAAATTGGTTACTTCTGTTAAGATTTTTTCAGCACATGGAGCAAAATGTAAACTTCTAAACCTTGCAAATGTTGAATGATCCGGAGGCGAAGCACCCTCTAGTAGAAACATAAAATTGATATCTCTTCGACATGCAGTTTCTATATCTCTTGAAGAATAAAGTCCATTCATATATCCATAAAGCATAATTTTCAGCATATTCATTGGCGGTACTTGATTTTCTCTTATTCTAAAATAAGTAGAATATAGTCTAGTTAAATCCATCTCCTCTACAAACTGACTTAGTAATCTCACCGAATCATTTTCTGGAATTATGCAATCTATATCAAAAGGAAGTTTTAATTGATAAAACTTTCGATTTAAAGTATAATTTTGTTGTAAGATTTTTTTTGTTAGCATGAAAAATATTTTACCATAAATCCTAGGCTTATAGAGTCTGGGATTTATTTTTTTTTT
>NZ_JAASHM010000081.1 GCF_019734195.1 Clostridium sp. K13 | reverse complement strand
GTATTATTTAGTATCGCAAACCTATTGTATTTCCTTGGGCTGAGAAGAGCAATGTTCATATAACTTAACAGATCGAAAAAAGGTTATGGGAGGAAATTATGATTTAAATAGTTCTTTTATTCCATCTTTAACATATTTAATTTCAAATGCAAGTGCAGTAATTCCATTTTATACTGGAATTATTGAAATAAGTATAACAAACTTTTATATTATGCTTATGCTTAGTAGATTTTATAGTGATTATGGATTACTATTTTCTGATAATGCTTATGTTACTAATGATTTTATTAATAGAACTCTTGCTAATATTTATGTTGAATTTAATAAATGTCAGAAATAAAGATAGATAAGTCGCTTCAGGGCACCCCTGAGGCGACTTGTCATATGAAACTTGATACTATTATTAATAAATATTAAAATAAGAGTAGAGGTATAAGAAATTTAATAAACATAAGATGTGAGGTAGAAAATGAAAATAAGAGTACCAAAATATTTTAAAGATTTCAAGTGTATAGCATCAGAATGTGAAGATACATGTTGTGCTGGATGGGGAATAGTTATTGATGATGAAACATATAAAAAGTACCAAAAGGTTGAAGGTGATTTTGGTGATAGATTAAGAAGTGAAATAGTACATGATGGTGGAGAAAATATATTTGTACTAAAGGGTAATGATTGTCCGTTTTTAAATGAAAATAAATTATGTGATATTTATAATGAGGTTGGAGAAGATGCTCTTTGCTATACATGCAAACAATATCCAAGATATATGGAGGAGTTTGGGGGATTACGTGAAATAGGTATTTCTTTATCATGTCCAGAAGCTGCTAGAATAATTTTAAGAAATGAAGAAAAAGCTATTTTTGAGTTAAGTGAAAATGAAGAGGAAGTAAACTCTTATAATGATATTAATGCTAAGCTTTATATAGAGCTTATGCAATGTAGACAAATAGTTTTAAATATTCTTCAAGATAGGGATATTAATTTAAATACAAGAGTGGCAATCTTTCTTTGTTTTACTAAAGAAATTCAAGATAAGATAGATGAAAATGAAATAACAGATATAAAGTCAGTTAGAGAAAAATATTCTGATAAAGAATTTATAAAAGAAGTTATTAGTAGTTTTGAAAAGTATAATAATAACGAAGATGCTAAATATAATAATATGAAAGAATATTTTAATGTATTTAAGTCGTTAAAGCATATAAATCCTAATGATCCTTTAGGGTTAGATGATGCAATAAGATATTTCTGGCAAAGTGAAGAAGATAAAGACATTTATTTAGCTAAGAATAAAGCATTTGATAAGTATTATGAAGATTCTAAGTATAAGTTTGAGCAAATTTTAGTTTATTTTATATTTAGATATTTTATGAAAGCAGTTTTTGATTATGATGTATCTGCAAAGGTAAAAACTGCAATTGTAAGCTATTTAATGATTAAAGAATTATGTGTAGTAAGATTTACTGAAGAAGGAGAAGTTACAGATGATGATATAGTTGATATTAGTCATATGTATTCTAAAGATATTGAGCACTTAGAAGAAAATATAGAAGCTTTAGCAGAAATATTTGAAACTAATGATGTTTTTACAGTTGAAGAGATGATAGTAAATTTAATGAATTAATATAAAATTAAGGTTGAAGCTGATTGCAGTTTCAGCCTTAATTTATTTTTGCTAAATTGAATATTGATTTAATGGAGAACTAACTTCTGTCATTTTAATAGGATCTAAAATCTTTTCTAGTGTTTCAGCAGAAATAAGAGTTATTAGGGATTTTAAGACTTCCTATTGAATCACTTTCTATTCTTGTATACATAATTAAACACCTCATCATTCACTAATTTCTTAATACTATAATAGTGCAAAAATACTTGAATAATTTTACAACTGAATAAAATAAAAAAACATTCATGATAAATCCTTGCT
>NZ_JAASHM010000080.1 GCF_019734195.1 Clostridium sp. K13 | reverse complement strand
TAATAAATTAATATATTTTATATTATATTACATATTTGTATAAAATTAAAGACTGTTGACACTTTGTCAACAGTCTGCATTTAGCAAAGTGAAAAGGAGCAACATTAGTTGCTCCTTTTTACTTTGCTAAATTGAAAACTAACTTAATGAAAAATTTATAGTTAAGGGCCTTACGGCCAGGTAAGTTTTTTGAACATTGCTTCGCTAGTTCAAAAAGGTTAAATTCCTTCGCAATTTATTTCAAGGTTTCACTAAAAAACAGGTTTTGTCATATTTTATAGTATGAATTTAATGAGAAGGTGAAATTATGTGTGGAATAGCTGGAATGGTAGACTTTAATGTAAATTTAAGAGGAAAGAGAAAGATACTTTGCGATATGGTAAAGACTTTAGAGCGAAGAGGCCCAGATAGTGAGGGATTATATGAATCTGAGAATGTTTTATTAGGACATAGAAGGTTGATAGTTGTTGATCCTGATGGTGGTAAGCAACCAATGATTAAAATTGTAAGAGGAAAAAAATACGTTATAGTTTATAATGGAGAATTATATAATACTGAAGATTTAAGAAAAGAGTTATTAGATGAAGACTTTACTTTTGATTCTTACTCAGATACAGAGGTATTATTAACATCATATATTGCTTGGGGAATAGATGCTATAAAAAAATTAAATGGAATATTTGCATTTGCTATATATGATGAGGATAAGCAACAAGTGTTTTTAGCTAGAGATCCCATGGGGGTTAAACCATTATTTTATTCTAAAAAGGGAAGTACACTAGTTTTTGGATCAGAAATTAAGACAGTACTTGCACATCCATCAGTAAAAGCAGAAATTGATAGAGATGGATTAACAGAGCTTTTTGCGTTAGGCCCAGCAGTATCACCAGGAAGTGCAGTATATAAAGGAATAAATGAAATAGCTCCAGCAAATTGTATGTTAATAACAAATGATAATATGAAGGTATGGGAGTATTGGAAGGTTGAAGCTAGAGAATTAAATGAGACAACTGATGAATCAGTAAGTCATGTTAGACAACTATTGATTGATGCTATAAGAAGGCAATTGGTAGGAGATGTTCCAGTTTGCACTTTCTTATCAGGTGGATTAGATTCATCAGCAATATCAGCAATAGCAGCTGAAGATTTTAAGGAAAAAGGAAAAAGGCTAACAACTTATTCAATAGACTATGAAGGTAATGATAAATATTTTAAAGCTTCATTATTTCAACCAACTTCAGATCAATATTTTGCAGAGAGAATGGCTAAATTTATAGATAGTGATCATAGAACTGTTTTATTAAAGCAAGAAGATTTAGCACATGCGTTAAGAGAAGCTACATTTAGCAGAGATTTACCAGGTATGGCTGATGTAGATTCATCACTTTTGTTATTCTGTAAGGAAATTAGAAAAGATTTTGTTGTTGGGTTATCAGGAGAGTGTGCGGATGAATTATTTGCTGGTTATCCATGGTTTACTCATGAGGAAATGATAAATGCTAATACTTTTCCATGGTCAAGATCTGTTGGTGAGAGAAAGACAATTCTAAATGATAATCTTAAAAATATTAAAATTGAAGAGCTTACAAACGAAGAGTACTTGAAGACTTTAAAAGAAGTACCACATTTAGATAATGAAGATAAGAAGACTTATAGAATGAGAGAGTTATTTTATCTAAATTTGAAGTGGTTTATGGTTAATTTATTAAATAGAAAAGATAGATCAAGTATGTATAATAGCTTAGAAGTTAGAGTTCCTTTTGCAGATTATAGAATTGTAGATTATGCTTTTAATTTACCAGTAGATGTAAAACTTTTAGATGGAAGAGAAAAGGGACTATTAAGAAGAGCATTAGTAGGTATACTTCCTGATGAAATAGTATATAGAAAGAAGAGTCCATATCCAAAGACTCATAATCCTATTTATACTAAAATTGTTTGCAGTATAATGGATGAAATATTAAATGATAAAACATCACCTATACTTCAAATAATAAATAAGGATAAGGTTCAAGAAATAGTGGACACAAAAGGAGAGGCATATAAGACACCTTGGTTTGGACAACTTATGACTGGACCACAAATGATTGCATATTTAATCCAAGTGGATACTTGGTTAAGAGAATATAATGTAGATATATTACTATAATTAATATGTAGTATGTTGAAATAAAGTATAACTGTTGTTTAAAGGCAGTTATATTTTATTTTTATTAGCATAAAATTTAGTGAAGACAGTTATTGAGATACATTAATAAAAGTATGTATAAAAATATTATTAACATAATTATTTTTTTTAGAATCTGTTAAGCTGATATGAAAAAATAGCTTGATTTTTCATAGAATTGCTCGCTCTTTGAAAATTATATAAGTT
>NZ_JAASHM010000008.1 GCF_019734195.1 Clostridium sp. K13 | reverse complement strand
CAGTTTGTTGAAAAACCCCCTGTTTAAAAACAGAGGGTTTTTCTATTATTAGTTGTGGATAAAATTTAAAATTCAAAATATCATTAAAATTACTAATACCATATGAAAATAACAAAGATAGTCTTGTTGCTATCTTCTTCATATTCTGCACTGCTGCAGTTAGTAGACATTGCTCGGACACTTTTTCGCGTCCGCGGAAGCGAGCATAGCGAAGCCCATGCAGATTTTTTGAATCTGCGAAGCTTCGCTCAACTGTCTCTTTTCTCCTATCGTAAATACCTTTTCCCTTCTCGGTTCTAAGGAAATTTTTATTATCGTCTTTATGGTTTTCCCAAACGTGTCTTCTAATTATTTTATATTTAGATTTTTCTCCAAGGCATTTATCTTTGTGCGGACAACACATGCATATTTCTTCAAAGCATCTATATTCTTTGTAGCCTTCGCGAGTCGTTGTTTTATATATTAATGCAACATTATTTGGACAAATATATATGTCTTTACCATAATCATATATGTATTTATTTTTTGTATACATTCCTTTTTTATGAGGGGAACGTCTATATGCAATAACTGGTGTTATATCTCTATCTGTTATTCCTTTAAAAATAGGATTAGTTGAATATCCTGCATCTAATCCAAGATACTTAGGCTTTATATTAAATGTTTCTTCAATTCTATCTATTCTTTTTAATATTGGTTCGCTATCGCTGACGTTACCAGGGGTAACATGTACATCCATAATTATATTATTTTTACTATCTACAGTTCGATGATCTAAATAAAAAAATCCTTCTGGCTTATTATCTCTCATCATGTAACCACTATCAGGATCAGTAGTACTTTTCTTAATTTGTTTTGTTTCTTCTTTTTGCTTTCTAGGTTTTAAAGGGTTTTTATTATGATTTTCTCTATCTACATTAACATCAATATCTAATTGATCTATATATTCTTTTGGTGTTACTTCTACTTCAATTTTTTCAAATTTTCTCTTATTAGCATTTGCTTTTATATGAGTTGAATCAGAATAAAGAATTTTACCCCCAACTAATCCTTTTTCCATAGCTTGAAGAACTATATTATCAAATATTTTCTGTGGAATATCAGTACCTTTAAATCTTCTAATTCTATTTTGACTTATTGTAGATGAATCTGGAATTTTCTCGGTAATTGAATATCCTAAAAACCATCTATATGCTAAATTTACTTCTATATCTTTAACTAGTTGCCTTTCGGAGCGAATGCCATAAAGATAGCCTATAAATAACATTTTAAATAGTACTACTGGATCAACTGCTGGTCGACCATTTGTATGACAATACAAATCTTTAGTTAACTCTCTAATAAATGAAAAATCTATGTATTTATCAATTTTCCTTAATAAATGGTCTTGCGGAACTAATTGTTCTAGCATAACCACTTCTATTTCATTTTGTGCTTCTCTTCTTTCGTTTATCATTCGTAAAACCTCTATGTAATAAATTAATATATTTTATATTATATTACATATTTGTATAAAATTAAAGACTGTTGACACTTTGTCAACAGTCTGAAAAGTAAGGTTATACCTTACTTTTTTACTTTTTTGATATTACGATAGTGTTATTTTATAGAAGTATCATTATCTAAATTAGAATTTATAACCATATTTTCTATAGAGTCAATAGGATAATTGTCTAAAGAGTCATTAGACATATTTTTTGGTTTATAATTATTAAGAATGTTTTTAGAAGGAACATTATATAAATAAGATTTATCTATCAAAATACCATCTCCTTGCAATTTATATAGATAGCATTTCCAAATAATAAATAAATATGCATATTTGTTTATTAAAAAATTTTTCTAACTGGTATAGACAACTATATATATCTATCATATAATAACAGTGGGAGTGATAATATGATAGATAAAAATAGTCCAATACCAGTATATTATCAGTTAAAAAATGATTTTATAAAGAAGATAGCTAGTGGAGTTTGGAAAGCTGGAGAATGTATTTCTAGTGAAAGAGAACTTTGTGAAATTTATGATGTTAGTAGAATGACAATAAGACAAGCTATCGGAGAGTTAGTTCAAGAAGGAGTATTAACAAGAAAAAAAGGTAAGGGAACTTTTGTATGTGAACAAAAGGTAAACCAAAAAGATATGATGAGTTTCACTGAGATGATAAAACAAAGTGGTAGATCATTAGAAACTAAAGTTGTAGAATTTGAAATTATAGATACACCTGAAGATATACAGGATGTTTTTATATTAGATAGATTATATAAAATATCAAGAAAAAGAATAGTAGATAATGAATGTATTGCAGTAGAAACTGTATATATACCGGTAGATTATTGTGGTCATTTAAATAAGGAAATGTTAGAAGGATCTTTATATAAGGTTTTAGAGGGATTTGGATATATAATTACAAATTCTAATTCATCTATAGTAGCAGTTAATGTTGATGATGAAATAAGAAAAATACTAGAGTGTGAAATTGATACACCAATATTGAAAGTAGTTAGTAAAACATTTACTAATACAGATAAGCTTTTATTTTTAGAAGAGGCATTTTATAAATCAGATAAATTTACTTTACAAGTAAATATTTCAAGAAAAGAGGGAGAAGTATTATGAATTTAAGAGTTGTTAATAGTTATGAAGAATTAAGTAAGGTTGCAGCAAGTGAGTTTTCTAAGGTTATAAAGGAAAAACCAAATGCAATTTTAGGTTTAGCTACAGGTGGATCACCAATAGGAATGTATAAAGAGTTAATAAAAATGTATGAAAATAAAGAGTTGGATTTTTCAAAAATAACAACTGTAAACTTAGACGAATATATAGGACTAAATCCAGAACATAGTCAAAGCTATAGATATTTTATGAATGATAATCTATTTAATCATATAAATATAGACGTAGCTAACACATTTGTACCAAATGGATTAGCTAAAGATTTAGAAGTTGAATGTAAAGAATATGATAAAAGAATAATAGAATTAGGTGGAATAGATATCCAACTTTTAGGCGTTGGAAATAATGGACATATTGCATTTAATGAGCCAGATGAACACTTATCTGCTGGTACTCATGTAATATCTTTAACAGAAAACACTATAGAAGCAAATGCAAGATTTTTTGACAACATTGATGATGTTCCAAGAACAGCTATTACAATGGGTGTAGGTGGAATAATGAAAGCTAAAAAGATTATTCTTATTGCATCAGGAGAAAGTAAGGCAGAAGCTATTAAAGGATTATTCTCAGGCAAAATTACTACTGAAAATCCAGCATCAATGCTACAAATGCATAGAGATGTTACTGTAATAGTAGATAAAGAAGCAGCAAAGCTTATTGAAAATTAATAAATTATAGAAAAAAGTATAGAAATAAGTATAGAAATAAACCATAAGAGTTAATATAGACCTTATGGTTTATTTTTATACTTTTTATATTTTTTATATTTTAAGTATGTTATATTATATAGAGTAAATTGGAATTTAAGTAAGACTTTAAATTTTATTTTTAGTTATTTTAACGTGATTTAGAATATAATTTTTAATTTAAAAGGTTAAGGTATTAGTAATATGATACTATAAAATATTAAATTTTAAAGATAGATAGAGTGGTGAAAGTATGGCAAAGATAAAATCCGTATTTATATGTCAAGAATGTGGATATGAATCACCAAAATGGATGGGAAAATGTCCAGATTGTAGTAGTTGGAATACATTTAATGAAGAACAAGTTGTTCAACAAAATAAGGCAGCTAAAGAAGCTGTGAAGGTAAGACAATTATCTAAAAAGCCTATTAAAAAGTTAGCGGAAGTGACTTCGAGTAAAAGTGATAGAATTATAACTGGAATCAGTGAATTTGATAGAGTTATGGGTGGAGGAATAGTTAAGGATTCTATTACTATAATAACTGCAAGGCCAGGAGCTGGAAAATCAACTTTATTATTACAAGTAGCAGATAATATTGCTAGAGGTGGACATAAAGTTATTTATGCATCTGGAGAAGAAAGTGATAGTCAAATTAAAAATAGAGCGGATAGAATATTAGATAAAATTAATGATAATATATGGGTTGTTCAAGAAACAAGTATGGATAATGTTGTAGCTGCTGTTGATGAAATAGATCCAGATTTATTAATTATAGATAGTATTCAAACATTTACTATGGAGAATTCATTTCCTGCAAGAGCTGGATCTCCTACTCAAACAATGGAGTGTGCCAATGAACTTTTAAGAATAGCAAAAGATGATAAAAGGCAAAGAGCCGTAATTATAGTTGGGCAAATGACAAAGGCGGATGAACTAGCTGGGCTTAGAGCGTTAGAACATTTAGTTGATACAGTATTAATTATTGAATGCGATACTGATGAGGAATTAAGAGGACTTGTAAGTTCAAAAAATAGATTTGGAAGTACTGGAGAAACAGGATTTTTTCAAATGTCTGAAAAGGGTATGATTTCTATTGATAATCCATCGGAATTCTTTATGACTAAAAGAGAAGATGGGGAGATAGTATCAGGAAGTACATTAACAGTTATAAAAGAAGGTTCTAGACCTATAATTACAGAAGTAGAAAGTTTAGTATCAAAAACATTTACTCCGTATCCAACTAGAATAGGTGAAACCTTAGGAAAAGATAAGTTAAATACATTAATATCTATTTTAGAGCAAAGAGGTGGAATAAATCTTTATGATAAGAATGTTATTATAAAGACTACTGGTGGAATGCGAATAAGGGAGCAAGGTATTAATTTAGCTGTTATTATGAGTATAGTTTCATCTGTAAAGCAAAGAGGAATAGAGGCTAATATTGCATTTATAGCAGATGTAGGATTAACAGGAGAACTTAAAAAGGTTCCATCTATAGAAGTAAGAGTTAAAGAATTAGCCAGAATGGGATTTAAAAAAGTATATGTAGCTAAAGGATCATTTAGTAAAGATGTTAAAATATCTAACATAAAAATAATGTCAATGAAAACATTAAATGATGTTATAGCAGATGTATATAAATAGGTGTAGAATATAATTATTATAGAAAGTATGTGAAATTAATAGATTAGGTGATTAGCATGAGAATTAAGGATGATAATGAAATAAAAAATATATTAAAAATAGTTAGTCCAGGAACAAATTTGAGAGAAGGATTAGAAAACATTCTAAGAGCTAAGACTGGTGGATTAATAGTTTTAGGTGATTCTGAAGATGTAATGGATATAGTGGATGGTGGATTTAATATAAATTCAGAGTATACACCAGCATATATTTATGAGCTAGCTAAAATGGATGGAGCAATAGTATTAAGTCAAGACTTAAGAAAGATAGTTTGTGCGAATGCACAATTATTACCAGATCCATCTGTAACAACCTATGAAACAGGAACGAGACATAGAACAGCACAGAGAATTGCAAAACAGACTGATACTATAGTTGTTGCAATATCTCAAAGAAGAAATATTATTACAATCTACAAAGGCGATATTAAATATATATTACAAGATAGTAGTGTCATATTAGCAAGAGCTAATCAGGCGATTCAAACTTTAGAGAAGTATGTTAATGTGTTGGAAAGGGTAATAAATAATTTAAATATCTTAGAGTTTCAAGATTTGACAACTATTTTTGATGTGGTAACTGCAATACAAAGAACTGAAATGGTTATGAGAATAGTTGAAGAGATAAAAAGATATATTTTAGAACTTGGTAATGAAGGTAGACTTATTTCTATGCAACTTAATGAATTAATAAGATATATAGAAAGGGATGGAATACTTTTAATAAGGGATTATTGTGAAGAGAATGCAGATCATAATAGCATATATAAAGATATTCAAAAGTTAAATTCGGAAGAGCTAGTTGACTTAGAAATTATAGCTAAGGTACTTGGATTTGGTGGGGTACCATTAGTAGATACATTAATTTCTCCAAAGGGATATAGAATATTATTTAAAATTCCTAGAATACCAACTAATGTAATTGAAAATTTAATAAAACATTTTAGTAAATTAAAATATGTAATTACTGCAAGTAAAGATGAGTTAGATCAAGTTGAAGGTATAGGAGAAGCTAGATCGACTGCAATAAGAAGTGGATTAAAGAGAATAAAAGAACAAATTCACTTAAAGAAAGAAATTTAATTAATAAATAGAATATTAATATAAAATATTGGTAAAAATATATAAGCAGGTATAAACCTGCTTATATATTTATCTAAAGGTAAATTTACCCAGGGTGTTAATTTTATCGCTTTCTTTCAATAGAACGTCGTAAAGATTTATATCAAGAAGATTACAAAGAGAAGTAAGATAGAATAAATTATTACCAATTTCTCTTTCTATAACTTCACGGCAGTTTTCACATAAGCAACCATCTACATGAGTTTTTAAACACTTAGATAAATCTTCCAATGAGTTGTCTTCATTTGGCAGACATTGCTTTTTTGCATTTATCTCAATGCAACCACAGTTTGTAACAGCTTTAGCTACTGCTCTGTTAATTCTAGAACTAGATTCAGTATATTTAGTTAGAACATCGAGAATACTTTTGTGTCTTAATAGAGATTCACTGACGTCATTTTGAAAGCTATCAAATATAATGTCTTTCATTTGCCTCAACTCCTTAGAAATATAATCCTTATATAAATTATAAGTATTTTCAGACAATTTTGTCAATACAACCCTTGTCTGTATTGTTTAATATTATAATAAACAACCTGTGTTTATTTTTATAGGGGGTATTAATATTTAATTTTAAAATTTAAATACTAGTAATAGTAATATTAATATTATGGTATAATAAAAAATGGTTATTTATAACTATTATGTATAGCTTTTAATAGGAGGTGAGTTTTTGTTTAAAAAAGGTTTAAAGATTATTTTTACTCTTTTAGGATTAGTCATTGGATATATTGTTTGTGAAGGGGTATTAGCTATTGGAAGAGGATTTAAAATCCACATTATTAAAGGTGCAGTAGCAACTACAATACTTTATGTTTTTTGTATGTTATTATTCGGAATTATTTTTTATTTTATTTCACCAGGATTATATAAATTAATATCAAGTACTATAGATAAAATGGAAAAAAATATTCAACGATTAAGTGCACAAGAATTGATTTTTGGGAGTGTAGGAACTTTAATAGGATTGATTATTGCAGCATTTATAGGAGCTCCTTTTTCAGGAATATTTTCAGGAATACATCCTGCTATAGGACCTATAATATTTGTATTATTAGAGTTAATAGCGGCAATAATTGGAGCAGAGATATTCATAAAGAAAAGGGATGATATTTCATCAACTTTACTTATATTTAAAAAGAATAATATAAGAGATAAGGATAAGGAAAAAGAAAAGAAATCTAAAGGTTCAATAAAGAGTACTGCAAAGGTATTAGATACATCTGTTATAATTGATGGTAGAATTTTTGATTTGTGTAAGACTGGATTTATAGAAGGAACTTTAGTTATACCTAGTTTTGTTTTAGATGAACTTCGTCATATATCCGATTCATCAGATTCTCTAAAAAGAAATAGAGGAAGAAGAGGCTTAGATATATTAAATAAGATTCAAAAAGAACTAGAAATTGAAACAGAAATTTGGGAAGGCGATTTTAAGGAAATAGCAGAAGTTGATAGTAAACTATTAAAGCTTGCTCAAAAGTTAAATGGAAAGGTTATAACAAATGATTTTAACCTGAATAAAGTTGCTGAATTTCAAGGTGTACCTGTTTTGAATATAAATGACTTGGCTAATGCAATAAAACCAGTAGTTCTTCCAGGAGAAGAAATGAAAATTGTAGTTATAAAAGATGGTAAAGAATCTACACAAGGAATTGGATACTTAGATGATGGAACTATGATTGTTGTTGAAGGTGGAAGAAAATTCATTGGGGAAGAAATTTTTGTAATAGTTACATCTGTTCTTCAAACATCTGCTGGAAGAATGATATTTGCAAAACCAAAGGACAATTAAAGGAGAAATTTCATGATAAGTGCTATTATTTTAGCAGGGGGAAAGGGTAAAAGGATGAATGCTTCCGTAAGCAAGCAATTCATTGAGATAAAAGGAAAGCCTATTATTTATTATACAATTAAAAAGTTTAATGAAAATAAAAAAATAGATAATATAGTAGTTGTTTTATCAAAGGAAGAAGTAGAATATTTTAAAGAAAATATTTTAAAAAAGTATTCTCTTAAGGTTGATAAAATAATTATAGGTGGTAATGAAAGACAAGATTCTGTATATAATGGATTAAAAAGTTTGGAAAATAGCAAAACTGATATAGTATTAATTCATGATGGTGCAAGACCATTTCTTTCAGATAGAATAATAAATGATGGAATAAAGTATGCATCTGTTTATGGAGCATGCGCGCCAGGTGTAATGCCTAAAGATACTATAAAAATCAAAGATGAAAGAAATTTTTCAATAAAAACTCCTAATAGGGAAGATTTAATGGCGATTCAAACACCACAAGTTTTTAAATTTAATGAAATTTTTGAGTGCCATAAAAGAGTGAAAGAAGATAAAGTAATTGTTACTGATGATACAATGGTATCAGAAATGTATGGATATAAAGTATATCTTTATGATGGTGAGTATACTAATATTAAGGTTACAACCCCAGAGGATTTAATTTTAGGAGAAAAGCTTGTTTAATTTCAATTTTATTATTATTGACAGAGTTTTTTCAAGATTATATAATTAATTAATCAAAAAAATATTACTTAAAGCAGTGATGAAGAATAGTAGAAATCGCCCTTTCAGAGAGAAAATCCGTAGGCTGTAAGATTTTCAATAGATTTTGAACCAGCTTTTGAGTTGTAGGTAAAAACTATCGGTTTAACACCGTTATCATTATTAAAGCACAAATTTAGGTGGTACCGCGGATATAAGTTCGCCCTAATTCTATATTAGGGGGAACTTTTTTTATAATTAAAATTATAAAGTAATGAATTAATAAAAATATTAAATAGACAGTCTGGAGGAAAAAATTATGAAAATGTCAAATATGTTAGTATCAACATTAAGAGAAGTACCAGCAGAGGCAGAAATAGATAGTCATAAGCTTATGCTTAGAGCAGGGATGATTAGAAAGATGGCTGCAGGGGTTTATAACTATATGCCAATAGGCTTAAAGGTTCTAAAAAATATTGAAGATATAGTTAGAGAAGAAATGAATGCAGCAGGAGCTCAAGAATTTTTAGCTTCAGCAGTATTACCAGCAGAATTATGGCAAGAATCAGGTAGATGGGATGTCTATGGAGATGAAATGTTTAGATTAAAAGACAGAAATAATAGAGATTTTTGTCTTGGACCAACTCATGAAGAAGTTTTTACTGATATTGCTAGAAATGAAATAAAATCATACAAACAATTACCAGTTAATCTTTATCAAATTCAAACAAAATATAGAGATGAAAGAAGACCAAGATTTGGAATTATGAGATCAAGAGAATTCATAATGAAAGATGCTTATAGCTTTGATAAGGATCAAGCAGGATTAGATGTATCTTATGATAAAATGCACGATGCATATGTAAAAATATTTAATAGATGTGGAATAGATGCAAAGTGTGTTGCTGCAGATTCAGGAGCAATTGGTGGATCAAATTCTGCTGAATTTATGGTTAAGTCAGAAGTTGGAGAAGATGATGTAGTATTCTGTAGCGCTTGTGATTATGCTGCAAATATAGAAAAAGCAGAAGCAACTCCAGAAAAGGCAGAAGTAGAAGAATTATTAGAAATGGAAAAAGTAGCTACACCAGATAGCAGGGGAATTGATGAAGTTTCTGATTTCTTAAAAGTATCGCCAAAGAAAACTGTTAAGCTTCTAATGTTTAACGTTGATGGAAAAATAGTAGGTGTAGTTGTTAGAGGTGATAGAGAAGTTAATGAAGTAAAGGTATCAAATGCAGCAAAAGCTTCAACTGATATAATAATGGCTTCTCATGAAGAGTATACTAATGCAACTGGTTGTGAAGTTGGGTTTGGTGGACCAGTAGGAATAAAGGTAGACTTATTATTAGTAGATGAAGAAGTTACTTATATGTATAACATGATAACAGGAGCAAATGAAACTGGATATCACTTAAAAAATGTTAACTATAGAAGAGATTTTGAAGGAACTGTAGGAGACTTTAGAAATATAGAAAATGGAGAAAAATGTCCTGAATGTGGTGCTGAAGTAACTATAGCAAGAGGAACTGAAGTAGGTCATATATTTAAATTAGGAACTAAATATTCTGAAGCTATGAATGCTACATTTATAGATGAAAATGGAAAGAATACTCCATTTGTTATGGGATGCTATGGAATTGGTGTTACAAGAACTATGGCTTCAATAATAGAACAACATCATGATGAAAATGGTATAGTATGGCCATTATCAGTAGCACCATATCATGTTTCTGTAATTCCAGTAAATATTAAAGATGAAGCACAAATGGAAATAGCTAATAAATTATATGAAGAATTAAGAAAAGCTGGTGTAGATGCTATATTAGATGATAGAAATGAAAGACCAGGAGTTAAGTTTAAGGATTCAGAACTTATAGGAATTCCAATGAGAGTTACTGTAGGTAAAAAAATAACTGATGGCGAAGTAGAATTTAAATTAAGAGATGGTGAAATGGAAGTAATAAAAATAGATGATGTTATTACGACTGTAAAATCTCAATTCGAAAAGAATAATATAAGATTATAGAATTTAAAAAATAAAAAAGGAGGTATTATTAAATGAAAATATATAATTCTTTAACTAGAAAAAAGGAAGAATTTATTCCGTTAAATCCAGGGAAAGTTAGCATGTATGTTTGTGGTCCAACAGTTTATAATTATTTTCATATAGGAAATGGTAGAACATTTATTGTTTTTGATACTATAAGAAGATACATGGAATATAGAGGATATGAAGTTAATTTTGTTCAGAATTTTACTGATATAGATGATAAGATGATAAACAAGGCCAATGAAGAGAATACGACTGTAAAAGAAATTGGGGATAAATATATTTGTGAGTATTATAAAGATGCTGACGGGCTTAATATTAAAAGAGCTACTACTAATCCAAGAGCTACAGAATATATTGATGAAATAATCAAGTTCGTTTCTGGATTAATAGAAAAGGGATATGCATATGAAGTGAATGGAGATGTTTACTTCAGAACTAAAAAGTTTGCAGGTTATGGTCAGCTTATAGGTCAAAATTTAGAAGATTTACAAGCTGGAGCTAGAATAAATGTTGATGAAAGAAAAGAAGATCCAATGGATTTTGCCATTTGGAAAGCACAAAAACCAGGTGAACCTGCTTGGGAATGTCCTTGGGGATTAGGAAGACCAGGATGGCACATTGAATGTTCATGTATGGCTAAAAATTTACTTGGAGATACAATAGATATACATGCTGGAGGTATGGATTTAGCATTCCCACATCATGAAAATGAAATTGCTCAAAGTGAAGCATTAACAGGAAGAAAATTTGCAAACTATTGGATGCATGCAGCATTTTTAAATGTTAATAATCAAAAAATGTCTAAGTCTTTAAATAACTTCTTAACAGCAAGAGATGCATTAAAGGAATATGATGCAGATGTAATAAGATTTTTAATGTTATCAGGACACTATAGAATTCAATTAAACTTTAGTAATGAATTATTAGAATCAGCTAAAGCTTCTATTGAAAGATTATATAATGCTATAGGAAACTTAGAAAATTTAATATCAGAAGTTAAAGTTGAAAAAATGAATGATGAGGAAGTTAAGTATTTAGAATCGTTAGATGCTTATAGACAAAGATATATTGAAAAGATGGATGACGATTTTAATACTGCAGATGCTATTTCAGTTTTATTTGATTTAATAAGAGATATTAATAGTAATATAGGAATTAATTCATCTAAGGAGTTATGTGAAAAGGCCTTAGAGTTAATAAGAGAATTAGGATTACCGTTAGGAATACTACAAAAAACAACTAAAGCAAACTTAGAGGAAGAAATTGAGGCTTTAATAGCTGAAAGACAACAAGCTAGAAAAGATAGAAATTTTGCTTTAGCTGATAAAATAAGAGATGATTTAAAGGCTAAAGGAATAGAACTTTTAGATACTCCACAAGGAGTTAGATGGAAAAAGATAGATTAATTTAATTAATTATTTAAGAATTAAGAGTTTAGAGTTGAGAGTTGAGAGTAAAGGCAGTAAAACTGGCTTTAAAATAAAAATAAAAAGCTGTTTTAGAAGCTTTATTCTTAATTCTTGACTCTTAATTTTTAATTATAAATTATTATATAAATAATTTAGTTAGATATTTATATATTAAAGATTTAAGGTTAGTATAATTAATGTACTGACTTTTAATCATACAATGAGGAGACAAATATGCTAAATGATTTTAGAGTAAAGGAATTTACTGAAAAAGAGGCTAGACTTTTAAATCCCCTTCAACTTGCTTTAATAGGAGATGGAGTTTATGAACTTTTTGTTAGAAATTCAATACTATCAAATAATCTTGAGTTAAGCGCTCATAAAATTCATGTTAAAGCAATTGGATACGTTAAGGCAAAAAGTCAAAGTACAATTATGCATGAAATAGAAGAATTTTTGACAGAAGACGAAAGTTACATATATAAAAGAGGAAGAAACGCTAAATCTGCAACAGTTCCTAAAAATGCAGATGTTAGAGACTATAGAATGGCAACAGGTTTTGAGGCCTTAGTCGGATACTTATATTTAATTGGTAATACAGAAAGATTAGAATTTATTTTTAATCATGCATTAAAAAGTGAGATAAATAATAAATAAGGAGAAATTATTTTATGGCGAAAAGAGAAAATCCAAGAAGAAGAGAAAGAGAATTTAATAAATTACAAGAAAAAGCTAATAGGGAACAAAGAAGAGAAAGAGCTTATGCTACACCAGCAAAAGAAACTAATATAGAAGCTTTAAGAGAAGATTTGATAATAGGAAGAAATGCGGTTATTGAGGCATTAAAAAGCGATAGAACTATTGAATGTATTTATTCTATTAAGGGTGATTTAGAAGGTTCAATAAAGGTTGCATTAGGGTTAGCTAAAGATAAAGGAATAGTAATCAAAGAAGCAGATAGAAGAAAATTAGATGCTATGTGTGAAGGATTAAATCATCAAGGAATTATTGCTAAAATTACTCCGTTTAAATATAGTGAAGTTAACGATATACTAGACTATGCTGATAAAAAAGGTGAAAAGCCATTTATAATTATATTAGATGAAATAGAGGATCCACATAACTTAGGATCAATTATAAGAACTGCAGAATTATGTGGTGTTCATGGAATAATAATACCAAAAAGAAGAAATGTTGGAGTTACTTCTACTGTATATAAATGTGCAGCTGGTGCAATAGAACATATGAGAATTGCAAAGGTTACTAATATAAATGCTACAATAGATATTTTAAAAGAAAGAGGAATTTGGGTTTATGGAGCTGATATACATGGAAAAGATTATAGCTATAATACTGATTTCTCAGGTCCATGTGCATTAATTATTGGTAGTGAAGGAAAGGGGATATCAAACTTAACTCTTAAAAAATGTGATTTATTAGTTAAAATTCCCATGGTAGGTAAAATTAACTCTTTAAATGCTTCAGTTGCAGGTGGTATAATGATGTATGAGGTATTAAAAGGTAGATTAACTAAATAGTTTAATACTAACAGAGGTTAAAAGTGAAATTTATTTTTATAGATGGATATAATGTAATAAATAGCTGGAGTAATTTAAAAAGAGAAAAAGAAATAAGTTTAGATAGTGCAAGACAAAAGCTAATTGATATTTTACATAATTATGGTGCAATTCATCAATGTAAAATTATGCTTGTATTTGATGGATACAGAGTAGCAGGAAATTTAGAGAATAAATATGAATACAATAAAAATCTTACAGTAGTTTTTACTAAAAGTGGAGAAACCGCGGATGCTTATATTGAAAGAGAAATACATAATATAGGAAGAAGGTTTGAAGTGTCTGTAGTAACATCAGACTCTTTAGAGCAACAAACTATATTTCAAAGAGGAGCAACTAGAATTTCTAGTGTAGAGTTTTATAATATGGTGTTTGATACATCTGAAGATATAAAAAGAACTAGCAGTAAGGTAAATCTATCATATAAGAGTACTGTACAAGACAATATTGATGAAGATATACTGAAAAAGTTAGAGGCTATGAGGCGTGGGTAAATATCAAAGGTGTTTTAGGAAATGGAGGGGGATTTGTGAATAACAAAGATTATTCAAAGGAAATAGCAGTTGAGTTTGATGGAAAAGAAGAAGAAGAAATAGTTATAGAGGCTAAAAATGGAGATGTGAGAGCACAAGAATATGTTATTTCTAAGTATGAAGGCTTTGTGAAAGCAAAATCTAGATCATATTTTCTAATAGGTGCTGATAAAGAGGATATTTATCAAGAAGGAATGATTGGTCTATATAAAGCAATTAGAGATTTTAATTATGAGAAATCAACAACATTTAAGGCGTTTGCTGAGTTATGTGTAACAAGACAAATAATAACTGCAATAAAAACAGCAACAAGACAGAAGCATATACCTTTAAATACATATATTTCTCTTAATAAACCAGTATCAGAAGATGATTCAGAAAGGACTCTTTTGGATATACTTTCTAGTATGAAGATTAGTGATCCAGAGGAACTTGTGATAGGTAAGGAAGAAAAGGCTCAAATAGAAGATGCTATTTCAAGAGTTCTTTCAGATTTAGAAATGGAAGTATTACAATCTTATTTAGATGGTAAGTCTTATCAAGAAATAGCCTGTGATTTAGATAGACATGCAAAGTCTATAGATAATGCACTTCAAAGAGTTAAGAGAAAGCTTGAAAAGTGCCTTTCCGACAATAAACAATAATAGTAAAATAATATTGACAAAAAAAACAAATGATAGTAAACTTTATAATTGGTATATTAAAGTGCGAGCCACTTTAATGCTCGTGTAGCTCAGTCGGCAGAGCGTCGCCTTGGTAAGGCGGAGGTCGTCGGTTCAATCCCGATCATGAGCTCCATAGAGAATATAAATTAGTATGCAAACGCTAGGCAAAGTTTATTTAAAATAAGGAGGAATTTCAAATGGCAAAGCAAAAGTTCGAAAGAAGTAAACCACACGTAAATATTGGAACAATCGGTCACGTAGACCACGGTAAGACTACATTAACAGCTGCTATCACAACAGTATTAGCAAACAGAGGGTTCGCAGAAGCGTTCAACTATGCTGATATCGATAGAGCTCCAGAAGAAAAAGAAAGAGGAATCACAATCAACACAGCTCACGTTGAATACGAAACAGAAAGCAGACACTACGCTCACGTTGACTGTCCAGGACATGCTGACTACGTTAAGAACATGATCACTGGTGCGGCTCAAATGGACGGTGCTATATTAGTTTGTTCAGCTGCAGATGGTCCAATGCCTCAAACAAGAGAGCACATACTACTAGCTTCAAGAGTTGGTGTTGACTACATCGTTGTTTTCTTAAACAAAGCAGATATGGTTGACGATGAAGAATTATTAGAATTAGTTGAAATGGAAGTTAGAGAATTATTATCTGAATACAACTTCCCAGGAGATGACATTCCAGTAATCAAAGGATCAGCTTTAAGAGCATTAGAAAACCCAACAGATCCAGAAGCAACAGCTTGCATCATGGAATTAATGAACGCAGTAGATAGCTATATCCCAACTCCAGAAAGAGCAACAGATAAGCCATTCTTAATGCCAATCGAAGACGTATTTACAAACACTGGTAGAGGAACAGTTGCAACAGGAAGAGTTGAAAGAGGAGTTCTTCACGTATCAGACGAAGTAGAAATCGTTGGATTAACAGAAGAAAAGAGAAAAGTTGTTGTTACAGGAATCGAAATGTTCAGAAAGTTATTAGATGAAGCACAAGCTGGAGATAACATCGGAGCATTATTAAGAGGTGTTCAAAGAACTGAAATCGAAAGAGGTCAAGTTTTAGCAAAAGTTGGATCAGTAAATCCACACAGCAAGTTCGTAGGTCAAGTATACGTACTTAAGAAAGATGAAGGTGGTAGACATACTCCATTCTTCGATGGATACAGACCACAATTCTACTTCAGAACAACAGACGTTACAGGATCAATCAAATTACCAGAAGGAATGGAAATGGTTATGCCTGGAGACCACATCGATATGAACGTTGAGTTAATCACTCAAGTAGCTATGGATGAAGGTTTAAGATTCGCTATCAGAGAAGGTGGAAGAACTGTAGGTTCAGGAGTTGTTACTTCTATAATAGAATAGTAAAAGTTTTACTTAACATATATAAGGACTGGGTTAGTTTACCTAGTCCTTTACAAAGCTAATATTATTGACATAATATCGGTTTTGTGGTAAGGTGTTTAAGTAATTAACGAAATAGATAACACAATATCATATAGACTTATATAATTATTTGGATAAACTGGAGGTGCAGACTGTGAGAGTTAAGGTAACATTAGCATGCACAGAGTGTAAGCAAAGAAATTACAACACAATGAAAAACAAGAAAAACAACCCAGACAGAATGGAAATGAATAAATATTGCAGATTCTGTAAAAAACACACACAACACAAAGAAACTAAATAGTTCGCTTTAGAGTGATGACACATACTCGCAATAGTTAAGGATGTGAAGTAATGGCTATTAAAGAAAATGTAAATGTAAATATTAATACTAAGACTTCTGAAAAAAGAGGGATTTCTAAGTTTTTTAGAGAGCTTAAGGCAGAGGTTAAAAGAATAACTTGGCCTTCTAAAGATGACACAAAAAAAGCGTTAATTGCAGTAGGCGTAGTCGTACTAATATATATTGTATTAGTAGGCGGGTTAGATTATATTTTTACAAACCTCTTTAAATTGATTTTTAAACTATAATGAAGGAGGTTTAGGTGAGGTTTCTCATCTATAGTAAATATGAGTGAAAGAGCTAGATGGTATGTAGTACACACATATTCAGGATATGAAAATAAGGTTAAAGCTAACCTTGAAAAAACTATAGAAAATAGAAATCTTGAGCATTTACTTCTTGATATTCAAGTTCCTATGGAGGAAGTTGTTGAAGAGAAAGATGGAAAGCAAAAGGTTTCTTTAAAGAAAAAATTCCCAGGATATGTGTTAGTTAAGATGCTAATGACTGATGAGTCATGGTATGTGGTTAGAAACACAAGAGGTGTAACAGGATTTGTTGGACCAGGTTCTAAACCAGTACCTCTTACTGATGAGGAAGTAGAATCAATGGGTGTTGTTGAAATGCCGATTGATATTGACTTAGAAGTAGGAGAAAGTGTAAGAGTTATCTCAGGACCGCTAAGAGAATTCGTAGCAATAATCCAAGAGATAAGTGTTGAAAAACACAAGATAAAAGCTTTAATAGATATGTTCGGCAGAGAAACATTAGCTGAACTAGATTTTAACCAAGTTGAGAAATTAGTTTAATATATTATATATAAAACTAATGTTTTTAATTAAGTGGGAGGACAAAAAAGTCCGTATTACCACAGTATAGGAGGAATAGTAAATGGCTAAGAAAGTAACAGGAATGATTAAATTACAACTTCCTGCAGGTAAGGCAACACCAGCACCACCAGTAGGTCCAGCATTAGGGCAACACGGTGTTAACATTATGGGATTCTGTAAGGAGTTTAACGCAAAGACTGCTAATCAAGCTGGATTAATAATACCAGTTGTTATAACAGTATACCAAGATAGATCTTTTAGTTTTATCTTAAAGACTCCTCCAGCTGCAGTTCTAATTAAGAAAGAATTAGGATTAGAAAGCGGATCAGGAGTTCCAAATAGAACAAAGGTTGGAACATTAACTAAGGATCAAGTAAGAAAGATCGCTGAATTAAAGATGCCAGACTTAAACGCTGCAACAATCGAAACTGCTATGAGCATGATCGAAGGTACTGCAAGAAGTATGGGTGTTACAATAGCAGAGTAATTCTGAGTTTTTTTAAAATGTGGGAGGTAAAAACCGCTAAAACCACGAAGGAGGCATAACAATGGGAAAGAAATATGTTGAAAGTTCAAAATTAGTTGATAAGAACGTTTTATACACACCAGCTGAAGCATTAGATTTAGCTGTAAAAACTGCAAAAGCTAAGTTCGATGAAACAATCGAATTACACGTAAGATTAGGGGTAGACCCAAGACACGCTGACCAACAAGTTAGAGGAGCTGTTGTTCTTCCAAACGGAACTGGTAAGACTGTTAAAGTTTTAGTATTCGCTAAAGGTGCTAAAGCAACAGAAGCTCAAGAAGCAGGAGCAGATTTCGTTGGAGCTGAAGAATTAGTTCAAAAGATCCAAGGTGAAAACTGGTTCGATTACGATGTAGTAGTAGCTACACCAGATATGATGGGTGTTGTTGGTAGATTAGGTAGAGTTTTAGGACCTAAGGGATTAATGCCAAACCCAAAATCAGGAACAGTTACATTTGATGTTGCTAAAGCTATAGCTGACATCAAAGCTGGTAAGGTTGAATATAGAGTTGATAAAACTGCTATCGTTCACTGCCCAATCGGAAAAGCTTCATTTGGAGTTGAAAAATTACAACAAAACTTCCATGCTTTAATGGATGCTTTAGTTAAGGCTAAACCAGCTGCTGCTAAGGGACAATACGTTAAATCAGTATCTGTTTCAAGCACAATGGGACCTGGAGCTAAAATTAACCCAACAAAAGTTTTAGATTAATATTGACATAGTGAAATTTGCATAGTATAATAAATTTCGTTGTGAAAAAAGAGAATACTGTTTCCGTAGACAGTAGGTGCCGTAAGGTTTAAAGTAATCGCCTGCCTAGGATAACTAGATAAGTGATTGTTTATTTGGTCTTCCTATGTCTATGGGAAGACCTTTCTTAATATATATTACAGTTAATAACTGTGAGGAGGTGGACACACAGTGATAAAGAAGAACAGACAAATTAAAGAAGCTAAAGTAGCTGAAATTAAAGAGAAGTTAGAAAAAGCTCAAGGTATAGCATTAGCTAATTACCAAGGTTTAACAGTTGAAGAAGATACAATGTTAAGAAAGAGCTTAAGAGAAGCTGGTGTTGAATATAAAGTTTACAAAAACTCATTAGTAACATTAGCAGCTAACGAATTAGGTTTAAGTGATTTAGAACAATATTTAGAAGGACCAGTTTCTATAGCATTCGGATACGAAGATGCTACTGCTCCTGCTAGAGTATTAAATAACTTCGCTAAGGACCACAAGAAGTTAGAGTTAAAAGCAGGTGTTGTTGACGGTATTGTTTATGACAAGGCTGGAGTTGAAAAACTTGCAACAATCCCATCAAAAGAAGTTCTTATTGCAAAACTTCTTGGAAGCTTCAAAGCTCCATTATCAAACCTTGCATACTTATTAAATGCAATTAAAGAAAAAAAAGAATCAGAGTCAGCTGAATAATAAACTGATAAAAATTTTGGAGGTGCAATTAAAATGACAAGAGAAGAAATCATTCAAGCTATAAAAGAAATGACTGTTTTAGAATTAAACGAATTAGTAACTGCTTGCGAAGAGGAGTTTGGTGTTAGCGCTGCTGCTCCAGTTGCTGTTGCTGGTGGAGCTGTTGCAGGTGCTGCAGCAGAAGAAAAGACTGAGTTCGACGTAGTATTAGCTAACGCTGGTGCTAACAAGATCAAAGTTATCAAAGTTGTTAGAGAAATAACTGGATTAGGATTAAAGGAAGCTAAAGAAATAGTTGACGGAGCTCCTAAGACATTAAAAGAAGCTGTTTCTAAAGAAGAAGCTGAAGACATGAAAGCTAAATTAGCTGAAGTTGGAGCTGAAGTAGAAGTTAAGTAATTTCTTAACTTAATATAAAAAAGGTGCTTTATAGCACCTTTTTTATTGCCTAAATAGTTTTTTATGGAATAAAAAACTATAATTTGAAAATACTATTATATTGATAAAATACAAATAAAATGTATGTATATAAAAGTATTGACAAAGAAAAATTGATATGTTACTATCATAAAATGTACTATTCATTATGGATAATTATATATTCTTGCGAAAATGAGTATAATCAGTAAAAAAGTGGTTATACTATAACGTGATGCTCTCCGAAAGCATAGGTCCTTAGGGAAATTATGCTTTTGGTTATTTTACTTTAAACAAGGGGTGAAAATTCATGGTACATCCTGTCCAAGTCGGAAAAAGAACTAGAATGAGCTTTGCTAAGGTTAAAGATGTAACCGAAATGCCAAACTTAATCGAGGTACAATTAGATTCTTACGAGTGGTTTTTAAGAGAAGGGTTATTAGAAGTATTTGATGACGTAAACCCTATTTCAAACTTTACTGGTAATCTAGTACTTGAGTTTGTAGACTATAAACTTGATATGGATAATATTAAGTACTCAGTGGAAGAGTGTAAAGAAAGAGATTGTACTTACGCGGCTCCACTAAAAGTGTCAGTAAGACTGACAAACAATGAAACAGGAGAAATAAAAGAACAAGAAGTGTTTATGGGCGATTTCCCATTAATGACTGAACAAGGAACTTTTATTATTAACGGTGCTGAAAGAGTTATAGTAAGTCAGTTAGTTAGATCTCCAGGTGTTTACTATAGTAATACTGTTGATAAGAGTGGTAAAAAGCTATTTTCATCAACTGTTATTCCTAACAGAGGTGCATGGTTAGAATATGAAACAGATTCTAATGATGTTATTTATGTTAGAATTGATAAGACTAGAAAATTACCAATTACAATTTTAGCTAGAGCTATGGGTTATGGAAGTGACCAAGAGCTTTTAGACTATTTTGGTGAAGAAGAAAGATTTAAAGCAACAATAGAAAAAGATAACACTAAAACTAAGGAAGAAGCTTTACTTGAGATTTACAAGAGATTAAGACCAGGTGAACCACCAACAGTTGATAGTGCTGTATCTTTAATTGACTCTTTATTCTTTGATGCAAAAAGATATGATTTATCAAGAGTTGGTAGATATAAATTTAACAAAAAATTAGCTATTAATCTTAGATTAATAAATCAAATAGCAGCAACTGATATTATAAACCCTTCAACTGGAGAAATAATGGTTGAACAAGGTGAAAAAATAAGCAGAGCTATGGCCTCTAACATACAAAATGCAGGGATAAACTCTGTTGATATTTTAGTAGAAGATAAAGTATTAAGAGTAATAGGAAATCATTTCGTTGATTTAGAAAAAGTTTTACCTTTTGATGTTAGTGATTTAAACATAAGAGAGGCTGTTCATTATCCTACTTTAATGGAAATCCTAGAAAACTATGATGATGAACAATCTATAAAAGAAGAAGTTAAAAAGAACATAACTAGATTAATACCTAAGCATATTGTAAGAGATGATATATTTGCAACAATAAGCTACGAGTTAGGATTAGCTTATGGTGTTGGATATACTGATGATATAGACCATTTAGGTAATAGAAGATTAAGATCTGTAGGTGAATTACTACAAAATCAATTCAGAATTGGTTTATCAAGAATGGAAAGAGTAGTTAAAGAAAGAATGACTATTCAAGACCAAGAGGCAATTACTCCTCAAATGTTAATAAACATTAGACCAGTAGCTGCAGCTATAAAAGAATTCTTTGGTAGTTCACAATTATCACAATTCATGGATCAAACGAATCCACTTTCAGAATTAACACATAAGAGAAGATTATCTGCATTAGGACCAGGAGGACTTTCAAGAGAAAGAGCTGGTTTCGAAGTAAGAGACGTTCACCACTCACATTACGGTAGAATGTGTCCTATAGAAACTCCAGAAGGACCAAATATAGGATTAATCAACTCACTTGCAACATATGCAAAAGTTAATGAATATGGATTTATAGAAACTCCATATAGAGTTATTGATAAAGAAACAGGAAAAGCTACAGATGAAATAAGATACTTCACAGCTGATGAAGAAGATTTATACTTAATTGCACAAGCAAAGGAACCTATTGGTGAAGATGGAAGATTCGTTGACAGTAGAGTTACTGTTAGACATAAGCATGACATATTACAAGTTAATGCTAAAGACGTAGATTTAATAGACGTTTCACCAAGACAAATAGTTTCAGTTGCAACAGCGATGATACCTTTCCTTGAAAATGATGATGCATCTAGAGCACTTATGGGAGCAAACATGCAACGTCAAGCAGTTCCACTATTAAAGCCACAAGCACCTATAGTTGGTACAGGAATAGAGTATAGAGCAGCAGCTGATTCAGGAGTATTACCTAAAGCTAAAAATTCAGGTACTGTTGTATATGTAAGCTCTTCAGAAATCAGAGTTAAGAGAGACGTTGATGGAGGAATTGACACATATAAATTACTTAAATTCAAGAGAAGTAACCCGGGTACTTGTATCAACCAAAGACCTTTAGTTGATAAGGGTGAAATTGTATTTAAGAACCAAGTTTTAGCTGATGGACCAGCAACTGACCTTGGAGAAATCGCATTAGGAAAGAATATCAGAATGGGATTCATCACATGGGAAGGTTATAACTACGAGGATGCTATGCTTATCTCTGAAGAATTAGTAAGAGAAGACGTATTTACTTCTATTCATATTGAAGAATATGAATGTGAAGCTAGAGATACTAAGCTAGGACCAGAAGAAATAACAAGAGATATTCCAAACGTAAGTGAAGATGCTCTTAAGGATATAGATGAAAGAGGAATAATCAGAATCGGGGCTGAAGTTAGATCAGGAGATGTACTTGTAGGTAAAGTTACACCAAAGGGAGAAACTGAATTAACAGCTGAAGAAAGATTATTAAGAGCTATATTTGGAGAAAAAGCTAGAGAAGTTAGAGATACTTCTTTAAGAGTTCCACATGGAGAAGCTGGTATTATCGTTGACGTAAAAGTATTTACAAGAGAAAACGGCGATGACTTAAATCCAGGTGTTAACGAACTTGTAAGATGTTATATAGCTCAAAAGAGAAAAATATCTGTTGGGGATAAGATGGCAGGACGTCATGGTAACAAAGGGGTTATTTCTAGAGTTTTACCAGAAGAAGATATGCCATTCTTACCAGATGGTAGACCACTACAAATTTGTTTAAATCCACTAGGGGTTCCATCACGTATGAACATCGGTCAGGTATTAGAAGTTCACTTAGGTTGGGCTGCAAGTGCATTAGGATGGCACATTGCAACACCTGTATTTGATGGTGCAACAGAAAAGAACATTGAAGAATGTTTAGAAAAAGCTGGATACAATGCAAACGGAAAGACTGTATTATACGATGGAAGAACTGGAGAACCATTTGATAATGAAGTTACAGTTGGTATAATGTATATCTTAAAGCTTGCTCACTTAGTTGATGATAAGATCCATGCTAGATCAACAGGTCCATACTCACTAGTTACTCAACAACCACTTGGAGGTAAAGCTCAATTTGGTGGTCAAAGATTCGGAGAAATGGAAGTTTGGGCATTAGAAGCTTACGGTGCAGCTCATACATTACAAGAAATCTTAACAGTTAAGTCAGATGACGTTGTAGGTAGAGTTAAGACATACGAAGCAATAGTTAAGGGTGAAAATATCCCTGAACCAGGAGTTCCAGAATCATTTAAGGTTCTTATAAAAGAACTTCAAGCTTTATGCTTAGATGTTAAAGTTTTAAATGAAGATAACGAAGAAGTTAAATTAAAAGAATTCTCAGATGATGATTCTGAAGAATTAGAAGTAAATATCGAAGGAACTGAAGAAGTTGTTCCAGAACAATTCACAGGTGATGATAGTTACACAACTAATGATGAGGAAATTGAAGAAGATATAGATTATGAATCATTTACTTTAGAAGGTTTCCATGAAGAAGAATTAGAATTAGATGATTTCGTTAATGACGAACACTAAAATTGAAGGGAGGATATACCCTTGTTTGAATTGAACAATTTTGATGCTATACAAATTGGTTTAGCTTCTCCAAGCCAAATTAGAGAATGGTCTAGAGGTGAAGTTAAGAAACCTGAAACAATTAATTATAGAACTTTAAAGCCAGAAAGAGATGGTCTATTCTGTGAAAGAATATTTGGACCAATGAAAGACTGGGAATGTCATTGTGGTAAATACAAGAGAGTTAGATACAAAGGTATTGTTTGTGACAGATGTGGAGTTGAAGTTACAAAAGCTAAAGTAAGAAGAGAGAGAATGGGGCATATTGAACTGGCTGCCCCAGTATCTCATATTTGGTACTTTAAAGGAATTCCATCAAGAATGGGATTACTTTTAGATATGTCACCAAGAGCTTTAGAAAAAGTTCTTTACTTTGCTTCATATGTAGTTATAGACCCTAAGGAAACATCACTATTAAAGAAACAACTTTTAAGTGAAAAAGAATATAGAGAAGCTGTAGATAAGTTTGGAGAAGAAAGTTTCGTAGCTGGAATGGGTGCAGAAGCTGTTCAAGAGATCTTAGGAGAAATAGACTTAGAAGCAACTTCAAGAGACTTAAAAGAAGAGTTAAAGACTAGTAGTGGTCAAAAGAAAGTAAGAATCATAAGAAGATTAGAAGTAGTTGAATCTTTCAGAAAATCAGCAAATGATCCAAGATGGATGGTTATAAACGTAATTCCTGTTATTCCACCAGATTTAAGACCAATGGTTCAATTAGATGGAGGAAGATTTGCAACATCTGACTTAAATGATTTATATAGAAGAGTAATTAACAGAAATAACAGATTAAAGAAGCTTTTAGATTTAGGAGCTCCTGATATAATTGTTAGAAATGAAAAGAGAATGCTTCAAGAAGCTGTTGATGCTCTTATAGATAATGGTAGAAGAGGAAGACCGGTTACAGGACCAGGTAATAGACCTTTAAAATCATTATCTGATATGTTAAAAGGTAAGCAAGGTAGATTCAGACAAAACTTACTTGGTAAGAGAGTTGACTATTCTGGTAGATCAGTTATCGTTGTTGGACCAGAATTAAAAATGTACCAATGTGGTTTACCAAAAGAAATGGCTTTAGAGTTATTCAAGCCTTTCGTAATGAAAAAGTTAGTTGAAGATGGTGTTGCTCACAACATAAAGAGTGCTAAGAGAATGGTTGAAAGAGTTAATGATCAAGTATGGGATATACTTGAAGAAGTTATTACTGATCATCCAGTTTTACTTAACAGAGCACCTACTCTACATAGACTAGGAATTCAAGCATTCCAACCTGTATTAGTTGAAGGTAGAGCAATAAAACTTCACCCATTAGTATGTACAGCATATAACGCCGATTTCGACGGTGACCAAATGGCTGTTCACGTACCTTTATCTGTTGAAGCACAAGCAGAAGCAAGATTCTTAATGCTTGCAGCTAATAATATTATGAAACCTTCAGATGGTAAGCCAGTATGTGTACCAACACAGGATATGGTTTTAGGATCATATTATTTAACAATGGATAAGGAAAACGCTAAGGGAGAAGGAATGTGTTTCTCATCAGTTGATGAAGCTATAATGGCTTACAATGTTGGAGAAATTGCTATTCATGCTGCAATTAACGTTAGAATGTTTAAAGAAGTAGATGGAGTAGTTAAGCACGGTGTAATTAAAACTACAGTAGGTAAAATTATATTCAATGAATCTATTCCTCAAGACTTAGGATATGTTAATAGAGAAAATCCAGAAACAGAATTTGATCTTGAAGTTGATTTCTTAATAACTAAGAAGACTTTAGGTAAATTAATAGATAAGTGTTATATAAAACACGGTCCTACTAATACATCAATAATGTTAGATAAGATCAAAGCATTAGGATACCACTATTCATCTATCGGTGCTGTAACAGTTGCTGCATCAGATATGATAGTACCTGAAGCTAAGTATGAATTACTTAGAGAAGCTGAAGAAACAGTTGAAAAGGTAGAAAAGATGTATAAGAGAGGATTCATATCTGAAGATGAAAGATATGAAAAAGTTATTGAAAAATGGAGTAAAACTACAGAAGATGTTGCCAATGCCCTAATGGATAGCTTGGATAAATTCAACCCAATATTCATGATGGCTGACTCAGGAGCCAGAGGATCTAAGGCCCAAATCAAGCAATTAGCTGGTATGAGAGGACTTATGGCGGCTCCATCAGGTAAAATCATCGAATTACCAATCAAGGCTTCATTCAGAGAAGGTCTTGACGTATTAGAATACTTCATTTCAACACACGGTGCGAGAAAAGGTAATGCAGATACAGCACTTAAGACTGCCGATTCAGGTTACTTAACAAGAAGACTTGTTGACGTATCACAAGACGTTATCGTAAGAGAAGAAGACTGTGGTACTGATAGAGGATTAATTGTTGCTGAAATTAAAGAAGGTAACGAAGTAATCGAAGGATTAGCAGAAAGATTATACGGAAGATATACTGCAGAGGATATTATTGATCCTGAAAGCGGTGAATTATTATTAGCAAAAGATCAATATATTGAATCTCATATGGCTGATAGAATTACAGCTGCAGGAGTTAAGAAGGTTAAAATAAGATCTGTCTTCACTTGTAACTGTAAAGTAGGTGTTTGTGCTAAGTGTTATGGTATGAACATGGCTACAGCTCAAAAGATTAATATAGGAGAAGCTGTTGGTATAATAGCTGCTCAATCAATCGGAGAACCAGGTACTCAGCTTACAATGAGAACATTCCATACTGGTGGTGTTGCTACAGGTGCGGATATCACTCAAGGTCTTCCTAGAGTTGAAGAATTATTTGAAGCTAGAAAACCAAAGGGTCTTGCTATAGTTTCTGAAATTGCAGGTACTGTAAGAGTTGAAGAAACTAAAAAGAAAAAGACTGTATATGTAATGGGAGCTGACGGAGAAGAACGTAGCTATGACATTCCATTTGGTTCAAGATTAAGAGTATCCGATAATGATGTTATCGAAGCAGGAGATGAAATTACAGAAGGTTCAGTTAACCCTCATGATATAATGAATATTAAGGGTGTTGAAGGTGCTAGAAGATACTTACTTTCTGAAGTTCAAAAAGTTTATAGACTTCAAGGTGTTGATATTAATGATAAGCACTTAGAAGTAGTTGTTAGACAAATGACTAGAAAAGTAAAAGTTTCTGATTCTGGAGATACAGAGTTATTACCAGGTACAATGATAGATATGTTTGACTTTGAAGAAGAAAATTCAAGAGTAAGAGAATTTGGTGGAGAAGAAGCTAAGGGTGAAATGGCGTTATTAGGTATAACAAAAGCAGCTCTAGCAACTGATAGTTTCTTATCAGCAGCTTCATTCCAAGAAACAACAAGAGTTCTTACAGAAGCAGCTATCAAAGGTAAAATTGATCCATTAATAGGATTGAAAGAAAATGTTATTATAGGTAAGTTAATTCCAGCTGGAACAGGTATGATGAGATATAGATCTGTGAAGCTTGATGTACCAGGGGAAGAAGCTGAAGAAGATAATATTGATACAATAGAATAATACAATGCAATTTTATTGACATGTGTATGCTTAAATGATAAAATACGAATTGTGTGATTTTAAAGCTACACTACAGTATGATTGTCTACATGATTTATGGAGGCATCCTGTATAGCATGCCTCTATGAACTTTAATTAAGGAGGGGGATTCATGTTAGACAGAATTGTAGTAAAAAAAGTAATTGGAATAAAACAATGTACTAAATTGCTGAAAAGTGGTGAAGGCAAAGTTTTATATGTAGCTAAAGATGCAAATGCTAAGTTGATTTCTCCAATAATTCAACTAGCAAAAGAGAAAAACATTGATATTGTAGAGATAACTACAATGAAGGAACTTGGGAAAATAAGCGGAATTGATGTTAAATCATCAGCGGTATTGACCCTAGAATAATAAATTAGTGTTTATCTTATTTTATATAGATAAATAAATTTCAGGAGGTGAAGAAATGCCAACTATAAGCCAATTAGTAAGAAAAGGTAGAAAGACTGTTGTTAACAAATCAACAGCACCAGCACTAAACGAGTGTCCACAAAGAAGAGGAGTTTGTACAGTTGTTAAAACTACTACTCCAAAGAAGCCTAACTCAGCGTTAAGAAAAATTGCGAGAGTAAGACTTACAAATGGATTCGAAGTTACTGCTTACATCGGTGGTGTAGGTCACAACTTACAAGAGCACAGCGTTGTTCTTATAAGAGGTGGTAGAGTTAAGGACCTTCCTGGTGTTAGATACCATATCGTAAGAGGAGCACTAGACTGTGCTGGAGTAGCTAACAGAATGCAAGGAAGATCTAAATACGGTGCTAAGAGACCAAAGCAAAAATAGTTTTCTAAACTAAGACAGTGCTTATCTTCGGCATTTACATAGACTAGAAATTTTACATAAGTTTATATAGATGTAAGAAGCGAAGCACTTTACGGTAATTAAAAATTACCGAGTACCTATGAATTAAATTTAAAATTGTTAAGGAGGGAAGAAAAGTGCCAAGAAAAGGATTTATCGCAAAAAGAGATGTATTACCAGATCCAATGTACAACTCAAAAGTTGTTACTAAGTTAATAAACAACGTAATGGAAGATGGTAAAAAAGGAGTAGCACAAAAGATTTGCTACGAAGCGTTTGAAATTATGGCGCAAAAAACAGGCAAAGATGCTTTAGAAGTATTCGAAGAAGCTATGAACAATGTTATGCCTTTATTAGAAGTTAAAGCTAGAAGAATAGGTGGTGCTAACTACCAAGTTCCAATCGAAGTTAGACCTGAGAGAAGACAAACTTTAGGTTTAAGATGGATATTAGCTGCTGCTAGAAAAAGAGGCGAAAAAGTTATGGCTGAAAGATTAGCTGGAGAATTATTAGATGCAGCTAATAATACTGGAGCTGCTGTTAAGAAGAGAGAAGATACTCACAAAATGGCAGAAGCAAACAAAGCATTCGCTCACTACAGATACTAATATTACAAAAACTGTTTTGGCTTATGCCAAAACAGTTTTGTCGAATATAAAATTACTCATTGAGAGGAGGACATACAATGGCTAGAAAATATCCATTAGACAAATTCCGTAACTTCGGAATAATGGCTCATATTGATGCTGGTAAAACAACAACAACTGAGAGAATATTATTCTATACGGGAAAAACTCACAAAATCGGTGAAACACATGAAGGTGCTTCACAAATGGACTGGATGGTTCAAGAGCAAGAAAGAGGTATAACAATCACTTCTGCTGCAACAACTTGTTTCTGGGAAGGTCACGAATTAAATATCATCGATACTCCAGGTCACGTAGACTTCACAGTTGAAGTTGAAAGATCTTTAAGAGTTCTTGACGGAGCTGTTACAGTTCTAGATGCTAAGAGTGGGGTTGAACCACAAACTGAAACTGTTTGGAGACAGGCAGATAAGTACGGCGTACCAAGAATGATATATGTTAATAAGATGGATGCTACAGGAGCTGACTTCTACAGATGTATAAACACTGTAAGAGATAGATTAAAGGCTAATGCAGTTCCAATACAAATACCAGTAGGTTCTGAATCAGAATTCAAGGGTATGATTGACTTAATAGCTAACCACGCTATCATAACTTATGATGATTTAGGTACAGATGTAAGAATTGAAGAAATTCCTGCAGATTTAGCTGATCAAGCTGAAGAATACAGAATGGCTATGATTGAAGCAATCGCTGAAACTGATGAAACGTTAATGGAAAAATACCTTGAAGGTGAAGAATTAACTGAAGAAGAGTTACACGCTGCTTTAAGAAAAGCTACAATAGCTAACGAAATAGTTCCATGTATCTGTGGTTCTTCATACAAGAACAAAGGGGTTCAAGAAATGATCAACGGTGTTGTTGCTTACTTACCATCACCATTAGACATTCCTGCAATCCAAGGAACAAGCTTAGAAGGAGAAGAAGATTCAAGAGAAGCTTCAGATGAAGCTCCAATGTCAGCTTTAGCATTCAAGATCGCAACTGACCCATTCGTTGGTAAACTTGCTTTCACAAGAATCTATTCTGGTGTTATGAACAGTGGTTCATATGTTCTTAACTCTACAAAGGGTAAGAAGGAAAGAATAGGAAGACTTGTTAAGATGCACGCTAACACAAGAGAAGAAGTTGAATCATTAGAAGCAGGTGAATTAGGAGCAGTTATCGGATTAAAGAACACTACAACTGGTGATACTTTATGTGATGAAAGCGCACCAATTATACTTGAATCAATGGAATTCCCAGAACCAGTTATATCTGTAGCTATCGAGCCAAAGACAAAAGCTGGTCAAGAAAAGATGGGATTAGCTTTAGCTAAGCTAGCTGAAGAAGATCCAACTTTCAAAACTTGGACTGACCAAGAAACTGGTCAAACAATCATCGCTGGTATGGGTGAATTACACTTAGATATCATCGTTGATAGATTACAAAGAGAATTCAAAGTTGAGTGTAACGTTGGAGCTCCTCAAGTTGCTTACAAAGAAACTATCAGATCTGCTGTTAAAGCAGAAGCTAAGTATGCTAAGCAATCAGGTGGTAAGGGTCAATACGGTCACGCTGTAATTGAAATGGAACCAACTGAAGGAGAATACAGCTTTGAAAATGCTATCGTTGGGGGAGCTATTCCAAAAGAATACATTCCTGCAATTGATGCTGGTATTCAAGAAGCTGCTAAGAACGGTATAATAGCTGGATACGAAGTTATTAACTTCAAAGTTAAGTTAGTACACGGTTCTTACCACGAAGTCGATTCATCAGAAATGGCATTCAAGATTGCTGGTTCTATGGCATTCAAGAACGCTATGCAAAAAGCAAGCCCAGTATTACTTGAGCCAATGATGAAGGTTGAAGTAACTGTACCAGAAGAGTACATGGGAGATGTTATCGGTGATATCAACTCTAGAAGAGGTAGAATGGAAGGAATGGAAGCTGTTAACGGAGCTCAAGTTATAAGAGCATACGTTCCACTAGCTGAAATGTTCGGATATGCTACAGCTTTAAGATCTAGATCTCAAGGTAGAGGTAACTACTCAATGGTATTCGATCACTATGAAGAAGTACCAAAGAGCATCCAAGAAGAAGTTGCTGGAAAGAGAGCTAAATAGTTTATAATTTTGTAATAATTTTTTGTAATGTTATCCATAATATATTTATGGGTAGCATTGCAGAAATTAATATATATATTAATTAATTAAAAAATAATTTAAATTTATAATAAAGAACAAATTTAGAATTTTATAATATACTTAAAATTCAAAAAAAAGTTTGTTTCCATAAAGGAGGATTTTTAAATGGCAAAGCAAAAGTTCGAAAGAAGTAAACCACACGTAAATATCGGAACAATCGGTCACGTAGACCACGGTAAGACTACATTAACAGCTGCTATCACAACAGTATTAGCAAACAGAGGGTTCGCAGAAGCGTTCAACTATGCTGATATCGATAGAGCTCCAGAAGAAAAAGAAAGAGGAATCACAATCAACACAGCTCACGTTGAATACGAAACAGAAAGCAGACACTACGCTCACGTTGACTGTCCAGGACATGCTGACTACGTTAAGAACATGATCACTGGTGCGGCTCAAATGGACGGTGCTATATTAGTTTGTTCAGCTGCAGATGGTCCAATGCCTCAAACAAGAGAGCACATACTACTAGCTTCAAGAGTTGGTGTTGACTACATCGTTGTTTTCTTAAACAAAGCAGATATGGTTGACGATGAAGAATTATTAGAATTAGTTGAAATGGAAGTTAGAGAATTATTATCTGAATACAACTTCCCAGGAGATGACATTCCAGTAATCAAAGGATCAGCTTTAAGAGCATTAGAAAACCCAACAGATCCAGAAGCAACAGCTTGCATCATGGAATTAATGAACGCAGTAGATAGCTATATCCCAACTCCAGAAAGAGCAACAGATAAGCCATTCTTAATGCCAATCGAAGACGTATTTACAATCACTGGTAGAGGAACAGTTGCAACAGGAAGAGTTGAAAGAGGAGTTCTTCACGTATCAGACGAAGTAGAAATCGTTGGATTAACAGAAGAAAAGAGAAAAGTTGTTGTTACAGGAATCGAAATGTTCAGAAAGTTATTAGATGAAGCACAAGCTGGAGATAACATCGGAGCATTATTAAGAGGTGTTCAAAGAACTGAAATCGAAAGAGGTCAAGTTTTAGCAAAAGTTGGATCAGTAAATCCACACAGCAAGTTCGTAGGTCAAGTATACGTACTTAAGAAAGATGAAGGTGGTAGACATACTCCATTCTTCGATGGATACAGACCACAATTCTACTTCAGAACAACAGACGTTACAGGATCAATCAAATTACCAGAAGGAATGGAAATGGTTATGCCTGGAGACCACATCGATATGAACGTTGAGTTAATCACTCAAGTAGCTATGGATGAAGGTTTAAGATTCGCTATCAGAGAAGGTGGAAGAACTGTAGGTTCAGGAGTTGTTACTTCTATAATCGAATAGTTTTAAACTTTTCAATTTAAGTTTTAAATTCTTTTTAAATATAAATTTTAAATTAAAGCGCTTAATAATTGTGATCACAAAAATAGAAAGAGTAAGGGGACGCCTTTACTCTTTCTTTTTTTTGTTTATTAATATTTAGTAATAATTAATTCCTTTTTTAGTTTAGAAGTATATCTAAATAAAAAAATAAATTTTAATAATTATAAAAGAAATAAAAGGATAGAAGTAAAGTAATGAAGTTTTTTAAAATATATAAAGTATAAATAGAATGTATATTATTAAAATAGAAGAATATTAATTGTTTTTATTATTATATATGATAAGAATACATAACGTAGTTTGAAAATTATGTATATAGAAACTAAAAATAAGCATAAAAAATGTTTATAATACAATAATTTGGTTAAATATATATAATATAAGGCAATAGAAACTAAAATTTCATCAAATATACTATTGAAAAATTTTTAAATTCGATATAAAATTATAACAGTTGAACGACAGGATTACTTCTAAAAACTTAAAAAATTTTTATAAAAAATGGTTAAAAAAAGATGAAAAAAAAGTCTTGATAAAGATTTATAAAGATAGTATAATAAAGAAGTTGTGTAGCATAACGCGATGAATCAAGAGGTTGCCGGACTTCCGGGTTATTCTTGAGGAGCAAGTCAGGATCTAGAATCCGACGGCAGGAATAGTAATTTGTGTTCTTAGGCGTGAAACACCAGGAACAGTTTACATAACTATTGCTGTTGTGCGTTAGAAGTAAAGCGTACATGAAAAGGAGGGAAACCAGAATGTCAAAACAAAAAATAAGAATCAGATTAAAGGCTTTTGATCACACTATATTAGATCAATCTGCTGAAAAAATCGTTGAAACAGCTAAATCAACAGGAGCTAAGGTTGCAGGTCCAGTACCACTACCTACTGAAAAAGATGTTGTTACTATATTAAGAGCTGTTCATAAGTACAAAGATTCAAGAGAACAATTCGAAATCAGAACACACAAGAGATTAATCGACATCGTTAATCCATCACCAAAAACTGTTGATGCATTAATGAGATTAAACTTACCTGCTGGTGTAGATATCGAAATAAAGCTATAATAGCTTAACTATTAAATAAACAGTTTGAACGGTTATGATTGCAAGGGCAATCCGCTAATACGTTTAGGAGGTGTAAATACATGAAAAAAGCTATAATCGGTAAGAAAATAGGAATGACTCAAATTTTCGATGAAAATGGAAAGGTAGTTCCTGTAACTGTAGTAGAAGCTGGACCATGTGTTGTTGTTCAAAAGAAGACTATCGAAAAGGATGGTTATGAAGCAATACAAGTTGGTTTCGGTGAAATAAGAGAAAAATTAGTTAATAAGCCAAGAAAAGGACACTTTGCTAAGGCTGGAGTATCTTTAAGAAGAACATTAAAAGAGTTCAGATTAGAAGATTGCAGCGCTTACGAAGTAGGTCAAGAAATCAAAGCTGATTTATTTGCAGCTGGAGATAAAATTGACGTTTCTGGAGTTTCTAAAGGTAAGGGATTCCAAGGGGTTATTAAGAGATGGAATGCTAACAGAGGGCCAATGTCACACGGTTCTAAGTTCCACAGAGCAGTAGGTTCAATGGGAGCTTCTTCTGATCCATCAAGAACATTCAAGAACAAGAACATGCCAGGACACATGGGAGCTGTTAACACAACAGTATTAAACTTAGAAGTTGTTAAAGTAATAGCTGAAAAGAACTTAATATTAGTTAAGGGTGGTATCCCAGGTGCTAACAAGAGCACAGTTGTAATAAGAAACGCTGTTAAAGCTTAATTTCTTTAGAAAGGAGGAGACAGAATGCCTACAGTAGGATTATTTAACAAAGAAGGAAATAAAATTGAAGATATTCAATTAAATGATAAAGTATTCGCTGTTGAAGTGAATGCAGATGCTATGCACCAAGTAGTTGTTGCATTATTAGCTAACAAGAGACAAGGAACTCAATCAGCTAAGACTAGAGCTGAGGTTAGAGGAGGCGGAATCAAGCCTTGGAGACAAAAGGGAACTGGTAGAGCTAGACAAGGATCAATCAGAGCACCACAATGGATCAAAGGTGGAGTTGTATTCGCACCAAAGCCAAGAGATTACAGAATGTCAATACCAAAATCAATGAGAAGAGTTGCTATGTTATCAGCATTAACTAGCAAAGTTCAAAATGATGAAATGGTAGTATTAGATAGCTTAACATTAGAAGCTCCTAAGACTAAGGAAATTGTTAAAATGTTAAATGCTTTCAATGCTAAGAAGACATTAATCGTTACTGCTGAAGCAAACGAAACAGTTTACAAATCAGCTAGAAACATAGAAGGAGTAGCAGTACTTCCAGTTAACAACATCAACGTTTATGATTTATTAAAATACTCAAAAGTAATCATGACTAAGGATGCTGTATCAAAGATTGAGGAGGTGTACGCATAATGAAGTTAACAAGCCACGATATAATCAGAAAACCAGTTATAACTGAAAAGTCAATGGCTGCAATGGCAGAAAAGAAGTACACTTTCATAGTTCATATGAGCGCTAACAAAGTTCAAATAAAGAAAGCGGTTGAAGAAGTTTTCGGCGTTAAAGTTGAAAAAGTTCAAACAATAAGAACTATGGGAAAAACTAAGAGAATGGGCGTACATGTTGGTAAGAGAGCTGACCAAAAGAAAGCTATAATCACATTAGCTCAAGATAGCAAAGGTATTGAATTCTTCGAAGGAATGCAATAATATCAAAGCGAAGTATTGGTAAAAATACCAGATAAGCTTAAAGAAGGAGGGAATTAGCATGGCAGTTAAAAAGTTTAGACCTACTACACCATCAAGAAGACAAATGACAATGGCAAGTTTTGAAGAAATAACTACAAACAGCCCAGAGAAATCACTTCTTGTTTCTTTAAAGAAAACTGGTGGTAGAAATGCACAAGGTAAAATAACTGTTAGACACCACGGTGGTGGAGCTAAGAGAAAGTATAGAATAATAGATTTCAAGAGAAATAAGGATGGTATTCCAGCAAAAGTTGCTACTATAGAATACGATCCAAACAGAACAGCATACATTGCTTTAGTAGTATATGCTGATGGTGAAAAGAGATACATCATTGCACCAGTAGGATTAAAGGTTGGAGATACAATCGTATCTGGACCAGAAGCTGATATCAAAGTTGGTAATGCAAAAGCATTAAAAGATATGCCAGTTGGTACAGTTGTTCATAATATAGAATTACAAGCTGGTAAAGGTGGCCAAATGGTTAGATCAGCAGGTACTTCAGCTCAATTAATGGCTAAAGAAGGTAACTATGCAACATTAAGATTACCTTCAGGTGAAATGAGATATGTAAGAATCGAATGTAAAGCTACAATCGGTACAGTTTCTAACACTACTAACGACATTATCAATATTGGTAAAGCTGGTAGAAAGAGACACATGGGATGGAGACCTACAGTTAGAGGTTCTGTAATGAACCCTTGCGATCACCCTCATGGTGGTGGTGAAGGTAGATCACCAATCGGTAGACCAAGTCCAGTTACTCCATGGGGTAAACCAGCACTTGGATACAAGACTAGAAAGAATAAGAAGTATTCTGATAGATTCATAATAAAGAGAAGAAATAGTAAGTAATTGAAGAGAATTAATTCTCTTCAGGCTTACTGGGCCTAGAGATTATGAAGGGAGGCAAATTATAGTGAGTAGATCAATAAAAAAGGGACCTTTCGTACACGAAGGACTTTTAAAGAAGATAGAAGAAATGAATGCTAATGGTGAAAATAAGGTTGTTAAGACTTGGTCAAGATCATCAACAATTTTCCCACAAATGATTGGTCATACAATCGCTGTTCATGATGGTAGAAAACACGTTCCAGTATATGTGAGCGAAGATATGGTAGGACACAAATTAGGAGAATTTGCACTTACTAGAACATACAGAGGACACGATTACGACGAAAAAGCATCAAGAAAAAGAAAGTAATCTGGGAAAGGAGGAACACCAATGGAAGCTAGAGCTATAGCTAAATATGTTAGAATGTCTCCAATGAAAGTAGGAGTTGTTCTTGATTTAATAAGAGGAAAAAACGTTAACGAGGCTTTCGCTATATTACAATACACTCCAAAAGATGCTGCAGTTGTTATAAACAAAGTTTTAAAATCAGCTGTTGCAAATGCAGAGAACAATCATGACTTAAATGTTGAAAACTTATATGTTGCTGAAACATTCGTAGGTGCTGGTCCAACTTTAAAGAGATTCAGACCAATGGACCACGGTAAAGCGTTCAGAATCAATAAGAGAACAAGTCATATAACAGTAGTAGTTAAAGAAAGAGCTTAGTAAGAAGGAGGGAAAAACAAGTGGGTCAAAAAGTACATCCTCACGGACTTAGAGTTGGAGTTATCAAAGGTTGGGATGCAAAATGGTATGCTGATAAGAGAACATTTGCAGATAACTTAATCGAAGATAACAAAATAAGAGAATTCGTAAAGAAAGAACTTTTCTCAGCTGGGATCGCTAAGATTGAAATCGAAAGATCAGCTAAAAGAGTTAAGTTAAATATATATACTGCTAAACCAGGTGTTGTTATCGGTAAAGGTGGTGCAGGAATCGAAGCTTTAAAAGCTAAGGTTGCTAAATTAGTAAACGGAAAGAACATTTTAATAAACATAGTTGAAGTTAAGAATGCTGAAGCAAACGCTCAATTAGTTGCTGAAAACATTGCTGCTCAATTAGAAAAAAGAGTTTCTTTCAGAAGAGCTATGAAACAAAGCATCCAAAGAGCTATGAGATTAGGAGCTAAGGGTGTTAAAACAGCTTGTTCAGGAAGATTAGGCGGAGCTGAAATCGCTAGAACTGAACAATATCACGAAGGAACAATTCCACTACAAACATTAAGAGCTGATATCGATTATGGATTTGCTGAAGCAGATACAACATACGGTAAAATCGGAGTTAAAGTTTGGGTTTATAATGGAGAAGTTCTTCCAACTAAAAAAGTTGAAAAGAAGGAAGAAGTTAACGCGTAAGAAAGGAGGAATATAATCATGTTAATGCCTAAAAGAGTTAAGCATCGTAAGGTACAACGTGGTAGAATGAAAGGAAAAGCTACTAGAGGTAATTTCCTTGCATATGGAGATTTTGGTATCCAAGCGCAAACTTGTGGATGGATAACAAGTAACCAAATAGAATCTGCCAGAATAGCAATTAACAGATACATTAGAAGAGGAGGAAAACTTTGGATAAAAGTATTCCCAGATAAGCCAGTTACTGAAAAACCAGCTGAAACAAGAATGGGTTCTGGTAAAGGTTCACCAGAATATTGGGTAGCTGTAGTTAAACCTGGTAGAGTATTATTTGAATTATCAGGAGTTAACGAAGAAGTTGCAAGAGAAGCAATGAGACTTGCATCACACAAACTTCCTGTAAAGTGTAAATTCGTTACAAGAAGAGATTTTGAGGAAATGGGTGGTGAAGAATAATGAAGGCTAGAGAATTAAAAGATTTAAGAGCAAATAATCCTCAAGATTTAGTTGCTAAGCTAGGAGAATTAAAAGCTGAATTATTCAACTTAAGATTCCAATTAGCTACAGGACAATTAGAAAATCCTATGAGAATAAGAGAAGTAAAGAAATCTATAGCCCAAATCAAAACCATCATTAGAGAAGAAGAGATCAGGGCATTTGAACAGTAAATCTGGAAGGAGGTAGCCCCTAATGGAAAGAGGATTAAGAAAGAAGAAAATCGGTAGAGTTGTTTCTGATAAAATGGATAAGACTATCGTAGTTGCTGTTGAAACTAAGGTAAGACATCCACTATACGGAAAAACTATGAATAGAACTACTAAATTCAAAGCTCATGATGAAAATAATGAAGCTAACATGAATGATAGAGTATTAATAATGGAAACTAGACCATTATCTAAAGATAAGAGATGGAGACTTGTTGAAATAGTTGAAAGAGCTAAATAAGCTTTTTAGGACTGAAAGGAGGGTAAATTTCAATGATACAACAACAAACCTTATTAAAGGTAGCAGATAACTCAGGTGCTAAAGAAATTATGTGTATCAGAGTTTTAGGCGGATCAAAGAGAAAGTTCGGTAACATTGGAGATATAATAGTAGCTAGCGTTAAAAGTGCAACACCAGGCGGAGTTGTTAAAAAAGGTGACGTTGTAAAAGCTGTTATTGTTAGATCAGTAAGAGGATTAAGAAGAGCTGACGGTTCATACATCAAATTTGATGAGAACGCTGCTGTTATAATAAAAGATGATAAGCAACCAAGAGGAACTCGTATCTTCGGACCAGTTGCTAGGGAGCTAAGAGATAAAGAATTTAACAAAATATTATCATTAGCACCAGAAGTTCTATAATAGAGGAGGTGGCTAATTTGAAGTTACACGTTAAAAAGAACGACACAGTAGTAGTTATTTCTGGTAAAGATGCTGGAAAAACTGGTGAAGTTTTAAAAGTATATCCAAAAACAGGAAAGGTTCTTGTTCAAGGAGTTAACATAGTAAAGAAACACCAAAAGCCAACTAGAGCAAATGCTCAAGGTGGAATAATAGAAAAAGAAGGAGCTATATATAGCTCAAAAGTTATGTTATACTGCACAAAATGCAAAAATGCTACAAGAATTAGCAGTAAAATCTTAGAAGATGGTACTAAGGTTAGAGTTTGTAAGAAGTGTGGAGAAACATTCTAAAATCTGAAAGGAGGTACTAATTATGACACCAAGACTTCAAGAGAAGTATACAAATGAAGTAATTCAAGCTATGACAGAAAAGTTCGGATACAAAAACATCATGGAAGTTCCAAAGCTTGAAAAAATCGTTATAAATATGGGAGTTGGAGAAGCTAAAGATAACCAAAAGGTTTTAGAATCTGCGGTTGCTGACTTACAACTTATCTCAGGACAAAAACCAATCTTAACTAGAGCAAAGAAATCAGTTGCTAACTTTAAGATCAGAGAAAACATGGCATTAGGATGTAAAGTTACATTAAGAGGAGCAAAGATGTTTGAATTTGCTGATAAGCTAATGTCAATAGCTCTTCCAAGAGTTAGAGACTTCAGAGGAGTTTCTGATAGAGCTTTTGATGGAAGAGGAAATTATTCTTTAGGAATTAAAGAACAATTAATATTCCCAGAAGTAGAATACGATAAAATCGATAAGGTTAGAGGAATGGATATTATCTTCGTTACAACTGCAAAGACTGACGAAGAAGCAAGAGAATTATTAAGATTCCTTGGAATGCCATTCGCTCAATAATAAGGAGGGAAAACTGTGGCACGTAAAGCTATTATTGAAAAGTGGAGCAAAGCTCCTAAATATAAAACAAGAGCTTATACAAGATGCAGAATATGTGGAAGACCACATGCAGTATTAAGAAAGTTTGGTATTTGCCGTATATGCTTTAGAGAACTTGCTTACAAAGGTGAAATTCCTGGTTGTAAGAAGGCAAGCTGGTAAACCTAACGACTGAAAGGAGGCAAATTAAATGGTTATGACAGATCCTATCGCAGATTTACTAACTCGTATTAGAAATGCGAATGCTGTAAGACACGAAGTAGTAGAAGTTCCTTCTTCAAACGTAAAGAAGGCTGTTGCAAATATATTATTACAAGAGGGATACATCAAGAATATTGAAGAATATAATGACGGTGTTGTTCCAATGATGAGATTATCACTTAAGTACGGTTCTAACAAAGAAAGAGTTATAACTGGAATTAAGAGAATATCAAAGCCAGGTTTAAGAGTATACTGTAAGAAAGATGAAGTTCCAAGAGTTCTTAATGGATTAGGAATCGCTGTAATTTCAACTTCAAAAGGTATAGTTGTAGACAGAGAAGCTAGAAAATTAGGCTTAGGTGGAGAAGTTGTTTGCTACGTTTGGTAGTAACTAATTTTGAAAATTAACTAGATTAACATATAGATCTAACAAGTAATACAGGAGGTGCGGTTATGTCAAGAGTAGGTAGATTACCAATAGCTATCCCTGCTGGTGTTACAGTGACAGTTGCTGAAGATAACGTTGTTACTGTAAAAGGACCTAAAGGGCAATTAGTTAAGGCTATGGACAAAGACATGAATATAGTAGTTGAAGACAACCAAGTTGTTGTTACAAGACCTAGTGACGTTAAAGAGCATAGAGCTCTTCACGGTTTAACTAGAGCATTAATCAACAACATGATCATAGGAGTTGAAAAGGGATACCAAAAGACTCTAGAATTAATCGGTGTTGGTTATAGAGCTCAATTACAAGGAAAGAAACTTGTAATGAACTTAGGATATTCACACCCAGTTGAAATAGAACCAGCTGAAGGAATTACTTTCGAAACTCCAGCAGCTACAAAGGTAGTTATATCAGGAATCGATAAGCAATTGGTTGGTGCTGCTGCTGCTGATATCAGAAAGTGGAGAAAACCTGAACCATATAAGGGTAAAGGAATTAAGTTCGAAGGCGAAGTTATCAGACGTAAAGAAGGTAAAACTGGTAAGAAATAATTAGGAAGGAGTGAACCTTATGTTCAAGAAGGCAGACAAAAAAGCAAGTAGAGCAAAACGTCACCTTAGAGTACGTAAGAAAGTTTCTGGTACTCCTGAAAGACCAAGACTTTCAGTATATAGAAGTGAAAAGAATATATATGCTCAAATAATAGATGATATAAATGCTGTTACTTTAGTATCTGCTTCAACATTAGATAAAGATGTTGACGTTAAAGTAGGCGGAAACAAAGAAGCTGCTAAATTAGTTGGTGAACTAGTTGCTAAGAGAGCTTTAGATAAAGGTATTACTGAAGTTGTATTCGACAGAGGTGGATACGTATATCACGGAAGAGTTCAAACATTAGCAGAAAGCGCTAGAGAAGCAGGCTTAAAATTCTAATCAAACAAGGAGGGAAATCAATGAGAATCGATCCTAGCACACTAGACCTTAAGGAAAAGGTTGTTTTTATAAACAGAGTTACTAAGGTTGTTAAGGGTGGTAGAAACTTCAGATTCAGCGCATTAGTGGTTGTTGGTGATGAGAACGGACACGTAGGCGTGGGAATGGGTAAGTCAATCGAAATCCCAGAAGCAATTAAAAAAGGTATCGAAGACGCTAAGAAAAACATGGTTAGCGTTGCTATAGTTGGAACAACAGTTCCTCACGAAATATATGGTAAGTTTGGAACTGGTAAAGTTTTAATCATGCCAGCTAAAGAAGGTACAGGAGTTATCGCTGGAGGTCCAGCAAGAGCTGTCCTAGAATTAGCAGGATTAAAGGACGTTAGAGCTAAGTCTTTAGGTTCAAACAATCCAAGAAACATGGTAAATGCTACAATTAACGGTTTAGCAAGCTTAAGAACAGCTGAAGATATAGCTAAGTTAAGAGGCAAAACTGTAGAAGAAATATTAGGTTAGGAGGTATACGCAATGGCAAAGATAAAGGTTACTTTAGTTAAAAGCTTAATAGGCAGAAAGAAAGACCATATCGCTACTGCAAATGCTCTTGGTCTAAGAAAGATTAATAAAACTGTAGAGCATGAGGATACTCCTCAAATCAGAGGTATGATCAACAAAGTTGACTACTTATTAAAAGTAGAAGAAGTATAATAAAGAGGAGGTGCACTAAGATATGAAACTTCATGAATTAAAGCCAGCAGCTGGTAGCAAAAAAGCTCCTAAGAGAGTTGGTAGAGGTACTGGTTCAGGTTTAGGAAGAAACGCTGGTAAAGGTGAAAAAGGACAAAACGCTAGATCAGGCGGTGGAGTTAGACCAGGATTTGAAGGTGGTCAAATGCCATTATACAGAAGACTTCCTAAGAGAGGATTCACTAATATCTTCGCTAAGAAAATTGTTTCTATCAATGTTGATAGATTAAACATATTCGAAAACGGCACAGTAGTAACTCCAGAATTATTACTTGAAACAAGAGTAATATCTAAAGTATTAGACGGAGTTAAGATATTAGGAAACGGAACATTAGAAAAGAGCCTAACTGTACAAGGATGTAAAATGTCTAAGTCAGCGGCTGAGAAGATAGAAGCAGCTGGAGGAAAAGTTGAGGTGATGTAATATGCTATCAACCCTACGTAATGCCTGGAAGGTTCCGGAACTAAGAAAAAGATTTTTATGGACGATATTTTTAGTAGCAATTTTCAGGATAGGAATACATATTCCAGTTCCTGGAATTGATACTAGCTATTTAAGCTCAATGACTAACTCTGGTGGGTTACTTGGGTTTTATAACTTAATATCAGGAGGCGCTTTAAGTAAATTTAGTATATTTGCATTAAGTGTTTCACCTTATATTAATGCATCAATCATAATGCAATTATTAACAATTGCAATTCCATCTTTAGAACAACTTTCTAAAGAAGGAGAAGAAGGTAGAAAGAAAATTCAATCTATTACAAGATACGCTTCTATAGCAATAGGATTTGTATTAGCAATAGGAATTTACTCAATGATTGCAGCACAAGGTGCAGCAACAGGATTAGGAGCAGCTCAAAAAGCTGTAGTACTAATTTCATTAGTAGTAGGATCTACTTTCTGTATGTGGCTTGGTGACCAAATAACTCAAAAAGGATTTGGAAATGGGGTTTCAATATTAATATTCGTTAATATAGTATCTCAATTACCTACAACTTTAATGTCATTATTTACATTAAAAGACGCAGGTGAAATTTCTATAATAGAAATAGCATTATTCTTAATTGGTGCATTAGCACTATTAGCAATTACAATTTACTTCTCATTAGCAGAGAGAAGGGTGCCAATCCAATATGCTGGTAAGGCTGTAGGAGCTAAGGTTATGAAAGGTCAATCTACTCATATACCATTAAGTTTAATAGGATCAGCAGTTATTGCAATAATATTTGCAATGTCTGTAATGATGTTCCCTGAAACAATAGCAAATTTCTTCCCAACTAAGGGATGGTCTCAATGGATACTAACAAGTCCATATAGTATTTTTAATAAAACTACTTGGATGTATCCACTTTGTTATGCAGTATTAACAGTATTCTTTACTTGGTTCTATACTCAAATAACATTTAAACCAGATGAAATGGCTGAAAATCTTCATAAGTCTGCAGGTTTTGTACCAGGTGTAAGACCAGGTGAAGCTACAGAGAAGTATTTTGAAAGGGTACTTACAAAAGTATCTCTAATCGGGGGATTATTTGCAGCGTTACTTGCTGTTACTCCAATATTAATTAGTAATTATACAGATTTAAGTGGAATTCAATTTGGTGGAACGTCACTATTAATTTTAATTGGAGTTGGTTTAGATTTCTCTAGACAATTAGATTCACAATTAGTTATGAGACACTACCAAGGATTCTTAAAATAGATTTTATAATGGAGATGATGCCCGTGAAGATAGTATTATTAGGTCCTCCTGGGGCTGGAAAAGGAACACAGGCAAAATCAATTAGTAATAGATACTCTATACCACATATTTCTACTGGGGATATCTTTAGAAAGAATATTTCAGAAGAAACCCCTTTAGGAATAGAAGCTAAGCAATATATTGATAATGGTCAATTAGTACCAGATGAAGTAACTATAAATATGGTTAAAGATAGATTAACATGGGAAGACTGTAAAAATGGTTATCTATTAGATGGATTCCCAAGAACTGTTGCTCAAGCAGAAGCTCTACAAGAGTTTTTAGATTCAAGAAATGAAAACTTAGATACAGCTTTATGTATCGAAGTACCTAGCAGTTTCATACTTGAAAGAATGACAGGAAGAAGAGTTTGTTTATCATGTGGAGCTAGTTATCATATCAAATTTAATCCACCAACTGTTGATGGAGTTTGTGATGTGTGTGGTGATAACATTATCCAAAGAAAAGATGATGTTGAAGAAACAGTAAAAGAGAGACTAGATGTCTATGAAAGACAAACACAACCACTGATTGATTTTTATAAAGAGAAAAACTTACTTTCCACAGTAGATGGAACAAAAGCTATTAATGAAGTATTCGAAGGTATCTGTAATATTTTAGGGAGTGCAAACTAATGATTATTATCAAAAATGATAAAGAAATCGACCTAATGAGAATTGCAGGAAGAATAGTAGCAGAAACTCTACTACTTGTTGAAACAAAAGTTAAACCAGGGATAACTACTGCTGAATTAGATAGGATAGCAGAAGAATTTATAACTAAGCATGGGGCAATACCTTCATTTAAAGGGCTCTATGGATTTCCTGCTTCACTATGTATATCTGTTAATGAGCAAGTAGTTCATGGAATACCAGGAGGGTATGTATTAAAAGAGGGAGATATTATTAGTGTAGACTGTGGTGCACATATTAATGGGTTTCACGGTGATGCAGCAAGAACATTTGCTGTAGGTAATATTTCAGAAGAAGCAAACAAACTTATAAAAGTTACTGAAGAATCTTTCTTTAAAGGTTTGGAGTTTGCTAAAGTAGGAAATAAACTAACTGATATTTCACATGAAATACAACGCTATGTTGAGGCTTCAGGTTTCTCAGTTGTAAGAGATTTCGTAGGTCACGGGATAGGAAAAAGTGTCCATGAGGATCCGGAAATTCCTAACTTCGGAAGACCAGGCCGAGGTCCAAAATTAGTTGCTGGTATGACTTTAGCTATAGAACCTATGGTTAATATGGGAACATATAGAGTAGCTACTTTAGGTGATGATTGGACAGTAGTCTCAGCAGATAAGAGCCTTTCGGCTCACTATGAAAACACTGTTGTAATTTTACCAGATGGACCAGAGATATTAACACTGATTAAATAAGTGTTGCTTAGTTATAAATTCGCATGATACCAAAAGGTGGCTTGTAGATTTATGACTAAGGTAATCATCGAGGTGAAAGAAATTTGCAAGACAATGACTTAATTGGGAAAATTGTTCTTTCAAAATGCGGAAGAGATAAGGATCATTATTACGTTATTGTTGATAAAGTGAATGATGATTATTACCTTCTAATTAATGGAAGTAATAAGACAATTCAGATGCCTAAGAAGAAAAACATAAAACATTTTATTGTTTTAGAAAATGTAGATGATGAGATTAAAGCATCACTTATATTAAAGGATAAAGGTACTGATTTAAAAATTAAAAGATTTCTAAAACTAAAAGGCATTGTTAAGGAGGGTTGATTACCTTATGTCAAAAGATGATGTAATAGAAATGCAAGGTGTAGTCTTAGAGGCTTTACCAAATGCAATGTTTCAAGTTGAGTTAGAAAGTGGTCATAGAATTTTAGCTCACATATCAGGAAAATTAAGAATGAACTTCATAAGAATTCTACCTGGAGATAAGGTTACTATAGAACTTTCTCCATATGACCTAACAAGAGGAAGAATTACTTGGAGAGCAAAATAAGGTAAAAAGTTTACCATAAATTACACAAGGAGGGTTAGCGATGAAAGTAAGACCATCAGTTAAGCCTATTTGCGAAAAGTGCAAGATTATAAGAAGAAAAGGAAGAGTAATGGTAATCTGTGAAAATCCTAAGCACAAGCAAAAACAAGGCTAATATAATTAAATATTAGGCAGAATAATTTACAAATATTAATATGTTGACTTTTTTTTGAAAGTTCAATATTATTATATAGGCGTTTAAATCAGCTTATTAATTTTAGGTACGGCTGACGATAGGTTTTTTTACCTATCGACCTAAGATTTTAATATAAATTTACCAAAAGCAAAAATAAAAAATTGCATTTCAATAAACAGGAGGTGTAAGTTCAATGGCAAGAATAGCAGGAGTTGACCTACCAAAGGAAAAAAGAGTTGAAATAGGTCTAACATATATATACGGAGTTGGTTTATCTACTTCTCAAAAGATATTAGCTACTACTGGAATTAACCCAGATACTAGAATTAAGGATCTTACTGAGGATGAAGTAAATGAAATCAGAAACTATGTAAACAAGAACTTAATGGTTGAAGGTGACTTAAGAAGAGATGTTGCTTTAAACATTAAGAGATTAGTTGAAATAGGTTGTTACAGAGGAATAAGACATAGAAAAGGTCTTCCAGTTAGAGGACAAAAAACTAAGACTAACGCTAGAACTAGAAAAGGTCCTAAGAAGACTATCGCAAATAAGAAGAAGTAGTGAGGAGGGATTTCGATGGCTCAAAAAGTCAAAAAGACTACTAGAAGAAGAAAAGAAAGAAAGAATGTTGAGCATGGTGCTGCACATATCCAATCAACTTTCAATAACTCAATAGTTACTTTAACTGATGCGGCTGGAAATGCTTTATCATGGTCAAGTGCTGGAGCTTTAGGTTTCAGAGGTTCAAGAAAGAGCACACCATTTGCATCTCAAATGGCAGCAGAAACTGCAGCTAAAGCAGCTATGGAACACGGTTTAAAGAGTATAGAAGTATACGTTAAAGGACCAGGTGCTGGTAGAGAAGCAGCTATAAGATCATTACAAGCTGCAGGTTTAGAAGTAACTCTAATTAAAGACGTTACTCCAATTCCACACAACGGATGTAGACCACCGAAGAGAAGAAGAGTCTAATTATATTTAAATTCAACAGGAGGTGTAACGAATGGCAAGATATACTGGAGCTACATGTAGATTATGTAGAAGAGAAGGTCAAAAGCTATTCCTTAAGGGAGATAGATGTTATACAGATAAATGTGCTTTCGTAAGAAGAAGCTATGCACCAGGACAACATGGAGCAGCTAAGAAAAAGTTATCTAACTACGGAGTACAATTAAGAGAAAAGCAAAAAGCTAGAAGAATATACGGTGTTTTAGAAGGTCAATTCAGAACTTACTATGAAAAGGCTGATCACATGAAGGGAATCACTGGTGAAAACTTATTAATGTTACTAGAAATGAGATTAGATAACGTTGCGTATAGATTAGGATACGGTGCTTCAAGAAGCGAAGCTAGACAATTAGTTACTCATGGACATTTCTTAGTAAATGGTAAGAAAGTTGATATTCCATCATACAGAGTATCAGTTAACGATGTAATATCTGTTTGCGAAAAGAGCAGAGGAACTGAAAAGTTCAAGACTTTCGTAGAAAATCCAAAGACATTACCAAAATGGTTAGAAGCTAACGTTGAAAACTATGAAGGTAAAGTAGTTGCTGTTCCAACTAGAGAAGATATTGACGTACCAGTTAACGAAACTCTAATTGTCGAATTATACAGCAAATAATAAATTAATATTTTTAATATTAAGATATTATATTAAAATATTAAATGGAATCAGTTGCCCTCGTAATAAGGTTGCCATTTTATATACAAGGAGGGTTTGTACATGTTAGAAATAGAAAAGCCAATAATTGAATGTATAGAATCAAATGAAGATGGTACATATGGTAAATATGTAGTTGAGCCATTAGAAAGAGGATATGGTATTACACTTGGAAATGCGATGAGAAGAATTCTTTTATCATCACTTCCAGGTGTAGCTACTACATCAATTAAGATTGATGGAGTGCTTCATGAATTCTCAACTGTACAAGGTGTTAAAGAAGATGTTACTGAATTAATTCTTAACATTAAATGTTTAGCACTTACAATGGAAGGCGAAGGTCCACAAACTATATATATAGATGCTAAAGGACCTGGAGTTGTTACAGGTGCAGACATTAAAACAGATGGAAATGTTGAAGTTGTAAACAAAGATTTACACATAGCAACTCTTGATGAAAATGGAAGACTATACATGGAATTAACAGTTAATAGAGGAAGAGGATATGTTACTCAAAATAAAAATAAGAGTGATTCATTACCACTTTCAGCAATAGCTATTGATTCTATATACACTCCAGTTAAGAGAGTTAACTTTACTGTTGACAATACAAGAGTTGGTCAAATCACTGATTATGACAAATTAACACTTGAAATTTGGACTAATGGAACTATTAAAATAGATGAAGCAATAAGCTTATCTGCTAAGATTTTAATAGAGCACTTCAAATTATTCATGTCATTAGGCGTTGCGACTAATGATGTTGAAATTATGATTGAAAAAGAAGAAGATAAAAAGGAAAAAGTACTAGAAATGACTGTTGAAGAACTAGACCTTTCAGTTAGATCTTATAACTGTTTAAAGAGAGCTGGAATCAATACAGTTCAAGAACTTGCTGGTAAATCAATGGATGACATGATGAAGGTAAGAAATCTAGGAAAGAAATCCTTAGAAGAAGTTGAAAGAAAGCTTAAGGAATTAGGTTTAGCCTTAAAACTAAGCGACGAGTAGGGAGGTAAATCCATGGCAGGTTATCGTAAGTTAGGTCTTTCTACAGACCAAAGAAGAGCTATGTTAAGAAGTCTAGTTACTAGCTTCTTAAAGCATGGTAGAATTGAAACTACTGAAACTAGAGCTAAAGAAGCTAGATCTATAGCTGAAAAGATGATCACTCTTGCAAAAAGAGGAGATCTTCATGCTAGAAGACAAGTTTTAGCTTACGTTTTAGAAGAAGAAGTAGTTAAGACATTATTTGATGAAATCGCTCCAAAGTACGCTGAAAGAAACGGCGGATACACTAGAATGATCAAAAAAGGTCCTAGAAGAGGAGACGGAGCTGAAGTTGTTATACTTGAATTAGTATAATTTCACTCGGGGGATTAAGTTTAACTTAATCCCCATTTTTGTATATAAAAACATATTATTTATTTTTATTATATTATGTTGAAAATTATAATAAATAATAACTTATATGAAATACTTGTAATTAATTGATGCTTATATATAATTAAGTTATGGAAATTTATATCAAAATTTATATAACTTAGTTATATTTAATATGTTACTAAAGGAGGGATATAAATGGAGAAAATGATAGAGTGTAAAAATGTAGTATTTAAATATTCTACAGTTGAAGAAGGAATAGAAAAGATAGCTATAGATGGATTAAATTTAGAAGTTAGCAATGGTGAATTTTTAGTAATATTAGGTCATAACGGATCAGGAAAATCAACAGTAGCAAAGCATATGAATGCATTATTAACACCTACTGAAGGTACAGTTATCGTTAATGGATTAGATACATGTAATGAAAAGAATATATGGGATATAAGATCTACTGCGGGAATGGTATTTCAAAATCCAGATAATCAATTAGTAGCTACTATAGTAGAAGAAGATGTAGCATTTGGTCCAGAAAATTTAGGTGTTCCACCACAAGAGATTAGACAAAGAGTTGATGATGCATTAGAAAAGGTTGGTATGAGTGAGTATAAAAGGCATGCACCTCATTTATTATCTGGTGGGCAAAAACAAAGAATTGCTATTGCTGGAATACTAGCAATGCAGCCTAAATGTATAATTTTTGATGAACCAACAGCAATGCTTGATCCATCAGGAAGAAAAGAAGTAATTAATAATATTAAAGAATTAAATAAAAAACACGGAATAACTATAATCTTAATAACTCATTATATGGATGAAGCAGCAGAAGCTGATAGGGTTGTAGTAATGGATAAAGGAAAAGTTATAATTGAAGGTATTCCACGTGATGTTTTTTCACATGTTGAAACTATGAAAAAAATTGGATTAGATGTTCCACAAGTAACAGAAATATGTTATGAGCTTAGAAAGGCTGGAATAAATATAGATACTAAAATTTTAAATGTGAATGAGATGGTGAGTGCATTATGTCAATTAAAATAGAGAATTTAACACATGTATATATGCCTAAAACTCCATTTGAAAAAAAGGCTTTAGATGATGTAAGCTTAGTTATTGAAGATGGAGAATTTTTAGCTTTAATAGGTCATACTGGATCAGGAAAATCAACGCTTATACAACATTTAAATGGTTTATTAGAACCAAGTTCAGGTAAAATATTAGTTGATGATATTGATATTACTAATAAAGAAACAAAGCTTACTGATATAAGAAAGAAAATAGGATTAGTTTTTCAATATCCGGAATATCAGTTATTTGAAGAAACTATAGAAAAAGATATAGCATTTGGACCTAATAACTTAGGTTTAACTCAAGATGAAGTTTCAAAGAGAGTAAAAAAGTCAATGGAGATGGTTGGGCTAGATTATGAAACCTATAAAGATATTTCACCATTTGACTTAAGTGGAGGCCAAAAGAGAAGGGTTGCTATAGCAGGTGTTATTGCTATGGAACCAAAGGTTTTAATATTAGATGAACCTACAGCAGGTTTAGATCCTAAGGGAAGAGATGATATTCTAGAACAGATAAGAATTCTTCATCAAGAGTATAAAATGACAATTGTTTTAGTAAGTCATAGCATGGAGGATGTTGGGAAACTTGCTGAAAGAATAGTTGTAATGAATAAAGGAAAAATAGCATTAATGGGTAAACCTTCAGAAGTATTTAGAGAAGTCGAAGTATTAGAAAATATAGGTTTAGCAGTTCCACAAGTAACTTATTTAATGAGAGCTTTAAGGGAAAAGGGATTTAATGTTTCTGATGAAATATTTACTGTTGAACAAGGGTATAAAGAAATCCTAAGTGTGTTATTAAAGAAATAGTAGAAATATAAATATAATTTTGTTTATTAAAAATATGTGAAAGAGAGAAGTTTAAAATGATTAAAGATATAACTATAGGTCAATATATACCAGGTGAATCTTTTATACATAAACTAGATCCAAGAACTAAAATATTGATTTCATTTTTATTTATAATAAGTTTGTTTATTGTTAATAAGTTTGTTGGATATATATTTGTTGTAGCATTTTTAGCTTTAGTAGTTTATGTTGCTAAGATATCTCCAAGATATCTTTATAAAGGATTAAAGCCTGTATTCCTTTTAATAGCATTAACAGCTATATTAAATATTTTTATGCTTAGAGATGGAAGATTAATTTTTGAACTTGGATTTATTAAAATTTATGAATCGGGAATAAGAACTGCATTTTTTATGGCAATAAGATTAATACTTCTTATAATGGGGACGTCAGTTTTAACATTAACTACATCTCCTATTGAACTAACGGATGGTATAGAAAGACTATTAAAACCTATTGGTAAGGAAATAGCACATGAATTAGCTATGATGATGACAATAGCGTTAAGATTTATACCTACACTTATTGATGAGACTGATAAGATAATGAAAGCACAAAAAGCTAGAGGTGCTGATTTTGAAAGTGGCGGATTAGTTCAAAAAGCAAAGAGTTTAATACCTTTATTAGTACCATTATTTATTAGTTCATTTAGAAGAGCTGATGAGCTTGCTATGGCTATGGAAGCAAGATGTTATAGAGGGGGAGCAGGTAGAACTAGAATGAAAGTTTTAAAGTTTACCTCTAAGGATTTTGTTGCATTTGGAGTTTTTGCACTATTATTTGCAAGTACGCTTATAGTTAGATTTGCAATATAATAATTAAAATTAAAAAGGTGATAATTTGAACAATATAAAATTGACATTAGAATACGATGGAACTGAATATTATGGTTGGCAGAAACAAAAGGAAATGAAAACAATACAAGGACAGCTAGAAGAGGCTATCTTTATTGTTACAAAGGAAGCTTGTGAAGTAACAGGAAGCTCTAGAACCGATGCAGGAGTTCATGCGAAAGGTTTTGTTGCCAATTTTAAAACAAATAGTAAGGTGCCTCCAGAAAGGTTTAGAGAGGCACTAAACGTTAAATTACCTAATGATATAGTTGTAATTAAATCAGAGAAGGTAGAAGATGATTTTCATGCAAGATATTGTGCAAAGGGAAAGACATATGAATATTACATATTAAATGATCAAGTACCTTCAGCATTAATTAGAAATCAAGTATATCATTATAAATATGACTTAGATATAGAAGCTATGAAGGAAGGCGCAAAGCAATTTATTGGAACTCATGACTTTGCTGCCTTTAGAACCCAAGGAAGTTCTGTAAAAGGAACTATAAGGACTATTTTTGATGTAAAAGTAGAAAAAACAGAAAAAATTATAAAAATTTCTGTAAGTGGTGATGGTTTTTTATATAATATGGTTAGAATAATAGTTGGGACCTTAATAAATGTTGGCAGAGGAAAGACTCCAGCCACATCAATAGTAGATATAATAAACAAAAAGGATAGAACATTAGCAGGAGATTGCGTTCCACCTAATGGATTAATCTTAAAAGAAGTATATTATTAAAAAAAATTTATGAAAAATTGTTGACACGCCCGTAAGCGTGTATTATAATTTATTTTGTTTGTTAGAATAATTTATGTACGAAAGACCACGAGCCCCGAGGTCTTGACATAAATGTTATACATTAGAGTATAACGATAAATGTAAGTTCAGGGAGGGAAAAACATGAAATCATACATTGCAAAATCACAAGAAGTTGAAAGAAAATGGTATGTTGTTGATGCTGCTGGTAAGCCACTAGGAAGAGTTGCTAGCCAAGTTGCTTCAATATTAAGAGGAAAGAATAAGCCAACATTTACACCAAATGTTGACTGCGGAGATTTCGTAATAGTTATCAATGCTGAAAAAGTTGTTTTAACTGGTAAGAAGTTAGATCAAAAAATGATGAGAAAGCACAGCTTATATCCAGGTGGATTAAAAGAAACTCCATATAGAGAAGTATTAGCTAAGAAACCTGAGTTCGCTTTCGAAGAAGCTGTTAGAAGAATGCTTCCAACAGGAGTATTAGGAAGAAAAATGCTTAAGAAGTTAAAAGTATACCAAGGTGCTGAGCACGAACATGCAGCTCAACAACCAGAAGTACTTGAATTAAAGTACTAATACAGGCTCGGGAGGAGGAATAAAAAATGGCAAAAGTTCAATACATGGGTACTGGAAGAAGAAAAAAATCAGTTGCAAGAGTTAGACTTGTACCAGGAAATGGTAAAGTTGTTATCAATAATAGAGAAATCGAAACTTTCTTCGGTTTAGAAACTTTAAGAATGATAGTTAACCAACCATTAGTTTTAACTGGAACTAAGGATAAGTTTGATGTATTAGTTAACGTTCACGGTGGTGGATTCACAGGTCAAGCTGGAGCTATCAGACACGGAATAACAAGAGCTTTAATTAAATCTGATGAAAACTTAAAATCAGAATTAAAGAAAGCTGGTTTCGTAACTAGAGACTCAAGAATGAAAGAAAGAAAGAAATACGGTCTTAAGAAAGCAAGAAAAGCATCTCAATTCTCAAAGAGATAGTTTGTGTTTTTCAAGCAAAGACGTATCAAAAGCTTTGGAATGTTTATTCCAAGGCTTTTTTTTATACATTTAATTAAATAAAAAGATAAAGGAATAAATGGGTTTAATTAACATGAAGTATATACATAGAAAAAGTTATATTAAATCTATGTTAAAAATTGTTGAAATCTATTAACAAATGTTAAATTTTATTGTAAACTTAACGATGTAAAAGTTTTATAAAAGTATATAAAATATACAAGAGTGAAGGAGAATAAATCTTGGATACGTTAATGACAATAATCAAGTTATTAGGTGGATTGGGACTATTTATCTACGGAATGAAGCTGATGGGTGATGGCCTTGAAAATGCTGCAGGAGAAGGATTAAAGAAGATACTAGAAAAAGTAACTAAGAATCCTATAATTGCAGTAGTTGTAGGTGCTGTAGTTACTATGGTTATTCAAAGTAGTAGTGCTACAACTGTAATGGTAGTTGGATTTGTTAATGCAGGATTAATGAATTTAGCTCAAGCAGCTGGAATTATTATGGGGGCTAATATAGGGACAACTATTACAGCTCAATTAGTTGCATTTAAATTAGACGAAATAGCGCCAGTTTTTGTTTTTGTTGGTGCTATGATGGTAATGTTCGTAAAGGGCAAGAAAAGAAGAGAAGTTGGTAATATAATACTAGGTTTTGGTATATTATTTGTTGGTATGGGTACAATGAGTGGTGCAATGAAGCCATTAACAACATTACCTATGTTCCAAGAGATACTTACAACAGTAGGACAACACTGGTATTTAGGTGTAATAGCAGGGGCTTTAATTACAGCAGTATTACAAAGTTCATCAGCTACTACAGGTATATTAGTAGCATTAGCTACGGCTGGAGCACTAAATATTGATCAAGCTTTACCAATAATTATGGGTTGTAATATAGGTACTTGTATAACTGCAATGCTTGCAACAGTAGGTACAAATAAGACAGCACATAGAGCTGCAATGTTACATTTAATATTTAACGTTGTTGGTACATTATTATTCTTACCAATAATAATACCAGGTTTCTTAGGAGATTTTGTTTCATATTTTACAGGGGATGTAAAGAGACAAATAGCTAATGCACACACAATATTTAATGTTGTTAATACATTAATAATGGTACCTTTAATTCCAGTATTGTGTAAAATAGTAGAAAAGATAATACCTGGTGAAGATGATGAAAAGGTAGGACCTAAATATATTGATGATAGATTATTAGAAACACCAGTAATTGCAGCTGGACAAGTTCTAAAAGAAACTGTTAGAATGGCTAATAAGGCTAAATTAAGCTTAGAATTAGCTATGGATGCGTTCATGAAAAATGATGAAAGCTTAGCTGAAAAAGTTTATGAAAATGAAGAAATAATTAATAACCTTGAAGAATGTATAACTACATATTTAGTTAAACTTTCTAAGTGTGAATTATCAGATAAAGAAAAGAATATAGTAGCATCTACTTTCCATATAGTAAATGATATCGAAAGAATAGGAGATCATGCTGAAAATCTTGCTGATTTAACGATTCAAAAAATAAATAAAAAATTACAATATAGCGCAGAGGCTATTGGTGAAATAACTAATATATATGAAACAACATTAAAAGCTTTAGATATATCAATTGAAAGTTATGCAGATAGAGATGTGACTAAAGCTAATGAAATAGCAAATGTTGAAGCAGAAATAGATAAGCAAAACAAGAGATATAGAGATCTTCATATTAAGAGATTACATGAAGGTACTTGTAATGCATATGCAGGAGCAATATTCTTAGATTTATTAAGTAATTTAGAAAGAATAGGGGACCACTCTACGAATATAGCTGAAATAGTTGTAGAGAATAATGCATAAAAAAGAAGCCATTGGGCTTCTTTTTTTTATTTTAAAATAAAAAAAGTAAAACATATAATAAGTATAATAAGCTTAAAAGTTAAACATAATAAAAGTGATATTAAAATAATGGAGGATATGTCATGAGAAAAGTAATTGTTGCTATTATTACATGTCTACTTATTATTACTTATATAGTACCGATTAATGCGTCAACTATTGATAATTCAGATAAGGTAATTTTGATTGATCCTGGCCATGGAGGAATTGATGGTGGAGCAAAATCTAAAACTGGGACTATAGAAAAAGATATAAACTTACAAATTTCATTAAAACTAAGAGATAATCTAGAGGAAAAAGGGTATAAGGTTTATATGACAAGAGATAATGATGAGGGGCTTTATGAAAAAGGAAATACAGTTAAGGAAAAGAAGAGAGAAGATTTAAATAGAAGAGTTGAAATGAAAAAGGAAACAGAATGTGATATATTTGTTTCAATTCATCAAAATATGTTTCCACAAAGTAAATGTTATGGTGCACAGGTATGGTATGCATCAAATGAAAATAGTTATAATCTAGCTACAGTTGTTCAAGAATCAATAAAGCAAACAGTTAAAGATAATAATAAGAGAGTAGCTAAACCAGCAGCAGAAGCTTATTTAATTTTAAGAGATAAGCATGAAGGAGCTTCAATATTAGTAGAATGTGGTTTCCTTTCAAATCCAGATGAAGAATCAAGATTAAAGAGTGAGGATCATCAAAATTTAATCGTTGAAGGAATATCTGATGGAATCGATAAATATTTTGAGGGAGATATAGGTAAAGGGTCAGAATTATAGTAATTTCCTAGGAAATACATAATAATTTTATAAAATAATAAGATAAATAAATAAAGCCGGCTTATGCCGGTTTTATAATTTATAAAAGAGTTGAAATCTTATTGTTGTAAAAAATGTAAGAAAATAATAAACTAAAATTATATTAATAAAAAGGGGGACTATATAGTGAGAGAAATACATATATCAGAAATTATTAATACAGTAAAAGAATTATGTATAGAATCAAATTATTATTTATCAAATGATGTAAAGGAAGCATTAAATAATGCTAAAGAAAATGAAACATGGCCATTAGCAGAAAACGTCTTAGATCAGTTAATATTAAATTCTAATATTGCACAAAATGAGAATATGCCGATATGTCAAGATACTGGTATGGCGTGTATTTTTATAGAAATTGGACAAGAAGTACATATAGTTGGCGGAGCATTAGAGGATGCTATTAATGAGGGTGTAAGAAGAGGATATGACGAAGGTTTTTTAAGAAAATCAGTAGTTAAAGATCCAATAAATAGAGTTAATACAAAGGATAATACACCAGCTATTATTTATTATGATATAGTTCCAGGTAATAAGCTTAAGATTACAGTAGCTCCAAAGGGATTTGGATCAGAAAATATGAGTAGAATAAAGATGCTTAAACCTTCTGATGGATTACAAGGAGTTAAAGATTTTATAATTGAAACTGTAAAATTAGCAGGGCCAAATCCATGTCCACCAATAATTATTGGTGTTGGAATTGGGGGAACATTTGATAAAGCAGCGTATTTAGCTAAGAAAGCATTAATTAGACCAGTAAATAAAAGAAATGATGAAAAATTTTATGGCGATTTAGAGGAAGAGTTATTGGAAACAATAAATAAATTAGGTATAGGACCACAAGGTTTTGGTGGAAAGACAACGGCTTTAGGAATAAATATAGAAACATATCCAACTCATATAGCTGGCTTACCTGTAGCAGTTAATATTAATTGTCATGCAACTCGACATAAAGAGAAAGAAATATAAGGGGGATATGCTATGATTAAAAATATAAAGACACCTTTAACAAAAGATATTACTTTAGGATTAAAAGCTGGGGATAGTATTCTTTTAAGTGGGACTATATATACAGCCAGAGATGCAGCTCATGGAAGAATGATTAGCTTATTGAATGAAGGAAAAGAACTTCCTATAAATTTAGAGAATGAAATTATATATTATGTTGGACCAACTCCTGAAAAAGAAGGAGAAGTAATAGGATCAGCAGGCCCAACAACTAGTTATAGAATGGATAGCTATGCTCCAAGACTTTTAGATTTAGGTTTAAAAGGTATGATAGGAAAAGGGGCTAGAAATGAAGAGGTAATAGAGGCAATAATACGAAATAAAGCAATATACTTTGGAGCTATAGGAGGAGCTGGTGCTCTAATAAGTAAGTGCATAATAGGATGTGAAGTTATTGCATATGATGATTTAGGCGCAGAAGCTATAAGAAAGCTAGAAGTAAAAGACATGCCTTTAGTTGTCATTATTGATACTGAGGGAAATAACTTATATGAAATAGGCAAAAGAGAATATCTAGAAAAGAATAAATAAAAAAAGCGGAATAAATCCGCTTTTTATTTATATACTCTGGAATCCCTTACCCTTAACTTCAGAAACATCAATTATAGTAATAAATGCTTTAGGATCAATTCTAAGGATTCTATTTTTTAGACTTATCATTTGTGATGTAGTTACTGCGATATATAAAAGTTTCTTTTGATTGTGAGTATATCCACCTTCAGCCATAAGAGACGTAATTCCACGATGCATATCCTTAATAACGTAAGTAATAATATCTTCCTCTTTTTCTGTTAAAACAAGTAGTAGCTTTTTACTTGTAAATCCGTTTAAGACTTTATCTAATATAGTACTTGTAATAAACATTGATAGAAGTGTATATAGAGCTTTAGGTAAACCAAAAATAAAGGCTGCTAAAGTTACTATAATTAAATTAAAACCAAAACCAACTTTACCTATATCAAGATTTGAGTATTTTTTTCTTACTACCATAGTAATTATATCAGTACCACCTATAGAACCATTTCTAAAGAATACTAAACCATAACCAATTCCACTTAAAACACCACCATATATACAATATAATAATGTATCATCAACTTGGACTAAAGAAGATAAAGGTTTAGTTAGCATTAAAGCAGTTGAAAAAGAAATCATTCCTATAGCTGTATAAATAGTAAACCTCTTACTTAAAAATTTATAGCTAACTATAAATAAGGGAATATTAAGTATAAATACAGTAATACCAGATGGAATATTCCATAAATATTGAAGAATAAGACCTATACCTGTTACACCACCACTTAGTAGTTTTGCATTAGATAGGAATAGATTTACTCCTAAAGATGAAATAAAACACCCTAATATAATGACTACGACATCAACATAAAAACTTTTATTTTTAAACAAATCTTTCATAATAATACCTCTGTTATAGATATATCTATAGTTATCATAAAAATTATATATTAAAAAGTAGAGTATGTTAAGCTATTTATTAAAAACTATGTTAAATATGAAAAAAAATTATTTTTAGGAAAGATAAGGAATAATAATTATCTATAAATAATCATTATAGATAATTAAAGAAAAAGATAGCAATTAAATGAATTAGTATTTTTTTTTCAATTTTTTGATTTCTACTTTGTTTTACAAGAATAAATACTAATATTATAATTAACAATATATTGTGTGAGAAAGATAAGCATGTACAACATATAGTGGAGGAATTAAAGTGATTAATTTAGATAATATGTGCCAAAAAGCAATTGAGGAAATAGATGATTTAAAAGGAATTTATGTAAAAGAGAAACTTATTGAAAGCTGTAAAAATATAATTAGAGAATCTATGGATAGTGACGGAATTAGGGATTCTATAATTCAAGCAGCATTAGAATTAACTACTGAGCAAGAACCTAAATGGCAATATGTTGCGTCTAAGTTATATGTATATAGATTGTATGATGAAGTCAAAAGAAATAGGGAAATAAACGTAGAGGTAGAACCATATAGCAATTTTTATGAATTTATTAATGAAATGACAGATAAAAATTTATATGGAAAATATATTTTAGAAAATTATACACAAGATGAAATTGAAGAATTAGAAAAAGAAATAAAACCAGAAAGAGATTTTATTTTTACTTATAGTGGTATAGATTTATTAACAAAAAGATATTTAATTCAAGATTATAATAGAAAACCTCTTGAGCTTCCACAACAAATGTTTATGGGAATAGCAATGCATTTAGCAATTCCAGAAAAGCAAGAAGATAGAGTTATGTGGGCAAAGAGGTTTTATGATGTTTTAAGCTCTCTTAAAGCAACTATGGCAACTCCTACAATGTCAAATGCAAGAAAACCATTTTATCAATTAAGCTCATGCTTTATTGATACGGTAGAAGATAGTTTAAAGGGAATATATAAATCATTAGATAATTTTGCTGAAGTTTCTAAATTTGGTGGAGGAATGGGGATTTATATAGGAAAAATAAGAGCAATAGGATCATCAATAAGGGGATTTAAAGGTGCTTCAGGAGGAATAATTCCATGGATAAAATTATTTAATGATACAGCAGTTGCAGTTGATCAATTAGGAGTTAGAAATGGATCAGTTGCTATATGGTTAGATGCATGGCATAAAGAAGTACCGGAATTCTTACAGTTAAGAACAAATAATGGTGATGATAGAAAAAAGGCACATGATATATTCCCAGGGCTTTGCTATCCAGATTTATTCTGGAAGCTAGCAGAAGAAGATATTGATGCAAATTGGTATATGATGTGTCCGCATGAAATAAAGTCTATTAAAGGATATTCATTAGAAGATTTTTACGGCGAAGAATGGGAAAAAAGATACTATGATTGTGTTAATGATGAAAGAATAGATAAAAGAGTTATGTCTGTTAAGGATATGGTTAGATTAATAATAAAAAGTGCTGCAGAAACAGGAACTCCATTTGCATTTTATAGAGATACAGTAAATAAAATGAATCCTAATAAGCATAAAGGAATGATATACTCATCTAATCTTTGTACAGAAATAATGCAAAATATGAGTCCAATGGATATTGAAGAGACAACTATATGTGATGAAAATGGGGATACTGTTATTATAGAAAAAACTAAAGCAGGGGATTTTGTAGTATGTAATTTATCGTCTGTTGTTTTAGGAAATGTAGATGTAAATAGTGATAAAGAATTAGAGTACGTAGTTGAAACGCAAATAAGAGCTATGGATAATGTTATAGACTTAAATTATTATTCAGTACCATTTGCAGAAGTTACTAATAAAAAATATAGAGCTATTGGACTTGGAACTAGTGGATATCATCATATGCTTGCTAATAATAAGGTTCATTGGAATGAAGAGAAACACTTAGAATTTACAGATAAAGTTTATGAAAAGATTAATTATTACGCAATTAAAGCCAGTATGAATATTGCAAAGAAAAAGGGTAAATATTCATGTTTTAAAGGATCTGATTGGGATAATGGTGATTATTTTAAACTAAGAGATTATAATTCAGATGATTGGAACAGATTAAAGGATGATGTTAAAGAATATGGGTTAAGAAATGGATATCTTTTTGCAGTTGCACCAAATGGATCAACAGCGACTATTGCAGGGACATCAGAGGGTGTAGATCCTGTTATGGCAAGATTCTGGCTAGAAGAAAAAAAAGGAAGTATAGTTCCAAAAACTGCGCCTAATTTGAGTTGGGAAAATTTCTGGTTCTATAATTCTGCTTATAATGTAGATCAAAACCTTTGTGTAAAAATAAATGGTATTAGACAAAGACATATAGATCAAGGTCAGTCATTTAATTTATATATAACAACAGATTTTACTATGAGACAAATAATGAATTTATATATAGAAGCATGTAAACGTGGAGTTAAATCAATTTATTATGTTAGATCAAAATCATTAGAAGTGGCAGAATGTGAAAGCTGTTCTGCTTAATTTAAAGTGCCTCAGAGGGAGATAATATTAGCGAAACTGAAAGGATAAAAGTAAATTAATATGACTCTGAGGTAAGTTAAATATAAGATAAAGTTGGGAGAATAATAATGAATATAAATAAAAAGCCTTTATTTAATGAAAATGGTGATATAGAAGTTAGTAAGAAAAGAATGATAAATGGAAATACTACTAACTTAAATGATTTTAATAATATGAAATATGGATGGGTTGCTGATTGGTATAGGCAAGCAATGAATAATTTTTGGATTCCTGAAGAAATAAATTTATCTCAGGATTTAAAGGATTATAATAAGTTGAACGAGTATGAAAGAGCAGCATATGATAAGATTTTATCTTTCTTAATATTTTTAGATTCAATACAAACAGCTAATTTAAGTAATATAAATAATTATATAACTGCTAGTGAGGTTAACTTATGTTTAACTATTCAAGCATTCCAAGAAGCTGTACATTCTCAAAGTTATAGTTATATGCTTGATACTATATGTTCACCAGAAAAAAGAAATGAGATTTTATATCAATGGAAGGATGATAAAGTTCTTTTAGAAAGAAATAAGTTTATTGGTGAGCAATACAATAAATTTTTAGAAAATCCAACTAAAGAGAATCTTATAAAGACAATAATGGCAAACTTCATATTAGAAGGAATTTATTTTTACTCAGGTTTTATGTTCTTTTATAATCTTGAGAGAAATGGAAAAATGCCAGGGTCATCTCAAGAAATACGTTATATAAATAGAGATGAGAATACTCATCTTTGGTTATTTAGAAACTTAATTAGAGAACTTCAAAAGGAAGAGGCAGAAATTTTTGATGATAATCTAGTTAGTGAATTAAGGCTTATGATGAAAATAGGTGTTGAACATGAAATTAATTGGGGAAATTACGTAATTGGAGAAAATATTCAAGGAATTAATAAAAATTTAATTGAATCATATATTAAGTATTTAGGAAATAAACGATTAAAGGAAATTGGATTAGAACCATTATTTGAAGGTCATGATAAAAATCCAGCTGCATGGGTTGACTCTTTAGCTAATGCTAATTCTGTTAAAACAGACTTCTTTGAAGCAAAATCAACAGCATATGCAAAAGCAAGTGTTTTAGTTGATGATTTGTAAGTAATAGCAAAAATTTAATCTTTGGTTGAGTGAAGATATGATATATAATAATTAGGATATAAAATATTAAAATTTATATTTTAGGGGAAAGTTTCCACAAAAATATAAATTTTAAAAATTTTAATGATAACGTTCTAAAAAATGTGTTATAATAATTTTTGTTCGTATAAAGTTTCTAGAAGATAGGTTAAAAAGATTTAAAATCTATCTTTAAATAATAATTTTAATTTATATTTTGTCACGAAATTTACATAATATTGTAGTATAGTGATGTAAGTATAAGAATATTAATAACAGTACTAAATTTATGCTTAAGTGTAGGAGGAAATTTGAAATGAAAAAAGGTATCGCTGCATCAAAGGGTTATGCAATAGGTAAAGTATTCATTCAAGAACATGAGGAAATAGTTATAACTGACGCAAAAGTTAGTGACGTAGCTGCAGAAAAGGAAAAATTAACACTTGCTTTAGAAGCATCAAAGGAACAATTAACAGCAATTAAAGAAAAGACTTTAGCTGAAATTGGTGAACACGAAGCTGCTGTTTTCGAAGCACATTTAACATTATTAGATGACCCAGAATTTACTGGAACAATGGAAGCAACAGTTGAAGGTGAAGCATTAAACGCTATGAAAGCTGTTCAAAATGTAACAGACACATTCGTTATGATTTTCGAATCAATGGACGATGCATATATGAGAGAAAGAGCTGCTGACATTAAAGACGTTTCTAAGAGAATAATCTCTAACTTAGCAGGTAAAGGTGGAAGTGCATTTGCTATAACTGAAGAAAATACAGTTGTAGTTGCTTATGATTTAACTCCATCAGATACAGCTCAATTAGACAGAACAAAAGTATGTGGTTTCTTAACTGATATCGGAGGAAGAACTTCTCACTCAGCTATTATGGCTAGAACTTTAGAAATTCCAGCTGTTGTTGGTTTAGGAGACATAACTAAAACAGTTAAAAATGGTGATTCAATCATCGTTGATGGTATTGAAGGATTTGCAATAATCAATCCATCAGAAGAAGTTATTGCTGAATACCAAGCTAAGAAAGCAAAATTTGCAGAAGAACAAGAAGAATTAAAGAAACTTATCGAAGTTAAAACTGTAACTAAATCAGGTAAGAGAATTGAAGTTTGCGGTAACATCGGTAAGCCAGAAGATATAGATCAAGTTTTAGCTAACGGTGGAGACGGTGTAGGATTATTCAGAACTGAATTCTTATACATGGACAGAGACCAAGCTCCAACTGAAGAAGAACAATTCACAGCTTACAAGACTGTTTTAGAAAAAGCTAACGGTAAGCAAGTTGTTATCAGAACATTAGATATCGGTGGAGATAAGGTATTACCTTACTTACCATTACCTGAAGAAATGAATCCATTCTTAGGATACAGAGCTATCAGATTATGTTTAGATAGAAAAGATATATTCAAGGTTCAAATCAGAGCTTTATTAAGAGCTTCTGTATACGGAAACCTATGCGTTATGTTCCCAATGATTTCTGGCTTAGAAGAATTCCAAGCTGCTAAAGAATTCGTTGAAGAATGTAGAGCAGAATTACATGCTGAAGGAGTTAAGACTTCTGAAACTACTCAATGGGGTATCATGGTTGAAATTCCAGCTGCAGCTGTTATGGCTGATGAATTAGCTAAGCACGTTGACTTCTTCTCAATAGGAACAAACGACTTAATCCAATACACATTAGCTGCTGACAGAATGAGTGAAAAGGTATCATACCTTTACAACCCAATGCACCCAGCTGTATTAAGATTAATAAAGATGACTATAGATGGAGCTCACAAACACGGTAAGTGGGTTGGAATGTGTGGAGAAATGGCAGGAGATGAAGCTGCTATCCCTACATTAGTTCAATACGGATTAGATGAGTTCTCAATGAGTGCTACATCAATCTTAGGCGCTAAGAAGATAATGTTAGAACAAGAATAATATAAATAAAAAAAGAATCGCATTTGCGATTCTTTTTTTATTTAGTGTGTTAACTTAAATTAGAGTAATTAATTATGTTATTCGTACTGACCATAAATTTTATCATATAATTCATATGATTTTTTAGCCATTAAAGCGATTTTATCTTTTAACTCCTCATAAGTAACCTTATCTCTTTTTGATAAAGTACCTCTAACTATATTTCCTTCTGAATCAACCCCATAACTATTTGATAAATATAAACCAGCATCATGTTCAGGCCCAATTACAAGAAGAGAAACATCTTCATCGGGTATTTCAGATGAAATTTGTTGAACATAAAAATGGAAACTATATTTAGGCATTTTTTGATTGGGAGTAAAATAAAGACCTTCATCAGCTTCAAGTTTATAATATCCAAGTTTATCGTCGAATTTGAATCCTAGTTCTTCAGTATTAGAATAGAAATTCTCTTCACAAACCTTTTTGTTATTATACCAAAGTGCTGTATAAACGCCATAAGATATAATAAGTACAATAAATACGACAGATAGTACTTTAAATAAATTTTTTATATATTTATTTTGTAATAATTCTTTATCAAATTTTTTAACCATAGTCTTGTCCCCTTTCATTAAAGTATCTAATGAAATTTCAAACATATCACTGATCTTTATCAATGTTTGTAAATCAGGATAACTCTTTTCATTTTCCCAATTAGATACAGTTTGTCTTGTAACATTAAATAATTTAGCAAAGTCTTCTTGAGTCATTTTTTTATCTTTTCTTATTTTAATTATTGTCATTGCAATATTCATAAATTTTCCTCCTCAATACCAGTATTTATTCTAGATATATATAAGTCTAGCAATTGATCTTTTACATTTAATTTTTAAGTTCGCAAATTCTCTTTGCATTCTTACTTTTAAAGGGATTGGACTGTTTTAACCATATAAAATTTCAATAAGAATATAGTAACATTAATAAATAATATTTTCCAATAATTATATAATTTGTTATAGTGGTAATGATGTGAAATTTTCTATTGGATAATTTAGATTTTAATTTTAGATAATAAAAGTAAATATATTATAAGTTATGAGAGGTGATTATATGAAAAAGATAATAGAATTATTTATATCTATATTTAAGATTGGAGCATTTACATTTGGCGGGGGATATGCAATGATTCCATTAATTGAAGAAGAGGTAGTTAAAAATAAAAAGTGGTTAAGTAAAGAGGAGTTTGTTGATATTTTAGTAGTTGCTCAAAGCTTACCAGGAGCATTAGCTATAAATACATCAATATTTTTAGGATATAGAATAAGTGGAATAGTAGGAGCAATAACTGCATTAATGGCAGTAATAATACCTTCCTTTTTTATAATATTGGTAATAGCAGTATTCTTTATGCAATTTAGAGATAATTATTATGTAAATGCAGCTTTTCAAGGAATAACAGCAGCAGTGCCAATGCTTGTATTAGTAGGAGCAATTAGTTTATCAAAGGGGTTACCTAAAAATATTAGAACAATAGTAACCATAATTGTAGGATTAGTTGCGTTAATAGTTTTTAATATTCATCCAGTAATAGTAATAATAATATCAGGAGTATATGGAGCTATATTCTTAAGGAAAAAGGTGAGCTAATGGAACTTTTAATTAGATTATATTTAGCATTTTTGAAAATAGGAACTTTTAGTTTTGGTGGTGGATATGCGATGCTACCTTTTATTCAAAAGGAAATAGTAGAAAAAAATAATTGGATATCTATGTCTCAATTAACTGATATAATAGGTATATCTCAAATGACACCAGGGCCTGTAGCAATAAATTCAGCAACATTTGTTGGATATAAGGTTGGTGGAGTATTTGGAAGTATAGTTGCTACTTTAGGAGTAATTACAACATCTTTCATATTAGTAACAGTAATAAATAAATTATTAGATAAATTCAAAGAATCAAAGGTTATAAAGGCTACATTGTTAGGAATGAGGCCTATACTTATTGCGCTTATAATATATGCATTTTTTGACTTAGCAAAGGAAGCGTATATAGATATAAAAAGTATAATAATAACTTTGATAATTGGAGTTATATTGTTATCTAAAAAGGTTCATCCTATATTAGTAATAGTTATAGCAGCTGTATTAGGAGTGTTATTTTATTTATAGCAATTATTGGTAATTGTATAATTTGGAATAAGTTATTTAAAATCTCTATAACAAATTTACTATTTATTAGATAATAAAGGAGGGAATTAAAATGATTACTGTTATTAAAAACATTAATGTGTATGCACCGGAAAATATGGGGAAAAAGGATGTTGTCATAGTAAATGATAAAATTGAAGGTATTTATGATAATGTTAATATTCCTAATAATTTTGTAGAAATAGAAACTATAGATGGAGAAGGAAAATTGATTTTTCCAGGTTTTTTAGATTGTCACGTTCATATAATTGGTGGGGGAGGAGAAGGTGGATTTAAAACTAGAACTCCAGAGATATCAATTATTTCTTTAGTTGAAGCTGGGATTACAACAGTAGTAGGGTGTATAGGAACAGATGGAGTATGTAGAAGTATGAGAGCCTTAATTGCTAAAGCTAAAGGATTAGAAGAAGAGGGAATAACATCTTACTGTTATACAGGTTCTTATGAAATACCAGTAAAAACTATTACAGAGAGTATTAAAGGTGATTTTATGATGGTAGATAAGGTTATCGGTGTTGGAGAAGTTGCTTTATCTGATCATAGAAGTTCACAAGCTACATATGAGGATTTCGTAAATACAGTAGCACAAGCCAGGGTAGGTGGAATATTATCGGGAAAAGCAGGAATTGTTAATGTTCATTTAGGTGATGGAGCAAGAAGATTAGAATATTTATTTAAAGTAATTGAAGAAACTGAAATACCACCAACTCAGCTTTTACCAACACATATTAATAGAAGTGATAAATTATTTGAGGTAGGAATTGACTATGCTAAAAAGGGTGGATTCATTGATTTAACAACAAGTTCAGACCCAAGATTTTTAGAGCCAGGAGAGTTAAGGGCTGGTGAAGGATTAGCACTTTTATTAAAGAAGGGAGTAGATATCAAACATATAACTTTTTCTTCGGATGGAAATGGAAGTATGCCGGTATTTGATGATAGTGGTAAATTAATTGGGCTTGGAATATGTTCAGTAAAAACACTTTATGGAGAAGTTAAGGAAAGTATAATAGAGCATAAGGTTCCTATAGAAGAAGCTATTAAAGTTATAACTTCTAATGTTGCTGAAGTTTTAAAATTAAATAATAAGGGAAGAATAGAAAGCGGTAGAGATGCCGATTTTGTTATAGTTAATGAAGAAAATTTAGATATTCATACTGTTATTGCTAAGGGAAAGGTTGTTGTTGAAGAGGGGAAGGCAATTATTAAACCGACTTTTGAATAATATTTAAGGGCTACCATAAAGGTAGCCCTAATTTTCGTCATAATGTAAAAAATAAATGTTGTCCTATTGTTATTATATTATGCTTCTCAACACTTTGCATCCAAGTGCAAGTAGCTATATCAGGATTGTAAAAAAATACAGCATCTCCTGTAGGATCATTACCGCTTAATGCATCATATACAGCATCAAAACATTCTTGAGTTGGTTCAACATTAATTTTGCCATCAACAATGCAAGAAAAAGCTCTAGGTTGAAATATAACACCTTCAACTGTATTAGGAAATCCAGTATTAAGAGCTCTGTTTAATATTACTGATGCAACAGCAACTTTACCCTCATAGGGCTCACCCTTACTTTCAGCATATACTACTTGAGACATTAAATAAATATCTGATTGTGTTAAATAAAGCAATTGATTATTCTCTTTAAAAACTTCTACATATTCTTCATCAGATATATTTATATAGTTATTTTTATTGTTTTCTAAATTTAATAAAGTATTTTCTATTCTTGTACTTGCGCTTACCTTGGCAGTATATAAATTTGATAAGTTTAAGTCAAGTGCTGAAAGAGACAGGGTTAGAATAATACAAAATAAGAATTTTCCAAGTTTCATAAAAAACCTCCTTTTGGAATAACCCAATCGAAATATATTTTACCCAGAAAATTTAAAATAATACAAAACATTATCAAAAAGAGTTTAATAATGATTCAAAGGAAGTTTTTACATCCTTATATTTAGAATAAGCATTATCATAATTCTTATTTATATTATCTTTATTTTCCTCATAGCTAGAAGAAGATTTTTCATATATAACAGCAATTTTTAATGAGTTTAAATAAGTTGAATATAACGTAAAAGTATTATTTAAGCAGTTATAATAAGAGATACATCCCTCTGGTATTGAAGAATAGTTAAAATCTTTTTTTATAGTCTCAAGAGTATTTTCTTTTTCGTTAATATCATTAAGAATTACATCAAGAGATCTATTTTCCTTTCTTATTAGATTTATAGCAGGTTCTAAGTCTTCTAATATTCCAGAAAATTCATTTGTACACTTAGTTAGCCTTTCAATATATGAGTTGTATTGAGTAGTTTTTATTGCTTCTTCTTTATTTAGCTTTTCTAAGGTATTTAAATATCCAATTAAATTATCTAAAAATGTTTCACTTTCTTCAGGTAATATTAAAGAAAAACCATAAGGAGATAATTCTTCATAACTTTTTTCACAACCTTCCTTTAAAAGAAGGATTTGAGATGTAATTTCTGCTGTAGATACATTACTTGTATAAGATAAGACATCAACACAATAACTATATAATGATTCTGTATTTTCTATACATGAGATTAGCTTAGGAATAATGTCAGGAGTATTATTATTAGCTATTACCACTGCAGAAACCTTTTCTCTTAATTCCTTTAATTGTTTTAAATCATCATTTAGTATGCTATAAGCAGATTTACTATTTATAGTTACACCATTAATACATTTTTTTAATGATAAATTTATTTTAGATAACTCTGTAACATAAGGTTCAAAATCTTTTAGAGCAGAATCATTGATAATAATATCTTTGTTATTAGTAGTAGAGGAAATAGAATTATTAGGTTTATGTAATAATAACATCATAGAGGAAGTTAAAAATACACAAATTAATAATGTTATAACAAAGGTTTTATTTTCAGAAAATGATTTTTTTATGTTTTCCATATATATCACATCCTTTAAGTTAATTTACAGTATTAAATATTATGAAAAAAACTTTTTCTATAATTTATATTATTATGAAAATTAAAATATACTTAAATAATTTTAAATTTGATGTTGAAAATAAAGAGTATGTAAGCCTTATAATAATAAATATGAAATAATTTGGATAAATAAAAATAGAATTATAATATTTTAACAATTATGAGAATAGTGTATAATTTAATTAGAAATTTTATGGTGGTGGATTAAATGCAAAATTTTATTTCAATGATAATGAATTCACTAAAGAGCATGTCGGTTACTGCTGTTATTGATATTTTAGTAGTAGCATTTATATTTTATAAAGGGTATATGCTTATTAAAGAAACAAGGGCAGAACAGCTATTAAAAGGAATAGCGTTTATAATAATACTAATTCCAATTAGTTCTATACTTAATTTAAGTATGTTATATTTTATATTAAGCAAGACTTTAACTATTGGAATAATATCAGTTGTTATAATATTTCAGCCAGAGATAAGAAGAGCTTTAGAACATTTAGGAAGAAGTGCCTTTGAAGACAAACATGGCTTTGAAGATAGAGAACAGAGGAATATATATGTTAGTGAAATTGTAAATGCAGTTTCCAACTTAGCAGAAACAAAAACAGGTGCATTAATTGCAATTGAACAAGGAACAGGTCTTGGAGAAATAATATCTTCAGGAACTATACTAGAAGCAAAAATAACTTCAAATTTATTAGAAAATATATTCGTTGTAAACACACCCCTTCATGATGGTGCAACAATAATAGGAAGAGATAAGATATTAGCATCAGGATGTGTTTTACCTTTAACTAATAATAAAGAAATTAATAAAAAATTAGGAACTAGACATAGAGCAGCAATAGGGTTATCAGAAATATCTGATGCACTTGTTATAATAGTATCCGAAGAAACAGGAATTATTTCTTTAGCTATAAATGGACGTTTAACTAGAAACTATGATAAAGATAGATTAAGAACAATATTACTTAAGATAATGGAACATAGAGAAGAGAAAAATGTTAAATCTGCTGGCAAGAAGGTGAAAACGTGGATAACTGGAAAAATAAACAGAAAATAATTGTTCAATTAGTGTGTCTTTTACTATCGCTGGGATTATGGATTTATGTAACTAATATAGAAAATCCAATAAAGTCTTATGAGTTAAGTAGAGTGCCAGTAGAAATAAAAAATACTGATAGTTTAAAGGAGGCAGGATTGGCATTATCGCCAAATCAAGAGTTTTATGTAAATTTAAAAATAGAAGGAAATAGTCAAGATTTATTTAGTGTAGATAAAAGTGATTTTACTATAACTGTAGACTTAAGTGAATTTGTACTTAAAAAAGGGGAAAATAAGATTGCAGTAAATATAGAAAATGCTCCAAGTACAGTTAAAATAAAAAATAGTAATGGTTTGACAATAACAATAAATACTGAAGGATATTCTACAAAAGAAGTTCCAGTAAAATCTAAAATTGATGTTATTTCAAAATCAAGTTATTATGTAGCAACACCTATATTTAGTCCAGAGACTATAGTAGTATCAGGACCAGAATCTTTAGTAAATACTGTAACAAAAGTTATTGCAGAAGGTGAAGAAAGTAATGCTGTAAAGACAATAGTTAAGAATTATATTGTTACACCAGTAGATGAAAATGATAAAGAGGTTACAGGGGTTCAGTTATCGCAAAAGTGGGCAGAAGCAACTATTGAAATAAATGAAGGAAAGACAGTTCCAATTAAAATAAATACAACAGGAACATTAGCAAATGGGTTAAAATTAAAATCAATAAGCTCATCTACTACAGAAATAGGAATAACAGGACCAGAAGATAATTTAAATTCTATTAATGAAATTGGAACAGAAGTTATAAATCTTTCTGAAATAAAAGATAGTACTAATATTGAAGTTGCATTAGGAATACCAGATGGAATACTTATTCATAATGGTGAAAATTCTATAACTGTTAATATAGTTATTGAAAAATTACAAACAAGAGAGTTTACAATTGACTATTCAATGATTGGACAGCAAGAAGGAATAACTGTTGTTCCAGATAATACTAAGGTTACTATAACTGTTTCTGGATTTGAGGATGTATTAAATAGTTTAACAGAGGCAAACTTTACTGCTGAATTAGATGTATCCGAATATGCTGAAGACGGTGAATTTACTAAGAAGCCAACTGTAAATCTAGTTGGAGTAGATAATGTAACAATAGATACTGTAAGTGATATAAAATTGACAGTAACAAAGGACGTGCCAACTAATGGCGATGTCGTAGAGGAAGAGGTACCACAACAGTAGTTAAGGGGAAGTTGACATATGTCAACTTTCTTTTTATGTTTATAAGAAATAAATTAAGAGTTAATTTAAAAGCTTAAGTTATAAATTACCACTTATAACTTATAACTGTTAACTATCAATCTCTTGTGTTACAATATTAAAAACTAGAAATAATATTATTAAGGGTGATTTATATGACTATAAGAATTAACAACCTAAGTCTTGGGTTAGATGATGATATAAAATTATTAAAAAAGAAAGCTAGTAAGAAATTAAGAATTTCTTCAGATGAAATTAAAAATTTTAAAATAGTTAGAGAAAGTATAGATGCTAGGAATAAGGATAACATTAAATTTACATATGCAATTGAACTTGAGCATAAGGATGAAGAAAAGTTAGTAAATAGAGTTCATGATAATGATGTAAGAATAGATAATTCAAAATATGATCCAGATGTTGCGCCAGGTGAAGAAATATTAAATCATAGACCAGTTGTTGTTGGATTAGGGCCAGCAGGATTATTTTCAGCATTAATGCTAGCTCAAAAAGGTTATAAACCATTGGTGATAGAACGTGGAGAAGATGTTGATAAAAGAACCGAAACTGTGGATAAGTTCTGGAAAACCGGACAGTTGAATTTAGAATCTAATGTACAGTTTGGAGAAGGCGGAGCAGGATCATTTTCAGATGGTAAATTAACTACTAGAATTAAGGATAAAAAGTGTGATTATGTTTTAGCAGAATTAGTTAAAGCAGGAGCACCAAAAGAAATTAAATATGAGGCAAAGCCACATGTAGGAACTGACATATTAAAAGATGTAGTTAAAAACATAAGAAAGCAAATTATTGCTTTAGGAGGAGAAGTTCGTTTCTCTTCTAAGCTTGAGTACATAAAAAGTAATGATGGAAAAGTAAAAAGTATAGTTGTAAATGGAGATGAAATTCCTTGTGAAGCTTTAGTTTTAGCTTTAGGACATAGTTCAAGAGATACATATGAAATGTTAAATAATATTGGAATATTCATGGAACCAAAGGCATTTGCAATTGGAGTTAGAATAGAGCATCCTCAAGAGATGATAAATATAGGACAATATGGGAAAATGGCTAGTCATCCAAGATTACAAGCAGCTAGTTATAATTTAACATATCAAAGTAGAGCTTTAGGAAGAGGAGTATATTCATTCTGTATGTGTCCTGGTGGTGTTGTTGTTGCAGCAGCATCTGAAGAAAAGAGACTAGTTTCTAATGGAATGAGTTATCATGCAAGAGATAAGGAAAATTCAAATTCAGCTTTAGTTGTAACTGTTGGTCCAGAAGATTTTGAAGGAAGTTCAGTTCTAAGAGGTATGGAATTCCAAAGACATTATGAAGCACTAGCATATAAAGTAGGTGGCGGAAATTATAATGCACCAGTTCAATTATTAGGTGACTTTGTTAATGATAGAAAATCAACTAAGCTTGGTGCGGTTACTCCAAGCTATGAACCAGGATTTGAATTTGCAGATATGAGAGAATGTTTACCTTCATATGTTGTAAATGGAATAAAAGATGGAGTTAATAACTTTGATAGAAAAATTAAGGGATACGGAAGAGAAGATGCCGTTTTAACAGGTATAGAAACAAGAACTTCAGCTCCAGTGAAAATAACAAGAAATGAGAGATTAGAAAGTATTTCATTAGGTGGATTATACCCATGTGGAGAAGGTGCTGGGTTTGCAGGTGGAATTGTATCAGCAGCAGTTGATGGAATTAAAGTTGCAGAAAGAATTATAGAAAGATATAAACAACTATAATTAAATGAAAGAAAATCAGTAATATTAACTACTGATTTTCTTTTTTTTATAATAGTTAAAAATTTAACGTGAATTTTCTGAAAATTTAGGTTTTTGTTGAAAACTTTGATAAAATATATATAGGTAAATATTTCATTATATAAAAATATATTCAAATATTTAATTAATATGGTTACTAAATGAAGGGTTATAATAGGAGAGGTGTATTATGAGTAAGAATTTTGATGATTTATTAACAAAATTAAAAGTAGCAACAACAAAAAAGTTGGCAGTAGCAGTTGCACAAGATGAGCCAGTTTTAGAAGCTGTTAAAGCTGCAAAAGATAGAGGAATAGCAGAGGCTGTTTTAGTTGGAGATAAGGCAAAGATTGAAGAAGTAGCAGCAAAAATTGATATGGATTTAAGTGATTTTGAAATAATTCATGAAGCAGATATTAAAAAGGCAACATTAAAAGCTATACAATTAGTTTCTAGTGGTGCAGCAGATATGGTTATGAAAGGATTAGTAGATACAGCTACATTTTTAAGAAGTGTATTAAATAAAGAAGTTGGACTTAGAACAGGGAACTTAATGTCACACGTATCTGTATTTGAAATTGAAGGGATAGATAGATTAATATTATTAACAGATGCAGCTTTTAATACTTATCCAGACTTAAAACAAAAAGTTCAAATAATTAACAATTCAGTAATGGTTGCAAAAGCTTGTGGAATACAGAATCCAAAGGTTGCACCAGTTTGTGCAGTTGAGGTAGTAAATCCAGATATGCAAGCAACAGTAGATGCAGCATTATTATCTAAGATGAGTGATAGAGGACAAATTAAAGGTTGTATAGTAGATGGACCTTTAGCATTAGATAATGCATTGTCAGAAGAGGCAGCACATCATAAAGGCGTTACAGGACCAGTGGCAGGAAAAGCGGATGTATTATTACTTCCTAATATAGATGTTGCAAATGTTATGTATAAATCATTAACTTATACAGCACAAACTAAAAATGGTGGTATATTAGTTGGAACATCAGCTCCAGTTATTTTAACTTCAAGAGCTGATAGTTTTGAAACAAAGGTAAACTCTATTGCATTAGCAGCATTAGTTTCAGAGGGTAGAAAATAATATTAGGGGGGATTGAGAAATATGGCATATAAATTATTAATAATTAATCCAGGATCTACATCTACTAAAATAGGTGTTTATGAAGACGAAAAAGAAGTCTTTGTTGAAACTTTAAGACATTCATCAGAAGAAATAGCTAAGTATGATAGTATTTTTGAACAAAAAGGTTTTAGAAAAGAAGTAATAATGAATGTATTAAAAGATAATAATTTTGATGTTACTACATTAGATGCAGTTGTAGGTAGAGGTGGAATGCTTAAACCAATGGCTGGAGGAACTTATGAGGTAAATGATGAGTTATTGAATGACTTAAAAATTGGAGTTCAAGGGCAACATGCTTCTAACTTAGGTGGAATTTTAGCAAATGAAATTGCAAAAGAAGTTGGAGGAAAAGCATTTATAGTTGATCCAGTTGTTGTTGATGAATTAGAAGCAGTAGCAAGAATTTCAGGAGTCCCAGAATTACCAAGAAAGAGTAAATTCCATGCTTTAAATCAAAAAGCTGTTGCTAAGAGATTTGGAAAAGAAAGCAAAAGAGGTTATGAAAACTTAAATCTTATAGTAGTTCATATGGGTGGAGGAGTTTCAGTAGGAGCTCATCAAAATGGTAGAGTTATTGATGTTAATAATGCATTAGATGGTGATGGCGCATTTTCACCAGAAAGAGCTGGCTCAGTTCCAGTTGGAGATTTAATTAAAATGTGCTTTAGTGGTGAATATACTCAAGCTGAAGTATATAGCAAAATTGTTGGTAAGGGGGGATATGTTGCATATCTTAACACTAATGATGCTAGAGATGTATTAAGAGAAAAGCAAGAAGGAAATGAATTTGCTGAATTAATATATAATGCATTTATATATCAAGTATCAAAATCTATAGGGGAAATGGCTACAGTTCTTAAAGGAAAAGTAGACTCTATTATTTTAACTGGTGGAATAGCTTATTCACCTATAGTTGTTGCTGATATTAAAGAAAGAGTTGAATGGATTGGTAATGTAACAGTTTATCCAGGTGAAGATGAATTATTAGCATTAGCTCAAGGAGCAATTAGAGTTCTTAGTGGAGAAGAAGAAGCTAAAATATATTAAAAAATTGCCTTCTAGGTCAATTAAAATATAAAAATAAGAAACAGGCAAATGATAATACACTTAAAAAATAAGTTTTTAAGTGTATTGTCATTATGCTTGTTTTTTTGTTAAAAATTTTTAAAAATATAAAACCAAACTGAAATCTTATGTATCTATAAGATATAAATATTAATAAAACATTAAAAAATAGGAGGAAATAATAATGAAAAAATTAATTGATAAAATAAATATAGAAAAAATAGCATATGGATTTTATTTAATAGATAAGGGAATATCATTAATACTTAATATAGTAATTGTTATATTAATAATATTAGTTGGAGTAAAAAGTTACTCTATAGAAAAATATTTAAATAACAATAAAGAAGCAATAGCAAATTATAAATGGTCTATAAGTTCAATTGATTTTACAAATAATATATCTAAAGATAAAAATATTACTAAGTTAGGAGATAAAAGTATAGGTAAAACTGTTTCATTTTTAAATAACTCTAGAGTTATTATAGAAGGTAGAGGATTTGATTATGATTTTAATAGTGATACTGAAATAGATAATTTTAATAGTGAAAATAATAATGATAACTCATCTTCTATAGATAATGGTGAAGGTAGTTTAGATGTAAATAATGATTCATTAAATAAAAGTAACGTTAAAAGTTACGATTATATAACTAATAAAGCTATAGGTAAATCATTATTAGCAGGAAAAATGATAAAGAGTGGTATTGCACTTTTAACTGTAGCAACAGTAGCTGGGGAGTTATGGCAATATCTTATTTAAATAATAATAATGAATCAGACAATATAGATACTTCAATTCAAACGGGAGTATCAGAAAGTGTTAATGATGAAGATAATAGCAATGAAGAAGTTAGTTATAGTGACGAAGAAAATATAGATAAAACTATATTAATAGAAGAGATAAATAAGATTAATAATTTTACAGAAGAAGAAAAGCAAGGTATTGATGAAGTTAAACAAATGATAAATATATTTATAAATAATCAGGATTTTATTAACGATATAAGTAGTAATTTTGAATTAGTAGCTAGTTATAATACAGATGATGAATTTTTAATAATAAATGTAGAAACAGCAAAAGAATTTTTAAATGGTTAAGCTTGTCTTTATTATTATTCTGTGGATTTGGAATGTGTATATTTTCAAATCAAGTAAATTTTGAATCATCTAGTCAAATTGAATTTGTTTTTCTGCTAGGGTTTGGTATAACAGGATTAATAGCACAGACTAATATTTCAAGAGTTAATGCTTTAAAATCAGGTTTAACTGGTGAAAATAAAGCAAAATCAATATATAATCCAATAAAACAAGTTGGAACTCAAGTTTATGGGGTTTCAGAATTATTAAAGAAAAGTAATATTAATATATGGGTTCAAGGTGCTGTATTCTTTACAAATTATCAATGTGAAGTTGAACTACAATCAAATAAAATTCCGGTATTTTCAATTAGAGAAGAGGGAGAAAATGAGATATTAAAATACATATCTTCATATGAAAATAATAATAGTAAGATTTCAATTAAAACAAAAGAAGAAATAATTAGCATCTTATCAAAGTACTGTATTAGAGAAAATGGAGTAAGTAACGAAGTTCAAAGCATTGATATATTTACGACTTTAGGCTCAAATTAATATAGAAATAAATAAAATGGGGGAGAATAAAATGGAAAAAGTATTTAGTAAATTATTAATAACTTTAATTGTAACAATTATGAGTGTAGGATTTTTAGTTAATAATAAAAGTGAATACGATTTTTCTTTGGGATGGGTAGAACCTGCAAAGGTTATTGTAGATACAGATAAGGGACAATATGTTCAAAGTTTACCACCTTTATCTAAAATTACAAGAGGAATGAATGATAATATTAGTGTTGAAATACAAGGATTAGAAGGAATGTTAGAAAAGGTTACAATAACATCAGTTCGTGTTTTAAATAATGGGTTGCCAACTCCAGGGGATAGTGGTGAAGAAATAGTAGTATTTCAATAGGGTTTATAATTTAATAAATTATAAGTAATAATGTATGCTTTAATTCAATACTTGGAAGTAAATGAATTAGAGCATATTTTTTTATTTAAACTATAAAAATTTACTTTGAAATAGCTAATTAATTTTCATAGTTAATTATAGAAGTAATATGATTAATAGAAGGTTAACATGGATAGAATTAAAGATAATTCGAATCTAAAAGTTAAGGGGAAAAGAGATTATGAGAACTAGTATAGATGTGAAAAATAAATTAAAGTTAGTATCTCAAATGGGAGAGGAAAGTAAATTTCAAATATTAAAGTATGATTCACTTAATGGAGGAACTAGTTTAAGAGAGACGCTAGCTATAAAGTCAATAGAAGCTAGTGGACAAAGGCTAAAACAAATAAGAATATTACTTAATGATAGTGGAGTTAAATTGCAAGATGATGTATTAAGTTATATGAAAGGGTATATTGAAAGAAGTGATATAATTCATGAATATAAAGGAATTAAAAAAATATTATTTGAAGGTAAATATTTAAGGGATTCCAATATAAAAGCACTATTTAAAGGTAATGGAGAAATTTTATTAAAGCCTAGCTTTAAAGATTTTACATTGATAGAACTAGTTGATGAAGAAATAATAATTAATGATGATATATTTTATGCTTGTGATGAGGAAATTAATATTTTACTTCTTTCTAATAATGATAATTATAAAGAAATAAAATTAAGTGGAAGTGGAGTAGTTGCAATAAAATTACCAGTTCCAGAAAATGAAATAATTAGATGCAAATTATTTAATGATAAATTAGTAGTAAATGATGATTTAGTTATATTAAAAAGTAATAATGTAAAGATATCAGTAGAAAAATATGAGAGATTAATACAAGATGAGATTATAGAAGAATATAATACAGTGTATAATGGGATTGGCGAAGTATGGTTATTACCAACTAGAAGTACATATGATAAATATGGTAAAATAAATTGTTGTTTAGAAGAAGATTATGAATAACCTAAGAAAAATATAGATTACAGTTTAAATTTAGTATGCTAAAGTGTTAAAATAAGGATGTACACAAAATAGGAGTGATAATATGGGTCTAAAAGGTTTAGATTTTAATGATGACTTAGAGATGTTATTTAAGGCAGTTTTAGAATTAAAAAATATAGATGAATGTTACAAGTTTTTTGAGGATATTGCTACAATTACAGAATTGAAAGCTATATCTCAAAGAATTCAAGTAGCTAATATGCTTAAGGAGAAAAAGGTTTATACAGAGATAGCAGAAGCAACAGGTGCTAGTACAGCAACTATAAGTAGGGTCAATAAGTGTCTTAATTATGGTCAGGGTGGATATAATATAGTATTAGATAGAATTAATACTAAGAATAAATACTAAGAATAAATAAGTGTAAAGCAAGAGAAGTACTAGCTTGTATGCTATTGTAAAAAATCGGAATAAAGGATATACTATAAGAGTTAAATTGAAATAAATAAGCGAGGTATTATATATGAGTAGAATGTTCGGGACAGATGGTGTTAGGGGAGTAGCTAATACAGAGTTAACAGCAGAATTAGCTTACAGTTTAGGTAGAGCAGGTGCATTTGTTTTAACAGAAGGAACACATAAACCAAAGATTCTCGTTGCTAAAGATACTAGAATATCAGGAGATATGTTAGAAGCAGCTTTAGTAGCAGGTATTCTTTCAGTTGGGGCAGAAGCAGTAATTTTAGGCGTAGTTCCAACACCAGCAGTAGCTCATTTAACAAGAAAATATAATGCAGATGCAGGAGTTATGATTTCAGCATCTCATAATCCAGTTGAATATAATGGTATTAAATTCTTTGATGGAAGAGGATATAAATTATCAGATGAATTAGAAGATCAAATACAAGCAGTAATAGAAGGTAATTTTGAAGGTGTTCCAAGTCCTGTTGGAGGAGCAGTTGGAAGATCATATACTGAAGAAACTGCATTAAGAGAGTATATAGATTATGCAATGAGCACAATTACAACAGATTTAAAAGGTCTTAGAGTTGCGTTAGATTGCGCAAATGGTGCTGCTTACAAGGCTGCAGTTAAAGCGTTTAGAGCTTTAGGTGCTAGAGTATATGTTATAAATGATAATCCAGATGGAAATAACATAAATGAAAATTGTGGTTCAACTCATATGGAAGAGTTAATGGATTATGTTGTAAGAAAGAATTGTGATATTGGATTTGCCTTTGATGGAGATGCAGATAGATGTTTAGCTGTTGATGAAAAAGGAAATATGATAAATGGAGATTTCTTATTAACAATATGTGCAAAAGCTTTAAAAGAAGCAGGAAAATTAAATGACGATACTTTAGTAGTAACAGTAATGAGTAATTTAGGATTAGACATTGCAGCTAAAAGAGAAGGTATTAACCTAGTTAAAACTAAGGTTGGAGACAGATATGTACTTGAAGAAATGCTTAAAGATAATTATATCTTAGGTGGAGAACAATCAGGTCATATAATATTCTTAGATCATAATACTACTGGAGATGGATTAGTTACAGCACTTCAAATTGCGGCTATATTAAAAGAAAGTGGAAAGACTTTCAGTGAATTAGCTGGAGTTATGAAAGAGTTACCACAAGTATTGGTTAATGCTAAGGTTCCAAATGAAAAGAAAAATATTTATTTAGAAGATCAAGAAATAATTGATGCTATAAATAAAGTTGAAGCTAAGCTTAACGGTGTTGGTAGAGTTCTTATAAGACCATCAGGAACAGAACCTCTAGTAAGAGTTATGCTTGAAGGTGAAAATCAAGAAGAAATAAATGAAATGGCAAATAGCTTAGTAGAATTAATATTAAGCAAAATATAATAAAAAAATAATGCTCTTATGGGCATTATTTTTTTTTTATAAATTGTAAATAAATCAGTGATTTCTTAATTAATATGTTATAAGCAAAAATATTATTAATAAATCAGCAATTGTTAAAAAGAAATATTAATATGATAATAAAAACAGTAGAATATTAACTTAATATCAAAAATAATTAATAAAAGTTAAAAAATATAATGAATTTGCTAAAAATAAAAAGACTGTATTGACAGAGTATTAAAAGAAAGAGTAATATATTAACAATAGAATATTTTGGAAGTTCTTTTGAGAAATAAAAGCTGTGATAGAGATATTTATTTGGAGGAAAAGTTTCAGAGAGTCCATGGTTGCTGTGAATGGATACTTTAACTAAATAATGATCACTCTTGAGCTGTATCCTGAACACTATTTTATAGTAAGTAAGGGGGTACCGGTAAGCACCGTTAAATGCAAGGGTTTGTTTGAGCCTAGTGATATTAATGATGAGGAATTTTATCCCACCGTTATGATTTTATCATTAAGGGTGGGATTTTTTTAACCTAATTTATAACCATTTTGTTCAATAATTACAAATTATTTCATTGGGGGTATTAAAATGGAAAGACATGTACTATCTGTCTTAGTTAGGAATTCTTCAGGAGTACTAACAAGAGTTTCGGGACTATTTGCAAGAAGAGGGTTTAATATTGATAGTTTAACTGTTGGGAGAACTGAAAATCCGGAAATTTCAAGAATGACTATTACTTTAAATGGTAATGAAGATGTTTTAGAACAGTTTACTAAACAACTAAATAAATTAGAAGATGTTTTAAGAGTATTAAAATTAAAATCTGATAATTCAGTATATAGAGAACTGGTACTTATCAAGGTTAAGGCTGATGCTGAACAAAGAGCAGCAGTAAATGAGGTAGTAAAAATATTTAGAAGTAAAATAATAGATGTTTCTCCAGAAACATTAACTATCGAATTAACAGGAGATGAAAGTAAAATAAGTGCTCTTATAAAACTTTTAGAAGAGTATGAAATAAAGGAATTAGTAAGGACAGGAGTTTGTGCATTAGAAAGGGGCGCTAATGATATAACAGATTACTGTGAAATATTCAATTAGTTTAGAAGATAAAAGTAGTTAGGTAATAAGCAAGTAAATAGCGACGAGATATGGTGATGAGAAGATTAGATTAATATTTCTTAAACTAGCTTATCACTTGAAACTTGTCACTAATATATGGGGGAGGCATTAAAGTTTGGATAGAAATATAGAAATTTTTGATTCTACCTTGCGAGATGGTGCACAAGGACAAGGCATATCATTCTCACTAGAAGATAAGTTAAAAATAGTTAAGGCCTTAGATGAGATAGGAATTGATTATATTGAAGCTGGAAATCCAGGGTCAAATCCAAAAGATATGGAGTTTTTTAATGTAGTTAAAGATATAAAATTAAATAATTCTAAATTGGTAGCTTTCGGTTCAACACGTAAGCCGGATATAAAGATTGAAGATGATTTAAATATAAAAGGCTTAATAAAGGCAAAAACAGAATTTGTATCAATATTTGGAAAATCGGCAGCTTTTCAGGTTACAGATATATTAAAAACATCTTTGGAAGAAAATCTAAAAATGATAGAGGACACTATAAAATACTTCAAAGAAAATAATAAAGAAGTGATATTTGATGCAGAACATTTTTTTGATGGATATAAGGAAAATAGTAAATATGCACTTTCAACATTAAAAGTAGCAAAAGAGGCTGGAGCAAGGACATTAGTCTTATGTGATACTAATGGTGGAACTTTACCAAATGAAATAAGAGATATAACAGCTCAGGTTGAAGGTTTATTTGGAAACATGATAGGAATACACTGTCATAATGATATTGGAATGGCAGTTGCCAATTCAATAATATCAATAGAGTCGGGAGTATCACATATTCAAGGAACTTTTGTTGGAGTAGGTGAGCGTTGTGGAAATACTAATTTAAGTACAGTAATTCCAACAATAGCTTTAAAAATGAATTATGGAATAAGATCAAAAAAATATTTACAGGATTTAACGGCAAAGGCTAGATATATTTCTGAAATATCTAATATTCAGTTAGAAGATTCTACTCCATACATAGGAAAAGCGGCATTTGCTCATAAGGGTGGAATGCATATAGATGCTATTTGTAAGACATCACAATCTTATGAGCATATAAAACCAGAGGAAGTTGGAAATAAAAGAAGATTTTTATTATCAGAAGTAAGTGGTAAAAGTACAGTTTTACAAGAAATACACAAAATTTTCCCAAATGTAAAAAAAGATGGTGAAGAAGTTAAAAATGTAACTAAGAGATTAAAGGAATTAGAATATGAAGGATATCAATTTGAAGGTGCTGAAGGGACAGTTGAGTTATTAATAAGAAAAACTATAGGAAAGTACAAGCCGTTTTTTAAATTAAATCACTTTAAAACTATGGGAGAAAATCCTTGGAATAATGGTGAATTTAGTTCAACTGCATTAATTAATATAACTGTTGATGGAAAAACAGAAATGACAGCAGCAGAAGGTGATGGTCCCGTAAATGCTTTAGATAAGGCTCTTAGAAAAGCGTTAGAAGTATTCTATCCAGAATTAAAAGAAGTAAAATTAGTTGATTATAAAGTTAGAGTTTTAGATTCTGAAAGCACTACAGGTGCAAAGGTTAGAGTATTAATAGAAAGTACAGATAGCAATGAAAGCTGGAGTACAGTTGGGGTATCTAAAGATGTAATTCAAGCAAGTTGGATTGCATTAGTTGATTCAATAGAGTATAAGCTAATAAAAGATATTGAAAGAAAAGCAAAAGCATATTTTTAAAGGGGGAAACACTTATGGCAATGACAATGACACAAAAAATATTAGCAGCACATGCAGGATTAGAAAGTGTAAAAGCAGGACAATTAATAGAAGCAAATTTAGATTTAGTATTAGGAAATGATATTACTTCACCAGTTGCAGTAAAGGAATTTGAAAAGTTTGGAGTAAAAAAAGTATTTGATAAAGAAAAAATAGCAATAGTTCCAGATCATTTTACTCCTAATAAAGATATAAAAGCTGCAGAACAATGTAAATTTATAAGAGAATTTTCAAGAGAAAAAGGTATAACTAATTTCTTTGAAATAGGGGAAATGGGAATAGAACATTGTTTATTACCAGAAAAGGGATTAGTAGTTGCAGGAGATGTAGTTATTGGGGCAGATTCTCATACTTGTACCTATGGAGCTTTAGGAGCTTTTTCAACTGGAATTGGTTCAACTGATATGGCTGCTGGAATGGCTACAGGAAAATGTTGGTTTAAGGTTCCTTCAGCATTAAAGTTTGTTTTAAAAGGAAAACCATCAAAATGGGTTAGTGGTAAAGATGTAATTCTTCATATAATTGGAATGATAGGTGTTGATGGAGCATTATATAAATCAATGGAGTTTTTTGGTGATGGATTAGAGCATTTATCAATGGATGATAGATTTACAATGGCAAATATGGCTATTGAAGCTGGTGGAAAAAATGGAATATTTCCAGTAGATGAAAAGACAGTTGAATATTTAAAGGAACATGGAAAGAAAGAATGGACAGTATATGAAGCAGATGAAGATGCTGAATATGATGAAGTCTATGAAATAGATTTAACTACTTTAAGACCAACAGTTTCTTTCCCACATTTACCTGATAATACGAGGACTATTGATGAAGTTGGTAATGTAGAAATTGATCAAGCAGTAATAGGTTCTTGTACAAATGGAAGAATTTCAGATTTAAGAGTTGCAAGAGATATATTAAAAGGTAAAAAGGTAAATAAAAGAGTTAGATGTATAGTTTTCCCTGGAACTCAAAAAATTTATTTACAAGCCTTAGAAGAAGGTATAATAAAGGATTTAGTAGAAGCAGGAGCGGTGGTTTCAACACCAACATGTGGTCCATGTCTAGGAGGTCATATGGGTATACTAGCTAAAGGTGAAAGAGCAATTTCAACTACTAATAGAAATTTTGTAGGTAGAATGGGACATGTTGAATCAGAAGTTTACTTATCAAGTCCGGCAGTTGCAGCGGCTTCAGCAATAACAGGAAAAATAACTAATCCAGAAACACTTTAAGGGGGTAAATAAATATGAAAGCAACAGGAAGAGTTTTTAAATATGGGGATAATGTAGATACAGATGTAATTATACCAGCAAGGTACTTAAATACATCAGATCCAAAGGAATTAGCAGCACATTGCATGGAAGATATAGATTTAGATTTTGCTAAAAACGTACAACAAGGAGATATAATAGTTGCAAACAAAAATTTTGGGTGTGGTTCATCTAGAGAACATGCACCTATAGCAATAAAGGAAAGTGGAGTTAGCTGTGTTATAGCATCAACTTTTGCAAGAATTTTTTATAGAAATGCTATTAATATAGGATTACCGATACTAGAGTGCGATCAAGCAGTTAAAAGTATAGAAGCTGGAGATGAATTAGAAGTTAATTTTGATACTGGAGTTATTAAAAATATAACTAAAAATGAAGAATATCAAGGTGAAGCATTCCCAGAGTTTATGCAAAAAATAATAAATAGTAATGGGCTTATAGGATATATTAAAGACTCTAAGTAAATATAAGAAATACTAATTGAAATACTATATTAAGCAATAAATAAAAGTTAAGTGCAATATTATTATGTTTACTTAACTCAAAATGGAATTAAGGGGGAGCAACTATGAATTTTAATATAGCAGTTATACCAGGAGACGGAATAGGACCAGAAGTTATAGATGAGTCAATAAAGGTATTAAATAAGATTGGGGAAAAATATAATCATACTTTTGAATTTGAATTTTTACAAGCAGGTGGATGTGCAATAGATACTTTAGGGACACCATTGCCAGATAAAACTTTGGAAGTATGTAAAAAAAGTGATGCAGTACTTTTAGGAGCTGTTGGAGGACCAAAATGGGATGATCCTAATTCAAAAGTAAGACCAGAACAAGCATTGTTAGGGTTAAGAGGGGGATTAAATTTATATTGTAATTTAAGACCGGCACTTTTATATAAAGCATTAAAAGAAGCATCTCCACTAAAAGATAGCATAATAGGTGATGGAATAGATATTTGTGTTGTAAGAGAACTTACTGGAGGAATTTACTTTGGTGAGAGAGGTAGAGAAGTTGTTGATGGTATAGTTTCAGCATATGATACTGAAAGATATAACATTGAAGAGATTGAAAGAATAGTAAGAATAGGCTTTGATACAGCAATGAAGAGAAATAAAAAATTAACAAGTGTTGATAAGGCTAATATATTAGAAAGTTCTAGATTATGGAGAGGTGTAGTAGAGCAAATGTCTAAAGATTATCCAGAAGTAGAGGTTAATCATTTATATATTGATAATGCTTCTATGCAGTTAGTTAAGGATCCTAAACAATTCGATGTTATTGTTACTTCAAATATGTTTGGAGATATATTATCAGATGAAGCATCTATGATTACAGGATCAATAGGGATGTTACCTTCAGCATCTTTAGGAGAAGGAACTTTAGGAATGTATGAGCCAATACATGGTTCTGCACCTGATATTGCAGGGAAGGAAATTGCAAATCCATTAGCAACAATTCTTTCTACAGCTATGATGTTAAGATATAGCTTCAATTTAGAGAATGAAGCAAATGATATAGAAGATGCAGTAGTTAAAGTTTTAGAAGAGGGTTATAGAACTGGAGATATTAATAGTGAAGGTACTAAGCTTGTTGGAACTAAGGAAATGGGAGCACTTGTTTTAGAGAAAATTTAATATAGTTAGTAGTTAGATAGTGACAAGCTTGAAGCTTGAAACTAATTTTAGGGGTGATGTAAATGAGAAGTGATGTAGTAAAAAAGGGAGTAACAAAAGCTCCACATAGATCTTTATTTAAAGCATCAGGATTAACTGATGAAGAAATAAATAAGCCCTTAATAGGGATTGTTACATCTCAAAATGATATAATTCCGGGTCATGTGAACTTAGATAAAATAGTTGAGGGTGTAAGAAAAGGAGTTTTAATGTCTGGAGGAACGCCATTAGTATTTCCTACTATAGGAGTATGTGATGGTATTGCAATGGGGCATGAAGGAATGAAATATTCTTTAGCTACAAGAGAGCTTATAGCCGACTCTATTGAATGTATGGCAAAAGCTCATGCCTTTGATGCATTAGTATTTATACCAAATTGCGACAAGATAGTTCCAGGAATGGTTATGGCTTCTTTAAGATTAAATATACCATCAGTAGTTGTCAGTGGTGGACCAATGTTAGCAGGTAAATTTAAAGATAAAGAAGTTTCACTATCTACAATGTTTGAAGCTGTAGGATCTGTAGAAAGTGGATTAATGTTAGAAGATGATTTAGAAGAATTAGAAGAAAAAGCATGTCCTACATGTGGATCATGTTCAGGTATGTTTACTGCAAATTCTATGAATTGTTTATGTGAAGTTTTAGGATTAGCACTGCCTGGTAATGGAACTATACCAGCTGTTTATTCAGAAAGAATAAGATTAGCAAAATATGCTGGTATGGCTGTAATGAATCTTTTGGAAAAGGATATAAAGCCAAGAGATATAGTTACTGAAAATGCTATAAAGAATGCATTAACAGTAGATATGGCACTTGGATGTTCAACAAATAGTGTTTTACATTTAACTGCTATTTCAAATGAAGCAAAATTACCTATAAATTTAGATATTATAAATGCAATGTCAGCTAAAGTCCCTAATCTTTGTAAATTAGCACCGGCATCTGACACTCATATAGAAGATTTATATGCAGCAGGTGGAATAAGAGCTGTAATGAGTGAATTAAATAAAAAGAATTTATTAAATTTAAAGTGTATTACAGCAACAGGAAAAACTGTTGGGGAAAATATAGAAAATGCTAAGGTATTAGATTATTCAGTAATAAAACATATTGAAGAACCATATAGTGAAACTGGTGGAATTGCAGTTTTGAAAGGAAATTTAGCTTTAGATGGTGCTGTAGTTAAAAGATCAGCAGTACTTAAAGAGATGTTAAAACATCAAGGACCAGCAAAAGTTTTTAACTCTGAAGAGGAAGCAATAGAAGCTATATTAGGTAAAAAAATAGTTGAAGGTGATGTTGTAGTAATAAGATATGAGGGGCCAAAGGGTGGTCCTGGAATGAGAGAAATGTTATCACCAACATCAGCAATTTGTGGAATGGGTCTAGATAAATCAGTAGCACTTATTACAGATGGTAGATTCAGTGGGGCAACAAAAGGAGCAGCAATAGGACATGTATCACCAGAAGCAGCTGAAGGTGGAAATATTGCATTAGTTCAAGATGGAGATGTTATTTCTATAGATATATTAAATGGAAATTTAGACTTACTTGTAAGTGATGAAGAATTAACTAAGCGTAGGGAAGTTTTAAAACCAGTAGAACCAAAGGTTAAAGAAGGTTATTTATCAAGATATGCTAAGTTAGTAAGTTCAGCAAGTACAGGAGCAGTTTATAAATAGTTAGAACTAACTGAATAAAGGGGGGCTTTTAATGTTATTAACAGGGGCAGAAATTCTTGTTAAGTCTTTACTAGACGAGGGTGTTGACACTATTTTTGGATACCCTGGAGGATCTGTATTAAATATTTATGATTATTTATATAAATATAAAGATAAAATAAAACATTATTTATCCTGTCATGAGCAAAGTGCAGCACATGCTGCAGATGGATATGCAAGATCAACTGGAAGAGTTGGTGTTTGCATAGCTACATCAGGACCCGGTGCAACAAATCTTGTTACAGGAATAGCAACAGCATATATGGATTCAGTTCCATTAATTGCTATAACGGGTAATGTTCCAAAGGATTTGCTTGGAAAGGATAGCTTTCAAGAGGTTGATATAACAGGTATAACAATGCCAATAACAAAGCATAATTTCATAGTTAAGGATATTAATAATTTACAAGAGACAATTAGAAAAGCATTTTTTATTGCAAGAGAAGGAAGACCGGGACCTGTTTTAATTGATATACCAAAAGATATAACAGTTAATAAAACTGAGTATAAGGATTTAAAACCATTGGAAGTTAATCCTAAAACTAAACATATAACAGAAAGTGCTTTAAATGAAGTTGCAAAATATATAAATGAATCATCAAAACCTCTTATTTATGCAGGAGGAGGAGTTATTAATTCTGATTCTACAGAAGAGTTAATAAATTTTGCTGAAAAATTAAATGCACCAGTGGCAACAACATTAATGTGTAGAGGAGCAATTCCATCTGAGCATAGATTAAATACAGGTATGATAGGTATGCATGGAAGTAATGCATCTAATATTTTAGCGACAAAATGTGATTTGATAATTGCTTTAGGTGCAAGGTTTAGTGACAGAGTAATAAGTGATAGAGAGTTTATTAATAATGCTAAGGTGATACAAATAGATGTTGATCCTGCTGAAGTAAATAAAAATGTAAAAGTTGATTCATTTATTATTGGAGACATAAAAGTTGCATTACAAAAGCTAATACCTTTATTAAATGAAAAGAAAAATAAAGAATGGTTAAATACTGTAGAAGAATTAAAACTGTTAGCAGTAACGAAGAATAATAGTGATGATGGAGAAGAATTAACACCAAGATTTTTATTTGAAAAGCTTAGTGATATGGATAAAGGAGATTTTATTATAACAACAGAAGTTGGACAACATCAAATGTGGACAGCTCAGTATTTCAATTTTAAAACTCCTAGAACTTTAATATCATCAGGGGGACTTGGAACAATGGGGTTTGGTTTAGGTGCTTCAATAGGGGTTAAAGTTGCTAATCCAGATAAAACTGTATTTAATATTGCTGGAGATGGTAGCTTTGGTATGAATTGCAATGAGTTTGCTACTGCAGTTAAATATAATATTCCTATTAAAGTTATTGTAATGAATAATAATGCCTTAGGAATGGTTAGACAATGGCAGAGCTTATTTTATGAAGCCAGATATTCACAAACAACTTTAGATAGGGCAACTGATTTTGTAAAATTAGCAGAGGCCTTTGGTGGTGTTGGATTTAGAGTTGAAAAAAGGGAAGAATTAGACGATGTATTAAAAGAGGCTTTAGCAGTTAATAAGCCTGTAATAATTGATTATAGAATAGATAGTGATAAGAAGGTATTTCCTATGGTTGCTCCAGGGGCTCCAATTCATCAAATAATAAATGAAGAAGACTTAAAATGTTAGTCTAAATTTCTATCATAAGCATAATGGTAGCAATTTTTAATAAATAAAAATAATAAATAAATCGGGGGTATAAAGATGGCAAAAATGTTTTATGAAAAGGACACAAATTTAGATTTATTAAAAGGAAAAAGAGTTGCAGTAATTGGTTATGGTAGCCAAGGACATGCACATGCATTAAATCTTCATGAAAGTGGAATAGATGTAGTAGTAGGATTATATGAAGGAAGCAAATCAGCTGATAGAGCTAGAGAAGCAGGTTTAGAAGTTGCTACTGTTGCTGAAGCTACAAAAATGGCTGATGTTGTTATGGTATTACTACCAGATGAAAAAGCAGCTAAGGTTTATAAAGATGAAATAGCTGCAAATTTAGAGGAAGGAAATGCTTTAGCATTTGCTCATGGATTCAATATTCATTATGGACAAATAGTTCCTCCTTCAAATATTGATGTATTTATGGTTGCTCCAAAGGGGCCTGGACATATGGTAAGAAGAACTTATACTGAAGGATCAGGAGTTCCTTGTTTAATAGCAGTACAACAAGACTATACAGGAAATGCAAAAGATTTAGCTTTAGCTTATTCAAATGGAATTGGTGGAGCAAGAGCTGGTGTGTTAGAAACTACATTCAAAGATGAAACTGAAACAGACTTATTTGGAGAACAAGCAGTTCTTTGTGGTGGTTGTACAGCACTTATTAAGGCTGGATTTGAGACTTTAGTTGAAGCAGGATATGCTCCAGAAAATGCTTACTTTGAATGTTTACATGAAATGAAGCTTATAGTTGATTTAATGTATCAAGGTGGTATGGCTGCTATGAGATATTCAATTTCTGATACTGCTGAATATGGTGACTACATGATTGGTAACAGAATTGTTACTGATGAAACTAAGAAGGAAATGAAGAAAGTATTAACTGAAATTCAAGATGGTACTTTCGCTAGAAATTGGTTAATGGAAAACCAAGTTGGTAGACCACAATTTAATGCAGTAAGAAGAATGGAAGCAGAACATCCAATTGAAAAAGTTGGTAAAGAATTAAGAGAAATGATGTCTTGGATTGATACTAAGAAATTAGATTAATTAAGTATATAATAAAGGAATCACATTTTAATAAGGAATGTGATTCTTTTGTATTATATTACAAAAATGGTTAAAAATGTTTATAAAGTAATACATAAATGATAAAATGAAGAATATATAATTAGGAATATAAAATATAAAGGAGAGGGATATATGGAATTACAAACTAAGGTAAATCATAAAAAGGTATTTAGCAAAATAGGACTTGCTGTTTTTACATCAATGTTATTAGTTAATATTATACAAGGAGTATTCTTTGGAATTATTGGGGTAGTTAATCAAGAGTTATTAACGGCTCCTTGGATAAGTTATGTAGGAATTGCAATAAGTTTTTATTTAATTGGATTTCCTGTATTTTATTTTATGGTTAAAAAATTGCCAGAAGTTGAAAAAAGAGAAAGTAATACATTAGGAATTGCTAAAATTATAAAATTATTTTTAATGTCGTACAGTGTGGTATATATAGTTAATCTTTTAACTAATCTTATTATGATGTTAATAGCAGTAATTAAAGGTAGTGAAATAGTAAATCCTTTAGTAGGTGTTCTTGAGGGAAGCAATTGGTTTTGGTCATTAATTTTTGTAGGAATATTGTCACCTATAATTGAAGAAATAATGTTTAGAGGAGTAATGCTTAATAAGCTAAGAGGATATGGAGATAAAATTGCAATAATAACAACTGCAGTTTTATTTGGATTCTTTCATGCAAACTTTTCACAGTTTTTCTACGCAGTAGCATTAGGAATAATATTTGCCTATGTAACATTAAAAACAGGAACAATAAAATATCCAATAATACTTCATATAGTTGTAAATATTATGGGAAGTGTTATTTTACCAGCTTTAATTGGAGATAGTTCTAATATAGTTGTTTTAGGAGCTGTTACAATTGTACTATTGATTATAGTAATTATAGGATTAGTATTATTAATAAAAAATAGAAAAAGTGTAGCATTATTAGATGGTGAAATTAAACTAGAAAAAGGAACTGTATTTAATATAGTTTGGATCAATTTAGGAATGATATTATATGTAGCTATTTGTTTGTTTTCTATGATATCTATATTATTTATGTAAATTAAACTTAAATATCTAATTTAATTATAAAAGTATAAAAAATATTAATATAAGCATTTAAAAAAGAATGTATTTTACCAAAATAAAATACATTCTTTTTCTAAAAAACACGAACATTATATAGAAAGCGGCAAAGCAAATCATGGAATTTGGGGGAAATGTATGGACAAAACACGAACTTTATATTATATTATTCTTATAATTATACAAAGTAATCGTGTTTATCGTATAAAGTTGGAAATAAGGTCCAACAGTTTCTACCAAATCACCATAAATGATTTGACTACGATATGTTTTATATAATAAGTCTTATTTATATATTAAACATATAAGAATAATAAAAAATGAACTAATTTACATATCAAAATTTATACTCAACATGCGATAAATATTGCGATTACATAAAAAGTGCATGGAGGAGTAAGCAAATGACAAGTTTAATATCTAAATATTTTAATTTTCAAGAAAAAAATACGAATTTAAAAACAGAAACAATAGCAGGAATAACAACATTTTTAACAATGGCATATGCATTATTTTTAATTCCTAGCGTTTTAGCTGATGCTGGAATGCCAGAAAAAAGTGTGTTTGTTGCAACAGCTGTAGCAGCAGCAGTTGGAACATTAATAATGGGTATATTCGCAAAATTTCCAATGGGACTAGCTCCTGGAGTTGGATTAAATGCTTTCTTTACATATAGTGTTTGTATAGGAATGAATATTCCATGGCAAACAGCATTATCAGGTGTACTTGCATCTGGAATTATATTTTTAATAGTATCAGCAACAGGTTTAAGAGAATTGGTTATTAAAGCAATACCAACAAACTTAAAGTTTGCTGTAAGTGCAGGAATTGGATTATTTATAGCTTTTATTGGATTAAAAAATGCAGGAATAGTTGTAGCAAATCAAGCAACTTTTGTAGGACTTGGAGATTTAACAAATCCAACAGTATTACTTTCAATATTTGGACTTATAGTAATGGCAATATTAATGGTTAGAGGTTCTAACATAGCTATATTCATAGGAATGGCAGCAACAGTAGTTGTTGGAATGGTATTTGGATTAATTGATCTTCCAACTTCAATAATATCAATGCCACCATCAATGGCACCTACATTTGGAGTTGCACTTAAAAATATAGGGAATATATTTAATCCACAAATGATATTAGTTATATTTACTTTCTTATTTATGGATTTCTTTGATACAGCTGGTACATTAGTTGCAGTTGGTTCAAAGGTTGGATTACTTAAAAAAGATGGTTCAGTTGAAGGCGGTTCAAAGGCATTACTTGCAGATTCAGTTGCAACTTGTATAGGATCAATATTTGGAACTACTAATACTACTTCTTATGTTGAGTCATTATCAGGAGTAGCAGTAGGGGCTAAAACAGGATTTTCAAGTGTAGTAGTAGGAATTTTATTCTTAGTTTCATTATTCTTCTCACCATTACTAACAGTAATAACTTCAGCAGTTACTGCACCGGCTCTTATTATAGTTGGTTCATTAATGTGTAGTGCACTAAAAGAAATTGAATGGGACAAGCCAGAAGTTTCAATATCAGCATTTTTAACTATAATATTAATGCCTTTAACTTATAGTATTGGTGAAGGAATAGCATGTGGATTCTTATCATATGTAGTTCTTATGGCCTTTAAAGGAAAAGCTAAAAAGGTTCATCCGGTTATGTACGTTTTAGCAGGGTTATTTGTAATATATTTTGCAATAAGATAGAGTTTATTATATAAATACTTTAAGCAAATTAAGGTGGTATTATCATTAGAGTTAATTACACTTTGATTTGCTTTTTTGATTTAATATTAATGATAAAAAAATAAACTTAAAGGATACTTATTTATATTATTTTAATTAGGTAAGTATTTAGTAAAACACTTTACAATAATAATTTGAATCTGTATAATTAATCTGTAATTTGTAAATAATAGTTATAATAGTTGTGTTGAAGAGGAGCAGTAAATAGATTTTTATTTTAAAGCGATTTAGGAGTGGTGTGAGCCTAAAACTTAAAACTATTGAAGGAAACCTTGGAGCAATAAAAATTAATATATAATTTGAGTGGGCTAGTTTATATTAGTCAATTTAGGTGGTAACGCGGAAATATAGTCTTTCGTCCTAATTTAATTGGGTGAAAGGCTTTTTTTATTGGAGATAAATATATGCGTCCCAGAGGCGAAATTATTTATTTACATTATATATAAAGGAGAGAAAAGTATGGCATTTGAAAAGTTAGCTGAGATAATATTCCCTAATGTTGAACATGACAGAGAATATTATATAGCAAAATATCCAAAGAGAAATTTAAAAGAAGGTGCTAGAGTAACTAGATATGCACCATCACCAACAGGGTTTCAACATATTGGTGGAGTTTTCGCTGCATTAATCAATGAAAGATTAGCAAGCCAAAGTGAAGGGATTTTCTATTTAAGAATAGAAGATACAGACCAAAAGAGAGAAGTTGAAGGAGCAATAGAAGATACAATTGCAACTATGCACAACTTTGGGATGGACTTCAGTGAAGGTATGACAGGTCAAGAAACTTCAAAAGGTGAATATGGCCCATACAGACAAAGTGAAAGAGCTGAAATTTATAGAACTTTTGCTAAGGATTTATTATTAAAAGGTTTAGCATATCCAGATTTCTGTACTCCAGAAGAATTAGCAGCTTTAAGAGAAGAGCAAATAGCTAATAAAATCACTCCAGGATACTATGGAGAATATGCTAAATACAGAAATATTACTGAAGAAGAAGCTATAGAAAGAATAAACAATGGTGAAACTTATATTTTAAGATTAAAATCACCTGGAAATATAGAAAATAGAGTAGAATTCCATGATTTAATAAAGGGAGATATATCATTCCCAGAAAATAATCAAGATGTAGTTTTAATAAAAGGTGATGGACTTCCTACATATCACTTTGCACATGCAATTGATGATTACCTAATGAGAACTACAGATGTAATAAGAGGAGAAGAATGGTTATCATCACTTCCAATACACGTTCAATTATTTGACGTATTAGGATTTGAAAGACCAAACTATGCTCATATTCCAACTATAATGAAACAAGAAGGTGGATCTAAGAGAAAGCTTTCTAAGAGAAAAGATGCTGAAGCAGCAGTTTCTTACTACAACGAAGTTGGATATCCAGTAGTATGTGTTATAGAATATTTATTAAATATAGTAAACTCAAGCTATGAAGAGTGGAGAGCAGAACATCCAACAGCTGATTATCATGAATTCCATGTTGCTTTAGAAAAAATGAGTAAGAGTGGAGCATTATTTGATTTAGTTAAGTTAAATGACGTTTCTAAGGATGTTATAGCTAGAATGTCAGCAGACAAAGTATATGAACAATATACTACATGGGCAAAGAAATATGATGAAGAAATGTATAACCTAGTAACTTCAAATGAAAAAATGGCTAGAGAAGTATTTAACATAGATAAAGAAGGTCCAAAGCCAAGAAAAGACTTTGCTAAATGGGATGAAGTTAAAGATAAGATATTCTACTTCTTTGATGAATTATTCTATAATGAAACAGCAGAAAATGTTGAATTACCAAAAACTTTATCATTAGAAAATGCTAAAGCTGTAATTGAAGAATATGCTAAGAAGTTTACTTTCAACATAGGAAGCCAAGAAAACTGGTTTGAAGAATTAAAGGTAATTGGAGCAGAACTTGGATATTGTGCAAATAGAAAAGAATACAAAGCTAATCCAGATGCGTACAAGGGAATGATTTCTGACGTTGCTGGAGCTGTTAGAGCTGCATTATCACATAGAGCAAATACTCCTGATCTTTATACTATAATGCAAATTATTGGTGAAGAAAAGGTTAGAGAAAGATTTAATAGATTTTTAGAAATATAATGAAAAAGATAAGCGAAAGCTTATCTTTTTTATTTAAAGAAATTATTGCCATGTATTATATAAGGAAAAATTCATAAAATAATACCGAAAAATATAATTGGAGGCAATATTATGAACAATATGAATAAACAAAATCAAAGTAATTCAGCTATGAATAGTAATGCTCAACAAAGCATGAATAGTAGTGCACAAAGTATGAATAGTAATGCACAACAACAACAACAAAATAGTATGCAAAGCAGCTATAATAACCAAAATGCTATACAAAATGGAATGAGTAGTGCTCAAATTGATTCTAATATTGATGCATACAAAAAAGCTCAACAAAATTCAAATCAGAATTCTATGCAATAAAATATATTTTAAATTAAAACTCCCTATTTTTATAGAGAGTTTTAATTTTGTAAAAATATTAAGATATATACTAAATTTAATTTATATTGGATAAAAAATAAATTAATTTAGATTATAGGAAAAATTGAGATTACTCTGCTAAGGAGAACAATTAATACATAGTATCAAAGGAAGAGAAATGTACAAACTATTATTGTAGTGGTGGTAGAACTAAGTTTAGACTTGGCTGTATCAGGACTAAATTCAATAGGACACTGGAGGGAAATGCAATGAATAAACATTCAGAATGTGGATGTCATAAGGACGGTAGTGGAAAATGTACTTCAAGTTGCAGTTGTGAATGTAGTGGAGCAGTAAAATCTGCAGGAAACAATCAATGGGCATCACCTGCAAGTGCAACATCAACTGTTACTGATAAATGTAAATGTGAAAATAAAGGAAAGTAATTAAAAATCATCAATGTTAATAAAAAACGATGAATTCTTACAAATAACTTCTAGTATTAAATTATTAATATAGTGCAAACTAATATTGATAAGAGTGTTAGGAGGGCAGACCAATGGGATAAATGATAATAAAAAATATTCTTATACCTATAAAATTCAAAATAATTATTTAACTCCAGAATATTGGGATGTAGATTGTGATTGTAATTTATTAAATGATTTAACTGGTGATTATGGATTCCACGAAGATAGAGGAACCATAAAAAAATAATTATATAAGTAGCGACTTGTGTGTACCTGATTATAAAATTACTGTGTATGAAACCTCAAAGACACTCACTATACCTAATTAAAATAAGAGAAAGGCAAAATGCCTTTCTCTTATTTTAATTTAAATGAAGATTTTAAAGAAACTATTCTATTAAATACTAATTTTTCAGGTGTAGTATATTTAGTATCTACATTAAAGAATCCATTTCTAACCATTTGGAATTTATCTTGAGGCTTAGCATTTTCTATAGCTGTTGGCTCAATAAATCCTTGTAAAACTTCCATAGAGTTTGGATTTATTTGTTCTAAGAAATGCTTACCTTCATTTTCAGGTGCATCATCTAAAATTAATGGTTCATATAATCTGAATTCAGCAGGTACACAGTTGTTTGCATCTACCCAGTGAATTGTTCCTTTAACTTTTCTTCCTGTAAATCCTGAACCACTCTTAGTTTCTGGATCGTAAGTACAGTGGATTTCAGTTACATTGCCATTTTCATCTTTAATTACTTCATTACATTTAACAAAGTAAGCTCCCATTAATCTAACTTCATTTCCAGGGAATAATCTAAAGTATTTTTTTACTGGAACTTCCATAAAGTCTTCTTGCTCAACATATAATTCTCTTGAGAATGGAACAAGTCTCTTACCAAAAGATTCATCCTTTGCATTATTACTAACTTCAAGCATTTCAGTTTGACCTTCTGGATAGTTGGTGATAACTAATTTTAATGGTCTTAAAACTGCCATTGCATTAGGAGCTTTTGTTTGTAAATCTTCTCTTATGAAGTAATCAAGCATTTGAGAATCTACAGTAGAGTTAGCTTTAGCAACACCTATAGCAGCACAGAAATTCTTTAAACTTTCAGGAGTACATCCTCTTCTTCTTAAGCCAGAGATAGTAGGCATTCTTGGATCATCCCATCCATCAACAATGCCTTCATCAACTAATTGCTTAAGTTTTCTCTTACTCATAACTGTATTAGTCATATTTAATCTAGCAAATTCAATTTGTCTAGGTTGAGCTTCCATTTCACATTCTTTAACAACCCAATCATATAAAGGTCTGTGATCTTCGAATTCTAAAGTACAAATAGAGTGAGTTACATTTTCTATAGCATCTTCTAATGGATGAGCAAAGTCATACATAGGATAAATGCACCACTTATCTCCTGTGTTGTGATGAGTTGCATGAGCAATTCTATAGATAATAGGATCTCTCATATTCATATTAGGAGAAGTCATATCAATTTTAGCTCTTAAAACCTTCTCACCATCTTTAAATTCACCATTTTTCATTCTTTCAAATAGATCTAAATTTTCTTCTACAGTTCTACTTCTATAAGGACTTTCTTTACCAGGTTGAGTTAAAGTTCCTCTATACTCTTTAGCTTCTTCTGGAGTTAAATCACAAACATAAGCTAATCCTTTCTTTATTAAAAGAACTGCTTTGTTATACATTGTATCAAAATAATCTGATGCAAAGTAAAGTTCATCCCAATTTCCGCCAAGCCATTTAACATCCTCTTTAATTGATTCAACATATTCAGTATCTTCCTTTACTGGATTAGTATCATCAAATCTAAGATGAGTTTTACCGTGGAATTCCTCAGCTAAACCAAAGTTTAAAAGAATTGATTTGGCATGACCTATATGAAGGTATCCATTTGGTTCTGGTGGGAAACGTGTTATTATTTCTTTGTGTTTTCCGTTTTCTAAATCATCTACTATTATATTTCTTATAAAATTAGAAGAATTAATTTCAGTTGACATATCTTACCTCTCCTATTAACGCTTAATTTAAGTTAAAAATATTTACATAAGAATTTAAAATTATTCTATAACAAATAATTATTTCCTAAACATATAACATTTATAACATATATTTTGACTATTAATAATAATTTTAATCTAATATAAGTAAAAAATAAAGTGGGTTAGAGAAAAAGTTAACTAATTACTAAATATAAAGCACTAAATATATCATTTATAAATCAGTTTAACTTTATGCAAAGTATAAAAAATGAATATTAATAAAATAATATTAGCTGAAATATTATTTTATTGGAGGATTAGAAAATGAATAATTTAATATGTAGCGTTAATACATGTACTCATAATCAGAATAACTTATGTTGTAGAGAATCTATTAGAGTTGCAGGTAAAAATACTATTACTGCCAATTTTACAAGCTGTGAAAACTTTAGAAGAAAAGAAGGAGGACTTACTAACAATACACAAATACCTCAAAATTCATTAAATATAGTATGTGAAGCTGAAAATTGTATATACAATAATAATCAAAAATGTGAAGCTAATAATATAAGTATAGAAGGTTCATATGCTTTGTCAGAAATACAAACTGAATGTGGTACTTTTGAATCAAGGATAGATAGATAAAGTTAAAAAGCTAGTTAATCTAGCTTTTTAATTTTTATAATAATGTTTACATTAAATAGGGAATAAAATAAAATAAAGGTATTAATGTAAAAGGAAAAGGATTTTATGAGTATAAATTATTTTAAGTATCTGAATAAAGAGAGAATCGAAGTAAAAGCAATTAATTTTTGGCAAGCATTAGGTTTATCATTTTTATTTGATATAGTAGTTATGTTTTTAAATACTCCAACAGATGCATTCTATATGGTATTAAGCAATTTTGGAATTAATACTTATAGTGATTTTTGGTATACTATATCAACTTTATTATCTTGTATTTATCAATTTGGAGCTATTTTAGTGATTATTGTATTTATAAATAACAAATTTGTTTTACAAAATGAAATTACTAATAATTTTAAAATAAGAAAATTAGATTACTTAATTGGATCATTGCTAATTGTTTCATATATATTAATAACGTATGGATGGTTCGATTATATATTATTTTCAATTCCTACTGGGGAAATGTTTGAGTCAGCAATGGAATATTTTGATTCATTACCAATGTCAATTCTTTTAATAGAAAGTTGTGTAATAGCACCTATTTTTGAGGAGACATTATATAGAGGGATATTATTAAAAGGATTAATAAATAAATATAATAGTAAAAAAGCTATTGTTTATTCAGCCTTAATCTTTGGAATAGTACATTTAAATATGCCTCAAGGTATTAATGCATTTTTGTTAGGTTTAATAATAGGAACTGTATTTTATTATACTAGATCAATTTATATATGTATGATAATGCATTTTGCTAATAATCTTTTAGTTAATTTTGTTTATTATCCAACAACTGAAATATGGACAAACATATTATTTATTTCGCTTCCATTGATAGGAATAATAATGATGATTACTTGTTTTAGGATTTTTAACCTTAAGGAAAGATGCAAACAAGCTAAGAGATATATTTTAAATAGTGATATAAATGGATATAATCAATAGAAATTGGTATAATTATATATAATGTTAAGTTTAAGTAACGAGCATTTACCTTAAGGGGTAAGTGCTTTTATTATAAAATTTTGGGGTGAATTATGAATATAGGATTAATAGGATTTGGTGGAGTAGGACAAGCATTAATAAAACTATTTACAGATAAAAAAGATTATATTTTAGAAAAGTATCATTTAGATATAAAAATAAAATACATATTAAAAAGTGATGGTGGATTATACGATAAAAAAGGAATTAATTTAGATGAAGTAATTGAGTTTATTGAAAATAATAGAAATATTAAAGAGCATTTATCATGGAAGTCCGATTTAAACATTAAAGATATTATTAACAATAATGATATAGATACTTTAATAGAATTAACATCAACAAATATAGAAACAGGAGAACCAGGATTAACTCATATAAAAAGAGCTTTAGAAAATAAAATGAATGTAGTTACAGGAAATAAAGGACCTATCATATTAAAGTATAATGAATTAAAAGAAATTGCTCATAAAAATTCAGTAGAGCTTAAAGTTGGTTGCACGACAGGCGGAGCATTACCTTCAATTAATGGAGGAATATATGATATTGCAGGAAGTGAAATTCAATCTATTGAAGGTATACTAAATGGAACAACAAATTATATATTAAGTAAAATGATAAATGATGATATTACTTATGAAGAAGCTTTAAAGGATGCACAGGAGTGTGGAATTGCAGAGGCAAATCCAAGCTTAGATGTATTAGGATATGATACTGCGTGTAAGGTAATAATATTATCTAACGTGCTTAAGGGAACTGATATAAATTTAAATGATATAGAAATTGAAGGAATTGCAGAAGTAAAACTAGAGTATTTAAGAGAGCTTAAAAAGAAAAATAAAAAGCTTAAATTAATTGGGAAAGTTGATAGTTTAGATGATGAAATAAATGCTTATGTAAAGTTAATTGAAATTGATGAAAATCATCCTCTTTATTTTGTTGATTATAAGAATAAGGGGATTTATTTTAAAACGGATACATTAGGTGATGTAAGCATCATTGGAGGAGCTTCTGGCACAAGAAATGCAGCTGCATCAATATTAAGAGATATAGTATTAATTAAAAGTTTATAATTAAATGCAGTAAACTTTTTTGTAGTTCTATTTTCATCTTAATAAAGAATATTGACCTCTTATAATCTTATATTAACCTTTTACAGTAATTGGGTTTATAAAAAAATCTAAGCTGATATAATGGCAATATAAGAAAAAAATATTTAATTATATGATAAGGGGTAGAAAATTTATGAGAGAGTATATTTTAAAGTATAAGGGATGGCTTGCAACAACAGTGCTTTTTAGAACTTTCGGAGCAGTTATGCAGGTACTAATTGCACTTTTAATTCAGCAGATAGTAGATAGTGCTATGAATAAGGATGTAAGTGGGTTTATTAATATATTAATATTTTCAGTTATATTTTTTATTGTTGAAGGTATAAATGATTATTTGAATAAAACAACTCAATTTATTTATATTAAGAAAACTTTAACTGATTTTAAAGAGGATATTTTTAGAGGAATATTAAGAAAAAATTATAAAGATTTTAATAGTGAAAATACAGCAGAATATATATCACAATTAACTAATGATATTAATATGGTGGAAACTAAATATTTAGTTCCATATCTTGAGATGATTGGAGATATAGTAATTTTTGTTGGTACTACAGCACTTCTTTTATGGATTAATCCATGGATAACATTAGTTGTATGCGCTACTTCAGCATTATTATTTTTAGTTCCAGCAATATTAGGAGCACCAACGGCTAAAAGGCAAGATAATGTTAGTAAGCAAAATAGTATATTTACTACTAGAATTAAGGATATATTTTCAGGTTATGAGGTAATTAAATCATATAATATTGTTGATAATATGACAGAAGAGTTTCTAGATGCAAATAGCACAGTAGAAAACTTAAAGTTTAAATCTAATCATATACAAGGAATATCACAAGCTTTATCAATGTTTTTAGGAATAATGTCTCAAGTTTCAACTATAGCTTTAGGTGGATATTTTTTAATTAAAGGACAATTAACAGTAGGTACCTTATTTGCTGTAGTTCAATTAGCTAATGGAATTTGCTGGCCAATAACTTGGATAGTAAGTAAAGTTACTTTAGTAAAAGGAATGAAAGATGTAAATACAAAACTTTTAGATATAATTAATGAATATAAAGATAGTAAAGATAATATAAAACTTGAAAGCTTTAATAAAGATATTGAATTAAAAGATATTACTTTTGCTTATAATGAAGATAGAAATGTATTAGATGGATTGTCTGTAAAGTTCGAAAAAGATAAAAAATATGTCATTGTTGGGCGTAGTGGTAGTGGTAAATCAACTTTACTAAAATTATTATTAGGTTATTATGAAGATTTTAAGGGTGAAATAGCTTTTGATGGTTACGAGTATAATAATTTAGATAAAAATTCAATTAATAATCAGATGTCTATTATTCATCAAAATGTATATATGTTTGATAAAACCTTAAAAGAAAACATTATTCTAGGAAAAGATTTTAGTGAAGATGATTTAGAAAAAGCTATAGAAAATAGCGGTGTTAGTGAGTTTCTAGAGATTTTACCTAAAGGAATGAATTCTGAAATAGGTGAAAATGGTAATAATTTATCAGGTGGTCAAAAACAAAGAGTAGCTATAGCAAGATCATTAATCCAAAATACACCAATACTTTTACTTGATGAAGGTACGTCAGCGCTTGACAGTAAAACAGCTTTTGAGATTGAAGATACATTATTAAAAATAGATAATTTAACAGTAATTACTGTAACTCATAAGTTAATAGATAGTGTTTTAAATAGATATGATGAGATTATAGTTATGGATGAAGGGAATATTGTTGAGACAGGGACGTTTGATGAACTTATAGATAAGAAAGGGAAATTTTATAGTTTATATACTTTAGAAGGAGAAAAAGAAATAGCCAGTTAGATTTTAAATTTCAAATAATATGCTATATTTAAGGGGAATTAACTATGGAAAAGATTAAGATCAGAGAAGAAGTAATAAAAAAGAGAAATTACTTATCTTTAGAAGTAAAAAAAAACTATGATGAATTAATATTTAAACAGTTAATAAATAGCGATATTTATAATAAGGCAAAGAAAATATTTACTTATGTAAGTTTTGGATCTGAAGTAGATACTAAAAAGTTTATAAAATATGCTTTAAATGATAATAAGGAAATTTATGTTCCAAAAACTGATAAAGTTAATAAAGAAATGGTAGCAATAAATATTAACAGTTTAAATAACATGAGTGTGGATAACTGGGGTATACTTGAACCTAAAAGTGTGGAAAAAAATAAAATAGGTAGAGAGTTTGATTTAATAATAATGCCTGGTGTAGCATTTGATAGATTTGGTAATAGGATAGGTTATGGTGGAGGTTATTATGATAAATATGTTTCACAAATTAAGGACATAAGTAATAGAATATCATTAGCATATGATTTTCAATTAGTGAAAAGTATTGAAAGTGAAAGTCATGATATTAAAGTTAATGGAATAATAACTAATGATGAATTTATAATGATTAATAAAAAATAAAAAATAAAATACTTGAAAAAATATTCCAAATGTGTATAATAAAGATAACAATTAAATAAAAAATCTTTTATTAAGAACGGTGGAGGGACTGGCCCTGAGAAACCTAGCAACCTGTTGATAGTTACAAGTTAACAGTTAGAAGTTAGTAGTTAGTATAAAAATTATTTTAATTTTTATATTTTAGAAATTCGGTAGAATTTGATCAATAACTAGTAATCAATAACTAAAACTAAAAATTATTAATGCTGGTGCTAAATCCTGCAGGTTTAACCTGAGAAATGAGAGTATATATTAATAAATAAGCTTATTTAGCTATTTCTCATTATCTATAAAGGATAATAAGAAATAGCTTTTTTTGTACACAAAATTAAAACATTTAGAATAAAGGCTAATATTTTTTCCATTATAAATTAATAAAAGAGCAATAAGTATTAAAAATAAAATTTAAAGGACAGTAGGAGTAAGTTTTAAGTTAACTAAAAACTGCTAACTCCTAGCTATTAAAAAGGGGGATTTATTTATGGCAATTAATTTAGGTAAAGGAACAGTAGGAATTCATGGAGGATATCAACCAAAATCAGGGGATCCAAGGGTTTTACCAATTTATCAAAGTGCAACTTATAAGTATGATGATCCAGATACATTAGCAGCTTTATTTGATTTAAAGGCTGAAGGTCATTTATATAGCAGAATTTCTAATCCAACAGTTGGGGCGTTGGAAGAGAAATATGCAAAGCTAGAAGGTGGAGTTGGAGCTGTAGCAACTGCTTCGGGACAATCAGCAATTTTATATGCAATTTTAAATGTTTGTAAAGAAGGAGATCATGTAATTTCAGTATCATCTTTATATGGTGGAACAGTTAATTTATTTACCGTACATCTTAAAAATTTAGGAATAGAAGTTACTTTTGTAGATCCAGATGCATCAGAAGAAGAAATTTTATCTAAAGCTAAAGAAAATACTAAGGTTGTTTATGGAGAAACAATAGGTAACCCGGGTTTAAATGTTTTAGATTTTAATAAGTTTTCATCAGTGGCTAAAAAGCTTCGAGTACCATTTATAGTCGATAATACGGTTGCTACACCATATCATTGCAATCCATTTGAGCATGGAGTTAATGTTGTTGTACATTCAACAACAAAATACTCAGAGGGGCATGCTCAGACTATTGGTGGAATAGTTGTAGATGGAGGAAACTTTGATTGGACAAATGGTAAATTTGATGATTTAGTTTTACCAGATCCAAGTTACCATGGAGTAAAGTATGTTGAAACATTTGGTGATGCTGCATATATAGTTAAGTTAAGAGTAACATTACTTAGGGATTTAGGAGCATGCATGAGTCCATTTAATGCATACTTAACTAATTTAGGATTAGAAACTTTACATTTAAGAATGGAGAGACACTCTAAAAATGCTTTAGAAATTGCACAGTGGTTAACAACACAAGAAAAGGTATCATGGGTTAATTATCCATTGCTTGAAGGAAGTAAATCTTATGACTTAGCTAAAAAATATCTTAAAAATGGAGCAAGTGGACTTTTAACATTTGGAGTTAAGGGTGGAATTGAAGAAGCTAAAAAGTTTAGTAGGGCATTAAATTTAATAGCCTTAGCTGTAACTTTAGGAGATGCAAGGAGTTGTCTTTTACATCCAGCTACTACTACTCATAGTCAATTAGGAGAGGATGAACAAAGGGCAAGTGGAGTTACTCCTGATATGCTTAGACTTTCCGTTGGAATAGAGGATACAAAAGATTTAATTAACGACATTAATCATGCATTAAAAGCAATATAATAATTGAGTGGAGGAAATAATAATGACTAAAGTAGCTATTATGGGATATGGAGTAGTAGGTAGTGGGCTTATTGAATTAATAGATAAAAATAGGGAAAACAATGGTAAAAATGAAATAATTATTACAAGTATCTTAGTCAGAGATAAAGAAAAGCATATTAGTTCAAGTCATAGTGAGGTTATTACGACTAATGTAGAAGAGTTTTTTTCAATAGAAAATGATGTTGTAATAGAAGTAATGGGCGGACTTCATCCAGCTTATGATTATGTAAAAAAAGCATTATCATTAAAGAAACATGTAATTACAGCAAATAAGGATTTAATAGCTACATTTGGGCATGAATTATTTCAATTAGCTAAAGAGAATAATGTTTCATTAAAATTTGAAGCTGCAGTGGCTGGTGGAATTCCTATAATAAAACCATTAACTGAAAGCCTTTATGGAAATGGTATAAACAGTATAAAAGCAATATTAAATGGAACAACAAATTTTATATTGACTAAGATGGATGGAGAAAGTTTATCTTATGAAGAAGCACTAAAAGAGGCACAAGAGCTTGGGTTTGCAGAAGCTAATCCAGAATCAGATGTTATGGGATATGATGCTGCTAGAAAGCTTGCAATATTATCAAGTTTAGCTTTTGATAAAAAATTTGAATGGAATGATATATCAATAGAGGGAATTACTGATATTGATGAGGCTGATTTTAAATATGCAAATAAGTTAAAGTGTAAAATTAAACTTGTTGCAGAGGCTTTTAAATGTAAAAGTGGAATATATACTTCAGTAAAACCTATATTGGTAGATGAAGAAAGTATATTAGCTAAAATAAATAATGAAGTTAATGCAGTTATTTTAAATGGGGATGAAATAGGAGAATTATTATTTGTAGGTAAGGGTGCAGGGAAATTACCGACAGGAAGTGCTGTTTATAGTGATTTAAATGATATTATTAATAGTAGATTTACTGATGTTGATAGTTTTAATAAAGAAGAGGCAAATGTAATTAAATTTGCTAGTAAGACATGTAATTGTATTTTAAGAATAAAGACTTTAGATAGGGAAGAAGTTATAAATAGATGTAGAGAGACTTTTAATAATATAAAAATTATAGATAAGACTATAGATGGAGAAGTGGCTATTTATATTGAATGTACTTCTGAAGCTTATGTAGAAAAGTTTATTGAAGAATTGCAAAATGAGAATTATTATAAAAATGCTAAGAAGCTAATTGTTGCTTAAATAAGGTTTAAATAAGGTAATAAACAATAAAGTATTAATATTTTATTGTTTATTACCTTGTTTTATTTTGTACAGTAATGGCATATATGTAAAAAACAATAATGATAATCAATATCATTTACAAAATTAAATTTATATGATATATTATGTTTAGGCTTAAGAATAATTTAAGGAGATGATTGTATGGCAAAGATGATGGGCCCGAGATTTAAGCAGTGTAGAAGATTAGGCTTAAATGTTTGTGGTCATCCAAAGGCAATGAAAAGAGCAGCCAAAGGTACAGCAAGAAATGATAAAAAACTTTCTGACTATGGTACTCAATTACTAGAAAAGCAAAGATTAAGAGCTTATTATGGAGTAATGGAAAAGCAATTTGCTAATTACTTTGTAAAAGCATCTAAATCAAAGGAATTAACAGGGCATGCCTTAATTAATTTATTAGAGTGCAGATTAGATAATATAGTTTATAGATTAGGATTTGCAAATTCTATAAGACAAGCAAGACAAATGGTTGTTCATGGGCATATTTTAGTTAATGGTAAAAAAGTTGATATTCCATCATTCAACGTTTCTGTTGGAGATGAAATAAAATTAAGAGAGAAATCTCAAAAGAATGTTATGTTCAAAGAAAACTTTGAAGCAAACATACTTAATGTATTACCATACTTAAGTAAAAATGAAGATAATTTCTCAGGAGTTTTAGAAAGACTTCCTCAAAGAACTGAAGTTCCAATAGAAATTAACGAAGTTCTAGTTGTAGAGTATTACTCTAAAAACTAAGTAAAATCATCTTTCCTTTAAGGAATAAAATTTCTCAAAAAATTATATCTTGTATTATTTATAAGCCACTGTTGAATTTAAATAGTTGTGTGAAAAGAAAAGAGGTTAATGTAATGTGCAGATTACATTAACCTTTTTTTCTTCTATAATTTTAGAAACTAAAGTTTATTGCCCCTTACAACTTGTCACTTGTCACTTGAAACTAGTATAGATCTCCACTACCTTTCATTTGTATTAAAGCTCTAATTCTTTTTGGTAATATAGGATGAGAACTCATTAAATTAGTACACCATACAAAAAATCCACGTATATCATTGCTATTATTAATATAATCATAAACATCAATTCTTTTATAAAGGTGTTTTCCTGCAAATAAAGAAAAGATAGCCTCAACACCAGTATTTCCTGTAACCTTTTGAGCTAATCTATCACAGCTATATTCCCTAGCTCTAGAAGCAGTAGTACCTATTATAGGAATTATAGTAGAAAATATGATAAATAAATTGTAATAGAAAGTAGCATGTTTATATTTAATATGAGCTAATTCATGGGCGATTATAAAGTTAATAGAATCTAAATCATTATATTCTCTATAAGCAATTTCAAATAAATCACTATCAATTTCAATATATTGTTTACGGATTATAAATGCTGAGAATGCATTCATTACGCCATTTTGTTGAATTAAAAGTGCTTCAGGAACCTTTTTCAAACCCATTTTATGAGAAAATTTAGCTATATTATTATAAACTTCTGGAAAATTGTTTTCGGTAATTTTTATTGCTCTTGATCTATATTTAGCATAATAAAGATTTACTCCAAAAGGAAAAGCAATTATTGCAACAATTCCTGTTAATAAAAGTTGTAGTTCGGTTGGAAAGCTATTTAAAGCAGAGCTAGGAGATATTATTACATTTGCATATGAAGAAGGGTCTGAAAATGATTCTTTTAAGGTATTAGGTAACGTGTTATAACGTGGTATATTAATTATACAAAAAATTATAACTGCAATTATTATAGAAAAATTAATAAATAATAATATTCCATACCATTTTTTCTCTGATTTATGTCTACAACCTTCGATTTCTTCTTTAGTTAATTCTATATAATTATTTTCATTAATACTCAATAATCTCAATTCCTTTCAAAGTATATTAGATAAGACTATATATTAATATACCTATATTTTACCTTTTTTATGTTGCCTAAAAATAAAAAAACATGACAAACTAATTTGTTTGCCATGTTTATATAGAATTATCTTTCTTTGTTAGCTATTTCAGTAGTGATTCTAGAAACAAAAGCATCTAAAGCCATTGCACCTTCATCATCATTTTTTCTACTTCTTACAGAAACTTCGTTGTTTGCTGCTTCCTTTTCTCCAACAACTAGGATATAAGGAACTCTTTCAAGTCTAGCTTCTCTAATTTTGTAACCAATTTTTTCAGTTCTGTGGTCAACTTCAACTCTTACACCATTTTTTCTTAAAGTTCTAACTACTTCATCAGCATAGTCAGCATACTTATCAGAAAGTGGAAGAACTTTAGCTTGAACTGGAGACATCCAAGTTGGGAATGCACCAGCATATTTTTCAATTAAAGTAGCTATAGTTCTTTCATAACATCCAATTGATGATCTATGAATAACGAATGGTATTTTCTTTTCTCCATCTTTATCGATATAAGTCATACCAAGTCTTTCACCTAAAGCAAAGTCAATTTGAACAGTGATTATTGTATCTTCTTTTCCGTGAACGTTCTTAGATTGGATATCTAATTTTGGTCCATAGAATGCTGCTTCACCTTCAGCTTCAACATAATCTATATTTAAATGATCTAATATAGTTCTCATTTGATTTTGAGTAGCTTCCCAAGCTTCTGGATTATTGATATATTTTTCAGTATTTGTTGGATCCCATTTAGAGAATCTGTAAGAAATATCTTCAGATATTCCTAAAGTTTCCATAACGTAATTTATTAAATCAACAACACTCTTAAATTCTTCTTCTAATTGTTCAGGAGTACAGATAATATGACCTTCTGATAAAGTAAATTGTCTAACTCTAGTTAAACCATGCATTTCTCCTGATGATTCTTTTCTAAATAGAGTAGAAGTTTCAGCATATCTTATAGGAAGATCTCTATAACTATGTTGCTCTGCGTTGTAAACTGTGAATTGGAATGGGCAAGTCATTGGTCTTAATGCCATAACTTCAGTATCCTTTTCTTCATCACCTAATACAAACATACCATCTTTATAGTGGCTCCAGTGACCAGAAGCAACAAATAGGTCATTTTTAGACATAAATGGAGTCTTAGTTAAAACATAACCTCTTCTTTCTTCTTCATCTTCAATCCATCTTTGAAGAGTTTGGAATAATTTAGCTCCCTTAGGCATGAATAGTGGAAGACCTTGACCTACTTTTTCATCAGTAGTAAATATTCCAAGTTCTCTACCTAATTTGTTATGGTCTCTTTTTTTAGCTTCTTCTAAAGCTTCTAAATAAGCATCTAAATCAGCTTTCTTTAAGAATGCAGTTCCGTATATTCTAGAAAGCATCTTATTTTTTTCGTCACCTTTCCAGTAAGCACCAGCAGTTCTTATAAGCTTAATTGCTTTGATGTTCTTTAACGATAATACGTGAGGACCACAGCAAAGATCTGTGAAATCACCTATTTTGTAGAAAGAAATAGTTTCATCTTCAGGTAAATCATTTATTAATTCTATTTTGTATGGTTCATCTTTCATAAGCTCTAAAGCTTCGTTTCTTGGAAGTTCAAATCTTTCGATTTGAGGATTTTCCTTTATTATTTTTTTCATTTCAGCTTCAATTTTATCTAAGTCTTCAGAAGCAAATGCTTTTTCTACGTCAAAATCATAGTAGAATCCATTTTCAATAGATGGTCCTATAGCAATTTTAGCTTCTGGATATAATCTTTTAACTGCAGCAGCAAGAACGTGAGATACACTGTGTCTTACAGCATTTTTTCCTTCTTGAGAATCAAAAGTACAAATTTCTAATTCACAATCTTCATTTAATGCTGTTCTTAAATCAACAACATCTCCATTAACTATTCCACATTGAGCAACTCTTGCTAACCCTTCGCTTATTGCTTTTGCAACATCTAAAACTGATGAGCCATTTTCAACTTCTTTAATTGAGCCATCTTTTAAAGTGATTTTTATCATAATTTATATCTCCCTTCGTTTATAATTAAGAATTAATCAATAAGAGTTAAAGTGTTGTGTAGCTATTTTTAACTCAAACAATTAGTCTTAAAATTAAAAGTATAATAATTTACTGTATAAAAAAAGCCCTTCGTCGCTTTCCTTATACAAAATAGTATAGAAAAGGGACGAGAGCATTATATTCCCGCGGTTCCACCCTTAATTGTCTAAAATAGACCACTTAAGTAAACATCGTAACGTGATGCAACGGACTGGATTAGAGTCTCTCAGAGGTAGTTTTCAATTAATTTCATTTAAAAATACTTTCAGCTACTGTATTTTCTCTCTGAAAATGAAGGTTTAATTTACTCGTCTCGTCATCGAATTAAAATAATTAGAATTTTACTTAACAATAATTATAATTATCTAATTTATTAATGTCAATAAGTGTAGAGATAAATAAAAATAATTCTAATTAAATTATTATATCAATAGTAATAATTGATTATTACTTTGAATATAATCAATGTATATTATGTAACTTAATTGTAGGAGGAATGTATTATGGAAAGAGTTTTTGAGAATGAAATGACAATTTATGATTGGCTAGAGTTTTTTTCATCACATTCTAATCATTGGGTGTTTAGATATTGGAAAAAGAATAGTGATATATTTTTTAATAGATTTATGATACTAGGAAATTATGAAATATTTATTATTTGCGATAAAAATAATGGATATTCATATGAATTCAAAAAGCCTCATGGAATACAAACTATATTAGAAAATTTAAATTAAAAACTAAAGAAAGTCCAAATTTATAAAAAAATACAAATTGATTTAAAGATAAAAAAATAATCTAAAGAATTTTAAAATTAATCCCAATAAATTTCTAAGAGGAAGTAGGTTCCATATGATAATATATAAACATAATCTCTGTAAAGCATTACAGAGTTGAATTATGGAGGGGTATAAATGAGAATTAAAAAATTAACATCAATTTTATTAGCATCAGTACTAACTTTTGGTCTAGTGTCTTGTGGCAATAGTGATACATCAACTAGTGTAGGAAATAGTTCAAGTAATAGTGATAAAATAACAATTTGGGCTTGGGATGAATCATTTAATATAGTAGCAGCTAATCAAGCTAAGGAAATATATAAAGAAGCCAACCCAGATGTAGAAGTGGAAGTAGTTACAATGGCACAAGATGATATTGTAGCTAAATTAAATACAAGTTTATCTTCAGGATCATATGAAGGGTTACCTAATGTAGTTTTAATAGAAGATTATAAGATTCAAGGATATTTAACAGCTTATCCAGATAAATTTGCAGATATGGCGGAATTGGCAGACGCACTAGACTTAGGATCTAGCGCCAATGGCGTAAGGGTTCGACTCCCTTTACCTGCACCATTTTTATTTTGCGAAAGTGGCTCAATGGTAGAGCGTCACCTTACCAAGGTGGATGTTGCGGGTTCGAGTCCCGTCTTTCGCTTATAAATTTTTTTAAAGAATATATTGACAATATTAAAAATTGATTTTATAATAAAAATGTACTTGCGGGTATCGTATATCGGTAATACTCCAGCCTTCCAAGCTGGAAAGGTGGGTTCGATTCCCACTACCCGCTCCATGTTAAAGCTGTGTATTACACAGCTTTTTTTGTATATTAATTTATTTAATTACAAAAAAAAGTAGTAGAATAAGATAACTTATTACATACTACTATAGTTTCAAAATTTTAATCTTAAAGAACATCTATTAACAAATCTAGAGCAAGTTCTTCTAAAGTATCTACAGTATATCTGACACAACCCATTAAAGTAAAAATTATATCCTCTTTTTTATATCCTTCTTTATATCTTTTTAGGTTTTTTAATAATCTCTTTAGAGAGTTATTATGGATACCTAAAATTTGTGATATTTCTTTTGGAGAATAATACTCTTTTGGCAGAATGCTGTACAATTTAGTTTGCATATCGATTTTATATTGAAGATCAACAAATTGATTCTGATGCGGACCGTTTTTACCTCTATGATGTAAAGCACATAAATATTTGTAGTTTACTTCAATGTCAAAACCGCCTTCACTTCTATGAACTATATGATGAATATCCGCCTTATCGCCACATATCTCACAATTGTACAATGGATTGCCCCCTTTAATCCTTTTATTATATTATAATCTAAATTGTGTGAAATATCAAACTTACATAACTTTAAGCCCTTACTATTGATTAGTTTTGCTATAAAGTGTTAGTATTAATATATAGTATATTATATTAAAAATTATGAAGAAAGGTGATAATGTGAGGCAAAATTATAATTCTCTTGATTATTGGAAAGAACTAATTAGTGAAAATAGAACTATTAGAGGGCATATGCTTATGAATAAAATGCCAACAGATAAAAGCCTTTATATTCACACATTAATTTTTTGCAGGGAAAATGGATTAAGTAATATTTGGGGATATTTACCTGATGTTAGAGCTCTAATAGGTTATATTCAATATTCTTTTTTACCAGAAGCTTTTTATATATGGATTAATTCTAAAGAAGGATCAATTCAATCAATTCCTATAAAATCAGTAGAGCAAATAATAAGTGATGGTGAAAGAAATAAAAAAATTACTAAAGAAGAAGCTGAAAATATGAGAAAACATGTTAATATGATTAAAAAATGTTGGGATTTACCTAAGAATAAATTAATTAGAGAAATAAAAAAATTTGTAAGAGAATTTAATAGAACTTGGTATGGAGATAGTAGTGAATTCTTATATTTAAAGATATTTGAAAAACCTGAAGAATTGGGGAAGTTTGTAATTGAATCAAACTATATGTCAAGTAGCGAAGATGAGTTTAAGAAGAAAACTAATGAAGATATAGAAACCTGGTTAGAGATATGCAAGGATGCAACAATTAATAAAAAAGCTGGTGAGGTTTTTAGGAAAATATTACAGAAAAGTCTTACGGAAGTAATATAAAATGTCTTGACAGTATTATTACTATTTATTATAATTAATACTGTTAAGAACATGCGGGTATCGTATATCGGTAATACTCCAGCCTTCCAAGCTGGAAAGGTGGGTTCGATTCCCACTACCCGCTCCATTTATTTAATTTTATGCGCTATTAGCTCAGTTGGTAGAGCACCTGACTCTTAATCAGGGTGTCCCCGGTTCGAACCCGTGATGGCGCACCATAAAAGGAAGTAATTAATTTTACTTCCTTTTATTTTTTTGCAAATAAATATTAAAGATATATATATATATATAATTAATAAAAGATAAAAAATGTTGATAAAATATTATTGAAAGAACTTTTTTATTGACATAAAATTATTAATTTGTTAATATTAATATATAATCATCTTCTTTAAAATGGGAGATGTAAGTTCAACTAACCAAATTGAAAATTTGGAGTTTCACTTAAAAGAATACTTATCAAGAGTGGTGGAGGGACTGGCCCTATGAAGCCCGGCAACCTATTAATAGTTACTAGTTAGAAGTTAATAGTGAGTAGTTAAATTGAAAGAAATTTTTTGGAATTTCATCTATGAACTACTAACTAAAAATTACTAATTGATAGCTGTATTAATGTGGTGCTAAATCCTGATAGATGAGAGAAATATATGTAGTTTAGAGTTTTATGCTTCTGAGTTTCTCAGGGGCTTTTTTTATTGAAAAAAATAATTTAGGAGGAATTAATAATGAACAAAAGAGGGAATGGATGGGCATTATTACCGTTACTTGTATTTATAATTGTTTATGTAGCATCAGCTTTATTAGCGAAGGATTTTTATGCAGTTTCAGTAATAGTACCATTTTTAGCAGCAACATTAGTTGCATTACTTATGAATAGAAAAGTAAAATTTGAAGATAAGGTAGAAATATTCTGTAAGGGTGCAGGAAATAGTAATATTATTTTAATGGTATTAATTTTTATACTTGCAGGAGCATTTGCACAAGTTGCAAAGTCAATGGGGGCAGTTGACTCAACTGTAAATTTAGGTTTATCAATACTTCCAAGTAATATAATGATTGCAGGAATATTTATAATTGCTTGTTTTATATCGTTATCAGTTGGAACATCTATGGGAACAATAGTTGCATTAGTACCAATTGCAGTTGGCGTTGCAGAAAAAACAGGAATAATTACAGCAGTTGCAGTTGCGTCAGTAGTGTGTGGAGCAATGTTTGGTGATAATTTATCTATGATTTCAGATACAACAATTGCAGCAACTAGAACTCAAGGGTGTGAAATGAAGGACAAGTTTAAGATGAACTTCAAAATAGTATTACCAGCGGCAATTATTACAGCACTTATATTTGTATTAATAACAAAAGATGCGTCAATAACTACTGTTGAAGCGTTAGATTATAGTTTAATTAAGATAGTACCTTATATTGCAGTTATAATAGGAGCATTAGTAGGATTAAATGTTATTGTTGTTTTATTAGGTGGAATGGTAATAGCAGGAGTTATAGGTTTTGTTAGTGGAAGTTTTGATTTATTGGGATTCTTTGGATCAATAGCTGATGGTATTGGTGGAATGAGTGAACTTATAATAATATCACTTTTAATTGCAGGTACTATAGAGATTATAAAATATAATGGTGGAATTGATTTTATAATAAATAAAGGATTAAGAGGGTTTAAGAGTAAAATGGGAGCTGAATTTGGAATTGCGGCTTTAGTAAGTTTAGTTGATATTTGTACAGCTAATAATACTGTTGCTATAGTTACAGTAGGCCCTATAGCTAAAGATATATCTGATGAAGTAGGACTTGAACCTAAGAGAGTTGCAGGTATTATGGATATGTTTTCATGTGCATTCCAAGGGGTTATACCTTATGGGGCACAGCTTATATCAGCAGCAGGACTTGCAGCACTTTCACCATTTGCAATAATGAAATATCTGTTTTATCCATATTTAATGGGAGTTTCAGCTATCATAGCGATAGTTTGGTATAATAGAAAAAAGAACAACAATGTTCTTGATAAAAAAAGAAAATAGTTTAGCAGTTAAGAAGTTTAATGTAGCTGATGCTAATTAAACTTAGTTAAGAGTTGCCATTTGCAACATTAATAAGTTAAGAGTTTGCTGAAGCAAACTTTGATAAAATAATTTGAGAAATTATTTTATTTAACTAGCCGTAAGGCTCTTAATGTTGCCGCAGGCAACTCTTACTTTTTTTGAACTAGCGAAGCGATGTTCAAAACTTAACTTCTTAATTATTATTAAGTAAGCATATAGCTTGAGAAGATATACCTAAGCCTTCTCCTGTAAAACCAAGTCCTTCTTCCGTTGTTGCTTTAACATTTATCTGATCTATTGATATATTTAGTGAAGATGCAATATTTTCTCTCATTGTAGGTATATGAGGAGCCATTTTAGGCTTTTGAGCAATTATTGTTGCATCTATATTTCCAATTTTATAGTTATGTTCATTTAATAAGTTTCCAACATGTTTTAACAACTCTATACTAGATATACCTTTATATTTAGGATCAGTGTCAGGAAAGTGTTTACCAATATCACCTAATGCAGAAGCACCAAGTAAAGAGTCCATTATTGCATGTAGCAAAACATCAGCATCAGAATGTCCCAATAAGCCGAGTTCATAAGGTATCTTAACCCCTCCAAGAATTAAATCTCTATTTTCAACTAATTTATGTACATCATATCCCATTCCTATTCTCATTAAATCACCTCATTAATTTTTTTAAATATATTTTAACATAAAGATGAAAAATGAATATAACAAAAATGGGATATTTATAATTAATAGTTAGAAGTCTTTCTATTGTTATATGAAGTTGTCTTCTTTTTTCTGGATAGTGTTAGTCCAGTTGGTAATATTGTTATAAACCTTGAGTAAAGTTTATAGAAAAATAAAAATGGTTTAGAAGTAATTTTTTTTCTTTTGAATATGAAATCGATGTAAATCACATTATCTTTATTATATTTCATAAACTCCCCCATATAATTTACATTAAAATGTATTAATGTTTTTTTAATGCTTTATGTTATAATATATGTATAAAAAAATATATATGTACAAATTTAAAAAAATAATATTAATTAGGGGTGGATTCAGTGGGAAAATTCAGAAGAGTAGTTGGAGTTATATTAATACTTATAGGAGTAGGAATAATAGGTAATGTAGCTTATAAAAAGATAGTTACATCTAATAAGCAAAATGAATTGCTAGAAGTGTTTGAAAGTCAACTTGCAGAAGCGAAAAATTCAGATAGTAGTGAACCAGTAAGCTTAGAGCCAATAAACGGTTATACGCCAGTAGCTATTATGGAAATACCATCAATTAAATTAAAACAACCAGTAGTTGATGGAATTACAGAAGATGTAATTAAATATTTTTTAGGTAGATTTCCAGAGTCAGCAATGCCAGGACAAGTAGGTAATTTTGCAGTAGCAGGACATAGAGTTTCAGACTATACAGATGCTTTTATAAATTTATATAAGGTTAAGGTTGGTGATGAAGTAATCGTTACTACTAAAGATGGAAGGTACACATATGAAGTAGATAATAGCTTTATAGTAGACCCAGACCAAGTTGAAGTTTTAGAAGAGGCAGATTATGAAAAAATGACTTTAGTAACATGTACTATAGGATCTAAAAGAAGAGTAATAGTAACAGGAAAATTAATAGGAAAAGAAGACTTGTAAGGGTTGGAGGATTAAATGGACAAGTTTCATAATAATAAATACAGATTTTCTTCAATAAAACCATTAATATTAATCAGTGATGAAATAATAGAATCAAGAAATCAACAAATAACAACACTTGCTTCAGAATTATTGAAATATAAAGTTTTAATAAGAGATTTAGTTAAAGATAATGTAAGTTATTCAACTAGAAATGAGTTATTAAATATAGCTATGTTTCTAACTAGTAATATTGAATTATATGATGATTTTATAAATAAAGAAGATATTCCAGTTGATGCTTTACATATATTAACTAGAGTTGATAAAAAATATATTCAAAAGTATAGGGAATATATAATTGCATATATATTAATATTTGGAAATCCAAATTATAAAAATTTACAAGATTATATTCAAATAGTTGAAAATACTGATGAAGATTTAGGAAAAGATATAATTGAATATGAAGAAAAAATAGGAGTTAGTGGAGTTGTTTTAGAAAGCAATAAAAAAAATGCTATTGTTATGACTTCTCTTGGTGAGTTTAAGAAGTTAAAAATAAAAGAGTATTATTCTAACGGTGAAGAAATAAAAGCAATAGAAAAAAAGAGTTTAAAAGATTATAAATTATATATATCTATTATATCTGTTTTTACATTAATTTTTATTTTATCTGTAATATATAAATATAATAATGTTGTTAGTACTGTAGTAGTAGAAACTACTTCACAGATTAGATTAGAAATAAACGGATTTAATAGGGTTTTAAATATTAGCTCATCTACTGAAAAGGGAAAAGTATTAATTGAAGAAACTAGTGTTTTAGATAATAATGTTGATAAAGCTATATGTAAAATTATAGAGTATGCTAATGAAAATGAAATGATAAAGAGTTCAGGAATAGTTGTAACAATTACTGGGAAAGCTTTAAAACATAATAGTCTTGATGAAACAGCAGATTTTATTTATAAAAAAGATTTAAAAGTGAGATTTAATAATTCAGGATCTGAACATAAATTAAATTAAGTAAGAGTAGTAAATCAATAATTAAATTAAAAGTTAAACGAAACAAAGGAAGGTAAATATGAAACAAAAGTCGATAAAAAATAAAAATGTAATTGTTCATAACGATAGAGGAGATACGGTTAGATTAAATAAGTATATAAGTGAATCGGGCTTTTGTTCAAGAAGAGAGGCAGATAAGTTAATAGAAAGTGGAGTAGTAACTATTGATGGCATTAAAGCTACTATGGGAACTAAAGTATCAAAAGGTCAAATAGTTAAAGTAAATGGTAAGTTAATTTCTAAAGAAGAAGATTTAGTTTATATAGTATTAAACAAACCAGTAGGAATTACTTGTACAACAGAGCATAAGGTTAAAGGAAATATAGTTGATTTTGTAAATCATAAAAAAAGAATATTTCCAATAGGAAGGCTTGATAAAGACTCTCAAGGGTTAATATTAATGACTAATGATGGAGATATAGTTAATAAGATATTAAGAGCTGGAAACAATCATGAAAAAGAATATATAGTAACTGTAAATAAGCCTATAAATGAAGAATTCGTAAGAAGGATGAGTAATGGAATTAAAATATTAGGGCAAGTTACTAAGAAGTGTTATGTTAAAAAAGAAGGTAATAATACCTTTAGAATAATATTAACACAAGGTTTAAATAGACAGATAAGAAGAATGTGTGAAGCATTAGGATATGAAGTTGTAAAGCTAAAAAGAATTAGAATTATGAATATAAATCTAGGTGAATTAAGAATGGGTGAATGGAGAGATTTAACTTATAAAGAGTTAAAAGGATTAAATAACCTAATATCAACATCAGGAAAAACAAAAGAGGTTGATGAAGAAGAATAATTGAATAAATATTTAATTGAAACCATAATACAGTGATAAAAATAAATTTATTATTGTATTATGGTTTATTTTTATATTTAGGGTTTAGATTATAGGGATTTTATTAATACTATATATAGGCTGTGGATAAAATCGATATGAAATAAAATATAAATATGAAATATATTTATAAAATTAACAAAAAATAGAGGTTACACACATAATCCACAGTAACCTGTGGATAACTTGTTAAAAAAATGTTGATAGGTAAGTTAATAATTATTACCTTTATTGTAGATAATAATAAAATAAATGTAAATTTTAGCGAATATAGAGGAGGGATATTTTATGAAGTGGCTAAAAATGTGGTTTTTAGTAGTATTAGTATTGTTGATAAGTAATTTAAGTTATCCACAGGCTATGTTGAAAACTAGTGAATTAAATAAAGATAAAACTAATGTTCAAATTGTGGATAAAGTATATAAATCTAAAAATAACTATTTAGATATTAATGTAGTCATTCCACAAATAAAGGGTATGGAAAATGAAAATCAACAAGAGGTAATTAATAATAAGATTGTAAAGTGGACAGAAAATTGGATTAATGAAGTTAAAGAAATTGCAGATGAATACTTTAAAGATACCTCTGCACCATTAATATCATATCAATTATATGCTAGATATAAGGTTACTAATAATTCAGATATAATTAGCTTTTATATAGATTACTATCAGTTTTCAGGAGGAGCTCATGGTATAACCAATAGAATTTCTTATAATATAGAAAAATTAAGTGGTAAAGAATTGCAGATAAAAGATATTTTTAAGGAAAATTTCAATTATAAAGATGTAATTAACAATGAAATAAGTAGACAGATAAGTAAGGATCCGGATAGATATTTTACTGGTAAGGATGGATTTAATGGAATAAATGATAATCAAAATTTCTATATAAAAAATGGTACTCTTGTAGTTTATTTTGGATTATATGAAATAGCACCATATGCATCAGGTATATCAGAGTTTATTATTTCTAATAAGCTTCTTGAAGGAAATTTTAATTATGGTAAAATATAATATAAATTTTCAAAATAAGAGGTTTAGGATATGAATGACATAAAATCAGTATTTAATAAGCAAAAGGAATTTTTTTATTTAGGAAAAACTAATGATATTAATTTTAGAATAGATAATTTAAGAAAATTAAAAGAAGTAATTAAGGTAAATGAAAATAAAATTTTAGAAGCGTTAAATAAGGATTTAGGAAAATCTAATTTTGAAAGTTATGCAACTGAAATTGGAATTGTATATGATGAGATTAATGTTCATATAAAAAATATTAAAAAGTGGGCAAGGAGAGAAAGAAAGAAATCATCAATAATATATTATCCTTCTAAAAGTTATGTATATAAGGAGCCTTATGGTGTAACCCTAATTATAGGGCCTTTTAATTATCCTTTCCAATTAGTAATAGCTCCATTAATTGGGGCTATTTCTGCTGGTAATACAGCTATAATAAAGCCATCAGAAAATACAAAAAATATATCAATATTATTAGAAGAAATTATTAATGAGAATTTTGAAGAAGAGTACTTAAAAGTAGTCAGTCCTTTAGAAGGAAAAGAAGCAGTTTCGTATTTGTTAGAATTCCCATTTGATTATATATTCTTTACTGGTAGTGTTAGAGTTGGAAAAATAATTATGGAAAAAGCAGCTAAAAACCTAACGCCTATAACACTTGAACTAGGTGGGAAAAGTCCATGCATAGTAGATAGTGATGCAAAACTTGAACTTGCAGCTAAAAGAATAGTTTGGGGAAAGTTTTTAAATGCAGGCCAGACTTGTGTTGCACCTGATTATTTATGTGTTCATAAAAATATTAAAGAAAAATTATTAAAGTTAATTATTAGTGAAATACATAAGCAATTTGGGGAAGAAATTAAAACTAGTCCAGACTACCCACGTATAGTTAATAACAATTCATTAACTAGATTAAGTAATTATATTAAAGATGGTGAAGTATATTATGGCGGTAGTTTTGATGATTTAGAGTTATATATGGAACCTACAATATTAGTTAATACTGATGTTAATTCAGCTGTAATGACTGAAGAAATATTTGGGCCTATATTACCAGTTATAGAATTTGATAATATAGAAAATATAATAGATTTTATTAATAGAAGAGAAAAGCCATTAGCTTTATATTATTTTTCAGAAAGTAAGAAAAATATTAATTATATTTTAAGGGCTACCACTTCTGGAGGAGTAACTATAAATGATACTATAATTCATGTTGCTAATGGAAATCTACCATTTGGTGGAGTAGGAAATAGTGGTGTTGGAAATTATCATGGTAAAGCGAGTTTTGATACTTTTACCCATAAAAGGTCAGTAATGAAAAGAGGGACATTTGTAGAATTTAATATAAGATTTGCACCTTATAAAGAAAAAATAAATATTTTAAAGAAGATAATGAAATAATATTATGATTTCACAATTGGCAAAAAGCACACATATAATAAATCATAGTACTACGTGGAGTGGAATTTTGTGATATACGCGCTAATTTTAGCTGGAGGAAAAGGTACAAGGCTATATCCTTTATCAAGGGCAAATCAACCTAAACAATTTTTAAAGGTTATTAATAATAAAAGCTTTTTAGTAAATACAGTTGAAAGAATTACTCCTTTAATTAAGAAGGATAATATTTATGTGGTAACTAACAAGGATTATTTAGAAAAAATAAGAGGTGAGTTATCAGACGTTAATTCTGAAAATATATTTACTGAACCAGCAAATAAAGAAACTGCTACTTGTATAGGGCTATCAGCTATTAAGTTATTAAAAAAAGATAATGATGCGGTAATGGTGGTTTTACCTTCTGATCATCATATTGAAGGTCAAAAGGATTATTTAGATACACTATCAGAAGCTATTGAAATAGCTAATAGACGTAGAGGAATAGTTACAATAGGAATTACTCCAACAAGAGCAGAAACTGGTTATGGTTATATTGAAATGGGAGATAGGATAGCCTCTGCATCACAAGCATATAAAATTGCAAGGTTTACTGAAAAACCTAATATTGAAGTAGCTAAAGACTTCGTGTTAAAGGGAACTTATTTATGGAATTCAGGTATGTTTGTTTTTAGGGCAGATGCTCTCGCTACTATATTGCGATGCTAAAATTTCTAAATTGTTATCATTGGTATACATTTTTAGCCTCCTATGTATTTTGTATTAGCAATCTGATTTAATTATCAGGTTGCTTAAATTTTATATTAACTGCACCTGTATCTCCATTTACATAGACTCTTTCAATAACACTAGAAATAAGTTTTTTCTTTTCTTCATTAGTAGCTGTGTCTATATATTTGGAAATGTTTTTTAAACGCTCAATTAATTTAGTGCTATTATTTAAAAGTTTTTTATGTGAAGCAATTTCACCATTTAGTTCAGTAAGTTTAGCATTGAGCTCCTTATTTTTTTCTTTAAGTGCAGATATTTTCTCTAAAAATATTTTTACTATATCCTCATCAGTTGTTAAAGATATATTACTTAATAAGTTATTTATGCTTACATTATTTGATTCTATTTCCTTATTGATAGAATCATAATATGAGTTTTCAAAAGATGAATCTATAGATTTACTATGGGCTAGTAATTCATTTAAAAGAATTTTCTTATTTGTAGATAATTCTTTTATTTTATTTATTACAATGGTATCTAAATCTATTCCATTAACATTTCTAGAATCACATCTAGTTTTGCCAGAGTTATGCTTTAAGGTACACATATAATAAAATCTCTTATTATTTGAATTAGGAATTTTAGTACCATAAGCAACTCTCATAGGTTTATTGCATTTAGCACAAGTAACTAAGCCAGATAGTAAAGCTGTGTTACTACATCCTAGAGCAGGAGCTCTAGATTTATTTGAATCAAGCATCTTTTGAACATTAAGCCAATCTTCAGCAGCTATTATTCCTTCGTGTGATGAGATTGAGTATATCCATTCAGATATATCATGAGTTTTACCTTTTTTACCTTTATGTTTTTTATAGATAAGAACTCCATGTAAGTCATCAGGATTGCCAAAGGTATTTATTTTTAAGGATTTAAAGTATTTAAATACATTTTTATCAGCTTTAACATAAGCAGGATTTCTTAAGATAGAGCTTAATGATGTTTTACTAAAATCTTTATTCCTTTTGGTCTTAATATTATTTGATAACATATGTTTTTCAAGTTTGCTTAAGCTTCCAAAGAATAAATACTTTTCAAAAATTAATTTAACTAATTTAACTTCCTCAGATATTGGTTCAAGTACTGAATAACTTTTTTGTTTTCCTGATGAATCTGTATAGAAGACTCTCTTGCTTTTATATCCAGTTGGGCATTCACCTCCTAGCCAATATCCACTTTCAGCTAATGCATACATATTATCAGTAACTCTTAAGCAAGTAGTTTCTCGTTCGAGCTGACTAAATACGCTGCAAATGTTCATCATAGCTTTACCTATTGGAGTAGAGGTATCAAATTGCTCACTTAATGAAATAAATGAAATACCGAGCTCAGTAAGTTCATCAACTAGATTTGAGAAATCTGATACATTTCTACTTACACGGTCAAATTTATAACAAATTAATGTTGTAAATTTTTTATTTTTGGCATCTTTCATCATTTGAATAAATGCAGGTCTATCAGTATCTTTACCAGAAAAGCCATCATCTTTATAAATTAAAACATCAGTTATATCGAGGTTATTTAGATGGGCTTTACATTTATTAATTTGGTTTTCAACTGAAGCCCCTTTTTCAGTAGCTTTAGATTTTCTAGCATAAATTGCAGCCTTACTCACAAGAGTATCCCCCCCACAGTTATAACTCTTTCTTCACCTCCTCAATAAAATAATTTAGTAATTCTTTATCATTAGGAAGTGTTGTTATTATTTGATTAGCAACAGATAAAGTAAGAAATTTCGATAAAATATCTTCATCATAGTTATCTGTGTTTTCGATAAAAAGATTTACTTTTGGATATTGATTTGCCATGTTTCCCCCCAGAATACAAATACTATCAATAAAGTATATGCAGTAGGGAAGCAAAAAATAGCAAATTATTTTAAAACTATTGTTATTTCTAAATTCTCATTAATGTAAAGAGAATCAAATGTATCTAGAAGTAATATTCTGAATAATCTTCTAGATTGTAGACTATCATCAAGGTCTAATATTAAATTATTAAATGATAAAAGTTTATTAGCAAAAGAAGTTTTATCAATAAGTACACTATCAGCATTTTTTTGCTTTACGTCTAATTCAGCTTTTAGGATTTCTATATCAGATTTAAGAGACACAAGTCTATTGTTAATAGCTGTAATTAAAAAAGCATTTTTTGTTTTGATTTGGAGATTTTGAGCATTAAAATAGTTTAATTTTTCAATACCTTGGTTATATAATAAATTTTTTTCATTAAGAGAGTTATTTATTATATCAATTTCTGTTTTTATAGATTTATTTTTGGCATTAAAAAGATTAACATAATTATCAAATAACTCATTATATTTATTTTTATTAGAATTAATTAATCCAGTAATATCAATAGCTAATAATTTAAAGAATGAATCATGTAATATATTAGCCTTTAAAGGCTTTATCTTTTTACAAGATTTATTTGGACAAAAGTATACATTTCCAGTTGCATTACCATTATTTTTAGTTTCTAATACTGGTCTTATGTCAATATTTTGGACACAAAAAGTCAAACTTTTTTATGCTGCACTTCTAGCTAATAATTCACATTG
>NZ_JAASHM010000079.1 GCF_019734195.1 Clostridium sp. K13 | reverse complement strand
ATGAATATAATAAATATTTATATTCTGAAATAGATTGTTAAGAGGTTATATCTTAGTTAATAAGGTATAGCCTTTTTACTTTTTAGATAGAGATGAAAAATTAATAATAAGGAGAGAACTAAAGATGTTTAAGAAAGATAATAGATATGTAACTAGAGGTGTAAATGAGGAAGTAGATATAAGGTTGCAACTAATGATATGGTCTATGCTTGATAAGCTAAAAGATGAAGAAAATGTTGAACTAGATTACTTACAGGTTTTCAGGATAAGAAAAGAAGGAAAGAAGATTGTAATAAGTCAGAGTCAAGAAGTTCCTGAATATTCATGCACATATGAAATAGAGATAGAAGATATTCAGATAGATGATGAGATTAAGTTATATGTAATAGATAACGGATTTGAAGGAAGTATTATATTATTTCCTTGGGAATATTAATGATAATGAGGAGAAAGTTATGGATATAGTAACAGTAATAAAGGTGCTTGGAACAGTATTAACAGTTGTGGCAACTTCAATAGAAGCAACAACTAAGAAGTAGTATGAAATATAATATCATCACAATTAATAAGAATGATAAATTAATTGTGATGATATTATAACAATAAGATAATTTTTTTATAACAATAATAAACTACTAGAAAATATCGTTGTAATAGTAGTGTCTATGTAACGATAGTGACGATATTTTCAGTAAGAATAAGATTGAGGAGAAAGAATAGAAGAAGTCTAAGTAAAGATGTAATTTATCTTGAACGTAGTGTAAATAGAAAAACTGTAACTATAATCAATCTAAGTATATCTAAAAAGCAACGATAGCACAGCAGAAAGCAGAGATTTTAGAAAATGTTAAGAAATGTAGCCATGGGAATAAAAAACTGCGAAGAGATGATAAATTGAATGTTTTCTAAATAAGATGGTATATAAATGTCAAATTAATTCTGTAAGTTTTTGATCATTTAAGAATGAGGTTTTTAGTTCTCTTCAAAATTAAAATGATCTTTTAATCTATAAGAATTTCCAGTAATAGAAACTACGTGGGCGTGATGAAGTACCCTATCTAAAATAGCATTAGCTATTATAGGATCGCAAAATATTTCATCCCAAGCATTAAAATTTATATTAGTAGTTATAATAGTACTTTTCTTTTCATATCGCATATCTATAAGTTGAAAAAATAGTTTTGAATCTTCTTTATCTATAGGCAAATATCCTAATTCATCTATAATCAGAAGCTTGTATTTACTAAAATGCTTAAGCCTTGAATCAAGCCTATTTTCTAAATTAGCTCTTTTTAATTGCTGTAATAAATCATTACATTTAATAAAATAGGTGCTACATCTTCGCTTCGCGGCAGCGATACCTATAGAAGTGGACAGGTGAGTCTTTCCAACTCCGCTTGTCCCTAAAAATACAATATTCTCTTTTGCTTCCAAGAAGCGTAATGATGCAAAATCTAATATTTGATCTTTGTTTATACCTGGTTGAAAATTAAAATCAAAGTCTTTAAGTTCTTTAGTATGGGGAAATGCCCCTACTTTAACCATTGATCTAATCATATTTGCTTCTTTACAATCTATTTCATGAGATGTAAGTTTTATAAGAGTATCAACAAATGATAAATTGTTTTTTGTTGAAAAATCAATAACTTCATCTAAATGATTAACCATTTGCTTTAGTTTTAGATATTCTAAATTATTAATTAATTGCATATACGCACTATTAGTTACCATATATTTCTCCTATCATTTTTAAATTATTTTTAGCTATTTCGTTCATTTCATATTTAGAATTTTTAAATGTTAAATAACTAATCTGTAAGTAATGATTATCATGATAATTTAATTTTTGGTTTTTAATTTCATGGATAGTAACTAAATTTGTGTTATAATACAAATGTAGTTGATTATCATATACTTGTAGTTTAAGTTTTTTGTTTATATATTCTGGTGGTACAGAATATTGGTTAGATTTATAGGAAATCATACTTTGGCGATTAACTTTAACACTTGTAGTTATGATACTGTATCGATTTCTTATTTGTTCTGTAGGAAGGTTAAGTAAGAAATCTTTTTCTTTTTCTAAGTGTAAAACTGGAATTTTGCCAGTTGAAGTATGACATGTCCCATTAATTCTATTATTGAGTTTTGAAATAAGTTCATGTAATTCATTAAAATTAAGAGTACCATTATAAGCTCTAATTTCATCTAGCAACTTCATTGGTGCTTCTACTTTAGCTTTAGTATTCGGCCTACCTGCTATGCAGGGGCGAACTTTAAAACCATAATCATCAGCAAACTGTTGAAATTTATTATTTACTTTTCCACTTTGATAAGCTGTTCTTGGTTGATCCATAACAGTTTTCATATTATCTGTTAATAATTCTTTAGGAACGCCACCAAAGGTTTCAAATGATTCATTTAAAAATGGAAATAATATATCTTGTGTTTTTTCTAATGATAATCTATAAATTCTAAATCTTGAATATGACAGTATTAAAACAAAAATATTTATGTTAATAACTTCAACGGTGCTTAAAACAAAATCAATATTCTCTTTCCAATCTAATTGTGCTTGTTGTCCCTTGTCTGTTTCAAATCTCATA
>NZ_JAASHM010000078.1 GCF_019734195.1 Clostridium sp. K13 | reverse complement strand
AAAAGGGAGGATTCGAATTCGAATCCTCCCTTTCTTATTCGGCTAGTATCAAAAGTTATTTTGATACAGCCCCATTTATTTTATAATATTTTAATTACATATAAATTATTTTATATCATAAAAGTATAAATAACTTAAAAAATTAGGCAACAGGATGGTCACGGTATACCGTGACCATTCTACTGCCTAATTTTTTTACTGTTTTTTTCTTCTTTATATTATCTAGTATATTTAATTACATTTTATTTATTCCTCGTCTAGATTTCCAATCTTACAACAATCATATTTTAATAAATAATAGTTCACCTGATTTATATCCATAAAATCCATTAATCCTTTAGCAATAATTAAATCTCTCTTATCTCTCAAATATAATTCATTAAATCCTGCTGCCTTTAATAAATAATTAGTTTCAAATGTATTAAGCTCAAATGCAAAAGCTAAACCTATTATACAATTTCTATTAGGATTTCTCTTTCTTTTTCCATTAATATTAAATACAGGAGTTATGTAACTCTCTTTATGATTCGATTTAATACATATTTGTTCAAAAGTTATACCACTTTCATTCTTTAAATGATTTAGATAATGTTGTATTGAAAATCTATTAAAATTAACTTTTTCAATAATTTTATCTATAGAATTTTCTCTTAATAATTTACCCCATTCTCCACTTCGTGGTTGTATATTAGTGTCATTTTTATTAAGCTTATTAATCTTATTTAATATATTTCTATTTAGAGTACAACTATAGCCATTAATCAACTCCTTAGTTGCAGATACTGCTCCACCTATAATAGAAAAAGGAATACACTCAAAACTACTAGTTGAATGAAAACTTTTTTTATATTCCATATCATCTAATAACTCTTCTGCAAATGGAATATTCTCTTCAATATCATTAATTGTTTTACATTGTTTTAGTATCTTTTTATTTAATTCATCAAATCTATTTATTATTTTATTACTCATTTATTTTGCTCCTATGCATTATAGTGTGCATTTTGCACCTAACACCTTATACCATTTTTATTTTAAAATTAGTTCATAAGATAAATTAAGTTAATTAAATTTTGGAGGTTTTATTTATGAAAAATACTTTTAATCAAGAATATATAATGAAAAATTTCTTTAAGAAGGTTAAGAATACACTAGCACATATCCCCTTTATGACTGATGTTATAGCAATGTACTTTTGTGCAATTGATAATACAGTTCCTCTCAGTATAAAAATAACTATTTTTTCAGCATTAACATACTTTATTAATCCTATCGACATAATTCCAGATTTAGCACCTGGTGGATATAGTGACGATGTAGCCGCTTTACTTGGAGCACTTAAATTAGCTGAGGTTTATATTACTGATACTCACAGATTTAAAGCCAAGCAATGGCTTTATTCCTAATCTAAAAAGACTGTGAAAGCAAATGTTTTTACAGTCTTTTTAGATTAAATAAAATCAATATTTTCAATAGCTATTTACTGTATTTCTCTAAATAATTGTGATAAATTATTAAAATTAATATTTGCTTCTATTTTAGGATTAAAAGTCAGAACTTTCATTGAAGGTTTTATTTCATCATTTCTTATCTTAAAATCACTATTATACAAGTTATGTAATAATTTATTATTTTCATGAATATCATTCTGACTATTTATTATCCAAACCTTATTTATCTCATCATTTTCATTTTCTGTACTTATAGAAAAACAATACTTGTACGCTATTTTATTAAAACTATATTTAATTACTGTATTAATAGTCGAAAACTTTGCATCTAAAATTATATATTCATTTTTAATTCCTCTATTAATTTTAATAATATAATCTGGAGTATAATATTCTGAACGTTCTCCTTGATAATTTATATTATTATTCCTAAATAATCCAAGCAAATGATTAAAATCTTTTTTCTTCGAAGATACTAATGGTTGGTAAAATACAGTTATTTCTATATCATTTTTCTTAAATATAAATGTATTTTCAAATCTAGTATTAATATACAAACTATTTTTACTAGTAGTATATACAATTTTTAAAGTATCAATTAAATCAAATTTATTTTGAATAAGATATTCATTAATATTCAACAATACGTAATATTCATAAATTTCACTAACACTATTAAAACTTAAAATCATGTTTTCTATTTTAAAATCATAATTTCCATTCTCAAACCATTCTTTTATCACTAAATAAATTTTTTGATAGTGTTTAATTTTTATGAAATTAGCATTTGGTTTAGGTATTTTATTTATAATTATTTCATCACATTTTAAAACCTTTTTATACAATAAATATAGTTCTAAAAATTGCTTCTTTAAAGCGTATAACTTTTCTAAATATGAATTAATACTATTTAATATAAATTCATGTATATGATACCCTGACGATATATATTGCCCATTATATTTATCTTTAATATTATCCACTCTAGTTTTTGATAATATATTAATTTCATCATTTATAACTAAATATATTGACTTTAAAAATCCTAAAACAATCTTATTTTCATATATATTTTTTGATATCTCATTTTTATTTATTAAGGTTTTGATAGGTATAAGGTTTGTCTTATTATACTTAATACCTGTTATTGATTGAGTTTGTTTTAAATATTGAGGATTACTTAATATAAATTGAATTGTATCACCTTTAATAATATTAAGCTTTTCAAAATCATCTATTATATTTTTTTCTATATTCTCATAATGAACATAATTTTTAAAAAACTTTAAATTTTCTGTGTATATCAATACTATTTTTTCTAATAAAGATATCTTAGTATACATATTTTTATTTTTACTCTTTGTGGTTGAACTATAATCTAATACATTAGAATTTTCTTTATACAAATATTTACTCGAATTATTATATGGTCTTATGTCAATATTTTGGACACAAAAAGTCAAACTTTTTTATGCTGCACTTCTAGCTAATAATTCACATTGT
>NZ_JAASHM010000077.1 GCF_019734195.1 Clostridium sp. K13 | reverse complement strand
GTACTGCACGGGTGACTGTGTGGGAGAGTAGAACGTTGCCAGGTAAGTACTTAGTTTAAAGCTAAGTACTTTTTTTTGTTTAAAATTATAAAATAGTAGAATATTAACAGTGTCAGGTAAGTAGAGACTTAGTTAAAACTAGGTCTTTTTTTATAAAACTAGTATATATAAATACTTAATTTATATTAGATATATTTTTATTTAAATAAAAGGTATATATTATTAAAATAATTACTAAAATAACAAAAATAAAAATATATAGAAATAAATGGGATATTATGATAGTATTTAATACGAGGTGATTTTAATGAGGAAGATATTAAATTTTATTTTAGTAATAATATCTCTAATGGTAATGGTTGCTTGTAGTAAAGTAAATGATGTTAAAGTAAATGAAGAAATAAATGCTACATTAATTTCTCCTGATGGATTACCATCAATAGCTATAAGTAAATTAATATCTGACAATAATAAAATTGATAATATTACTTTAAATTGTTCAATTCAAAAAACTACAGATTTGCTTTTATCTGAATTAATGAAAGGTGAAGCTGATTTAGCTATAGTTCCATCAAATTTAGCATTACAAGCATATAAAAAAGAATTAGGATATAAGGTTGTGGGAACTATAGGTTGGGGATCGTTATATTTAGTATCTACAGAAGATATATCAGATTTATCAGAACTAGAGGGTTGTGAGATATATAATACAGGAAAAGGGCTTACTCCAGATATTGTATTTAAAAATATACTATCAAACAATAATATTAATGAAGAGAATATAGAATTTTCTTATGTTGGAGCTGCATCAGAACTTGCACCGTTACTTATTAGTAAACAAGCTAAATATGCAGTAGTTCCAGAACCAGTGTTATCAACGGTAATAGCTAAAAATAGTAATTTAAAAATAGTTTTAAACCTAAATAATGAATGGGCAAAAGTTAATAATGTTGAAAAAGGATATCCACAGTCAACATTATTAATTAAAGAAGATTTTTATAATAAAATAAAAGATACAAGTTTATATGATAAATTAATTGAAGTAATTGATGAAAGTGAGAAATGGGTTATAAATAATCCACAGTTAGCTGCTGAAAAGTGTGAAGAATTAGGGATAACTGTGAATAAGAATGTTATTAACGAATCTATAAAAAATAGTAATTTAAAATTTACTAAAATTGAAGATTCAAAATCAGAGTATGAAACTTATTTTTCAATTATAGATATAGAAAACAAAGGAGAAAATAAGGAGTATGACTCAATATTCATTAAAGAATAGAAAATATTTAACAATATCGATTTTTATATTTATATCAATTTGGCAAATAGTAGCTACTGTTGTGGGCAATAAGTTACTTTTGCCTTCTTTTTTTAATGTTTTATATGATATTTATACAATAATAATAAGTGATACTTTTATAAATATAATATTAAGCAGTATTTTTAGATGTATAGAAAGTTTTATAATCTCACTTTTAATATCAATAATACTTTCTGTTGCTAGTTATTTTAGTAAATTCATATATAATTTTCTATATCCAATAATAGTTTTTTTAAAATCCATACCTACTATGGCGTTTATAGTATTAATACTAATTTGGACATCAAAGGATTCTGCTCCAGTTATAATAGGTGTAGTGATTTCATTTCCTATATTTTATGATGTTATTTTAAATTCTTTGTTAGATATAGATAAAAATTTATTACAAGTATGTACAGTATATAGAATATCAACTATAGATAAAATACTTATAATTATAATACCTATGATATTAATAGAGATTAAAAAAGTAATTAATTCAACTTTATCTTTAATATTTAAAGTTGTAATTTCAGGAGAAGTATATGCGCAACCCACTTATGGAATTGGATCAATAATTCAGTTTGAAAAAATGCAGTTAAACACATCAATAGTTATTGCATGGATGATTATAATAACGTTTATAGTATGTTTTTTTGATTTTATTATTGATAAAACATTTAATAAAAAAGGAGGATAGGTTCTGCTTCTTTATTATGAAAATATAAGATTAATATATATAAGTTTAAATAAATAGAGCTTCATAATATAGATCAGTTTATATATGATAATAGATAATATAAATTATAAATATGATAGGGAAATTATATACGAGAACTTTAACATAAAATTTGAAGATAATAAAATAAATTGCATTGTAGGAAAATCAGGATGTGGAAAAACAACATTATTAAATTATATTTCAGACAGGTTAATAAAAGAAAATAGAAAGATATCATATGTATTTCAAAATGACTCGCTAATACCATGGAAAAATGTATATATGAATTTAAAAATAGTAGCTAAACAGTATTTTAAGAAAGACGTTTTAGAAAAAGAAATTAATGATATTTTAGAATCGGTTGGGTTAATTAATTTTAAATTTTACTATCCAAACCAATTAAGTGGGGGAATGAAGCAAAGAGTAAATTTAGCTAGAGCATTAATTGGAGATCCAGAGATTATATTAATGGATGAGCCGTTTAAATCATTAGATATTAAATGCAAGAGTGATATGATTGATATAGTAAAAAATTTAAGTTTAAAAAAGAGAATAACTATTATTTTAGTTACACATGATAAAGAAGAAATATTGAAATTATCAGATTTAGTATTTTTATTAGGAGAAAGGCCAGTAAAAGTATTATATAAGTGTAAGAATGAAGAAATTAAAAATATAATAGAAAAAATTATATAAAAATGTATTGACGAAGCTATTTAATAATGATATTATAAAACACGTCGCTGATGACAAAGTATCAAGATAACTTAAAAAATAAGTTGTTGACAAGAAACTTTTGAAGTGATAAGATAATCATTGTCGATTACGAAATAAGTTAAAACTTTTAAAAAGTTGTTGACAGACAGAGTAATAGATGATAAGATAAATAAGTCGCTTCGGTACGACAGAGTAAATGGTCTTTGAAAATTGAACAGAATATAGTTAAAGTAAACCAGCAATTCTTTTGAGAGTCTTAAAA
>NZ_JAASHM010000076.1 GCF_019734195.1 Clostridium sp. K13 | reverse complement strand
ACTTTTGAAAGATGGTGTAAACAGGATTCTATAGAAGAAGATAAGAGAAAAACTTGTATAAGACCTGAACCTAAAAACAAGCTTTCTAGAGAGGAATATCAAAGTGTCCTAAATACTGTAAATAGATCAGAGTTCGCTGATTTACCCCCATCGCAAATAGTTCCAAAACTAGCTGATAAGGGTATTTACATTGCATCTGAATCAACATTTTATAGAATACTTAGGGCAGAAAATATGCAACATCATAGAGTGCATACAAAGCCACCTGAAAGAATAAAATTACCGACTACATTTATTGCAGATGGTCCAAATCAGGTTTGGACATGGGATATAACATGGTTAAATACATATACTAGAGGAATTTATTATAAACTATATACAATCATTGATATTTTCAGCAGAAAAATAGTTGGCTGGGAAGTTTGGGCTGAAGAAAATGGTGAACTCGCATCAGAGTTAGTAGAAAGAGCTATGCTATCGGAAAAAGTTAAAATAAAGAATAATAAAAATCCATTAGTCCTTCATTCTGATAATGGAGCACCTATGAAGTCATATACATTAAAAGCTAAATTAGAAGTACTAGGTGTGATATCTTCATATTCAAGGCCACGAGTAAGTAATGATAATCCATATTCAGAGGCTCATTTTAAAACTATGAAATATAGGCCAGGATATCCAAAGGACGGCTTTGCATCGATAGATGCTGCTAGAGAATGGGTATCTAATTTTGTTAATTGGTATAATAATGAACATTATCACAGTGGTATAAAATTTATGACTCCAAATAGCCGACATAATGGAGAAACAGAGTCAATTATGAATAATCGAATAAAAGTTTATGAAACTGCTAGAGCACTTAATCCGACTAGATTTAATAAAGGAATAAGAAATTGGACTATACCTGAAACTGTAGCATTAAATCCTACTGTTGAGATTAAAGGTAAATTCAGAATAGTCTAATGTAAAATTATGTATAATGATTTTGGTAGCATAGTTTAAAATTTAAGTGTAAATTTATTGATAAAATGTAATTAAATAAAAATAGTCGCCGCTAAATAAAAAAATTAAACTTATGCGACAACTATCTTGACAAATTCCGCATTTCTTTCGAGTAATGAATTTTTAAAAGCATCTCTTATTTTTTTACTATCATTTAATTCATGATGTGATCCATCTATTTCAATTGCAACTAAAGGAACAAAAGACTTTTCAGATAATAATAATATATCTATATGATAAGAAGAAAGTTGTTTTAAATTTTGGTTTTTAAAATCATTAGTAGGTTTAAAAAGTTCTCTTAATGAAACATGAGGTAATATTTCAACTTTAGCAGATTTATTTTTTATGAAATCATTAATATAAAAATATACTTTTTTTTCTAAAGAGCTATCCCAAAAATCTTTTTCTTTATAGTAATATGTACTTTTCTTTATACTCTCAATTCTTTCCTCAGTAGATTTGTAGCTTTGATTTAAAGTTGAATTTTGATTTGAACTTACATTATTATTTTTCTCAATAGTGAGCTTATTAATTTTTTGAGTTAAGTTTGATAAAGATTTTTTTAAAGAGTTATTTTTATATAGCAAATAACTTATTATAATACAAACAATTAAAAATTCCATATGTGACCTCCCAGTATCAATATCATTAATATTAATATTTATTAAAAATTTTTTCAAGCTTTAAGGATAAAGCTTGAAAAATTCTAATAAATTAAAGTTACTTTATATGAGCAACATAGTATAATATAGATAAGTTATTAATATTTATAAGGAGTTGATTTAGCGTGACTAAATTAGAAATATTAAGTCCCAAAATAGATTTTGTATTTAAAAGAATTTTTGGTAATGAAAATAATCCAAGAATATTAATTTCATTCTTAAATGCAGTAATAAAGCCAAAAGATTTAATAGAAACAGTACAAATAATGAATAATGATATAGATAAAGAATCTATAGAAGATAAATTTAGTAGATTAGATATTAAGGCAAAAACTAATAAAAATGAATTAATTAATATTGAAATTCAAATTAAAGATGAACATAATATGGTAAAGAGAAGCCTATATTATTGGAGTAAAATGTTTGAAAGTCAACTTACAGAAGGGAAAAAGTATGATACACTAGCAAAAACAATTTGTATAAATATATTGAATTTTAAGTGTTTAAAGACAAAAGAAGCCCATTCAATATATAGATTAAAAGAAATTAATACAAATGAGGAATTAACAGATCTTCAGGAAATACATTTTATAGAATTACCTAAATTACCTAAGAATGAAGAAATAAAAGATGTATTTGATGCCTGGATGGAGTTTATAGAAAATCCTATAAGTAATAAACTTGAAAAAGCTGAAATGACTATACAAGAAATTAGAGAAGCCAAAAGTGAATTACTAAGATTAAGTGCAAATGATAAAGAAAGAATGAAATATGAAGATAGAAGGGCAGCTTTATTAGATAAAGTAAGTGCTCTTGAAAATGCTGAGGAAAAGGGAATAAAAATTGGAAAGAAAATTGGGAAAAAAGAGGGTACTATAGAAGTAGCTAAAAATTCTTTGAAAGCTGGACTTGATATAGATACTATTAGTAGTATTACAGGATTAGAAAAAAGTGAGATAGAAAAATTATTATAGAGGGATCATTTTAATAAAATATAATCATAATTAATCAAAAATATAATAATATAGATACTAAGATAAAATTATAATTTATTATATTATTTAGTAAAAGGGGATGAGATCGAGATTAAAGTTATAAATAGTATTGAATTACTTGTTATTATATATTTTATAATAAAATTAGCAGTTAAGAATGGTATAAATGAATCAATATTAGGAAAAAAAGACACAAAATTTACAATAAAAGAATCAATTATATTTAGTATAATATTAATTATTAGTGGAATATTTATTTTGATAATTCATCATGAATTATCAATAGTCACAATCTGGTTAGTTATAAGTGCTCTTATATTATTAATTACAAGTTTAATTGATAATATAAAAAATAGTGATTAAAAAAATGGAGCTGTATCAGATTGAATTAATAAATTCAGTCTGAATACAACTCCTTTTTAATTGTTCAAAATTTTAT
>NZ_JAASHM010000075.1 GCF_019734195.1 Clostridium sp. K13 | reverse complement strand
AAGATTTTTTTTGTTAGCATGAAAAATATTTTACCATAAATCCTAGGCTTATAGAGTCTGGGATTTATTTTTTTTTTGCAAAAGGGGCCTCGCACTAATTATTTAGTGCGACAGCCCCTATTTTTATAAATTTATGGGATAATACATTGCTTATTTAAATAATATTTTTATCAATATTTTGAGGGTATAAAAATATAATGTATTGATTAATAGATTAAGGAGGTTAAGCAATGTATAGGATTGAAGTTAAAGAGTTAGGAAAAAATAAAGAATATGTTTTAAAGAAGCTTAAACATATAACTTATAAGGAATTATATAATTTAGTTAAACCGTATATAAGTGAAGAACACCTATCTTTTTCTATTCCTAATGACTGTACAGATGGTAGGGAGTGGGGGTATATATATTCTCATGATACACCTATTGGAGAAATTTTGATAACCTATATAGAAGAAGAGAGATAGAATAAAGAAAAAGTATTAGATTCTTAAACCTAATACTTTTTTGTAATTATATAGTTGCAACGCCGCTTTTAATTGCAGCTTCTTTGACAGCTTCAGCAACTTTCTTTTGAACATCTAAATTAAATGCTTTTGGAATGATATAGTTTGGATTAAGTTCTTCATCTGAAACAGAATTAGCAATTGCATGAGCAGCGGCTATTTTCATTTCTTCATTTATTTCAGTTGCTCTAACATCTAAAGCACCCCTAAATATTCCAGGGAAAGCTAAAACATTGTTTATTTGATTTGGGAAATCAGAACGTCCAGTACCAATAACTTTAGCTCCAGCTTCTTTTGCATCGTCAGGGAATATTTCAGGTGTTGGATTAGCCATGGCAAATAAAATAGCATCAGTATTCATAGATGATACCATTTCTTTTGAAACTATATTAGGAGCTGAAACTCCTATAAATACATCTGCATTTTTTATAACATCCTTTAAGATTCCAGATTCATTATTAGGATTAGTAATTTGAGATAGTTCTTCAAAATATTTATTAGAATAACTAGTATCTCTATTTAAAGCACCATCTCTATCACAAACAACTATGTTTTTAGCACCATAAGATAATAAAAGTTTAGTTATTGCAGTTCCTGCTGATCCAGCACCATTAACTACAATTTTTAAATCTTGAATATTTTTATTAACTATTTTTAATGCATTTATTAATCCAGATAAAACTATAATAGCTGTTCCATGTTGGTCATCATGGAAAACTGGTATATTTAATCTTTCTTTTAATTTCTTTTCAATCTCAAAGCATCTAGGAGCAGATATATCTTCTAAGTTTATTCCTCCTAAAGTAGGTGCAATTCTAACTACAGTATCAACAATTTCATCAACCTCTTTAGTATCAAGAACTATTGGAAAAGCATCAACATTAGCGAATTCTTTAAATAGTATAGATTTACCTTCCATTACAGGTAAAGAAGCTAAGGGACCGATGTCTCCAAGACCTAATACAGCAGTACCATCAGAAATAACAGCAACTGTATTCCACTTCCTAGTATATAAATAAGCTGTAGATGGATCTTTATGTATTTCTCTACATGGCTCTGCAACACCAGGAGTATAGGCAAGAGATAAATCTTTTTCATTAGTTATTTTAACTCTTGAAGCTATTTCTAATTTACCCTTTAATTCTTTATGGAATTTTAGTGACTCTTCATATATATTCATAATATGACTCCTCCCAAAAATATATTTATAGTATTATTATACGAATTATATTTAGAGAAGGCAAAAAAATATTCGTAAGAATCTTGAAATTTTATAATTACTTTGATACCATGTTATATGGGATTGTAATGTAATATAATATAATCCATTAGTATGTCTTAAAAGGAGGCAATGTATAAATGTCAGCATTTATTGTTTTAGGAGCTCAATGGGGAGATGAAGGTAAAGGAAAGATGACAGACTACCTAGCTGAAGAGGCAAATGTAGTTGTTAGATATCAAGGTGGTAACAACGCTGGTCACACAGTAGAAGTTGGAGATAAACAATACAAACTTCACTTAATACCATCAGGTATATTACACGATGAAAAGCTTAACGTAATAGGAAATGGTGTAGTTGTAGATCCTATGGCTTTCTTTTCAGAAATTGATTACTTACAAGAAGAAGGAGTTAAAGTAACTCCAGAAAAGTTAATAGTTAGTGATAGAGCACACGTTATTATGCCATATCATAAAGTTCTAGATAAATTAAAAGAAAAAGCTAGAGGAAAAAATGATATTGGAACTACTGGTAAAGGTATAGGACCTTGTTATACAGATAAATTCGAAAGATGTGGTATAAGAGTTTGTGACCTTATAGATAAAGAGGTGTTTAAAGAAAAGCTTATGCAAAATATCGAAATGAAGAACAAGTATATCGTTAATGTTCTTGGTGGAGAAGCTTTAAGTTTTGATGAAATATATGAAGAGTATTCTAAATACGGTGAAAAATTAAAACCATTTGTAAAGGATACATCAGTAAGAGTTTATAATGAAATAAAAGATGATAAGACAGTTTTATTTGAAGGTGCACAAGGAATGTTATTAGACATAGACTATGGTACATATCCATATGTAACATCATCAAACACTACTGCGGGGGGAGTAGCTAATGGTGTTGGTATAGGACCAAATATGATTACTAATGCTGTTGGTATAGCCAAAGCTTATACAACAAGAGTAGGTAAAGGACCTTTCCCAACAGAATTAGAAAATGAAACTGGAGAATGGATAAGAGAAAAAGGTCATGAATATGGAGTAACTACAGGTAGATCAAGAAGATGTGGTTGGCTTGATATAGTTATACTAAAAACTTCAGTTAGGGTTAGTGGATTAACTTCATTAGCTGTAACAAAAATAGATACATTAGCTGGATTAGAAAAGATTATGATGTGTGTTGGATATAAATTCAATGATGAAGTGATTGACTACTTCCCAGCTAGTTTAGAAGATTTAGCTAAGTGTGAACCTATATATGAAGAATTTGATGGATGGGATGAAAGTGTAGCAGATGCAAGAAGCTATGAAGAATTACATCCAAATGCAAGAAAGTACTTAGAAAGAATCGAAGAATTAACTGAAACTAGAATTTCTATAGTATCAGTAGGTCCAAGAAGAGATCAAACTATGAGAGTTAAACCTCTATAATATAATTATTTAGCCGTATAAAAATTGAACTGCCCCCCGTCAAGTAGACAGGGTAAATAATAAAAAATTATGATGCTAAGGTATGACTCCTATATTCAAGT
>NZ_JAASHM010000074.1 GCF_019734195.1 Clostridium sp. K13 | reverse complement strand
TTCCCATAAAAATTGCTCCCTCTATAGTAATGACAGTTTTATTATTTTAACTGTCTACTATAAAGGGAGCATATCAAATATTTTTATACGGCTTTTTGTAATTTGTATAATATTAATCTATAGTGTGCAAAATAATAATAAGTAAAATTATAAGAGGTGCATATTATGATTGATAAATATACAAGTTTATGTGATGCAATTGCAGAGAATCCTGTGGCAGCTAATATATTAATGAGTTATGGAATACCTACATATGATATTACAGAAAATCAATTTTCATCTTTAGAAGAGATATCAAAAAGGTATAATATAGATATTAATTCTGTCATAAATCAAATTAACAGTGGATTAGCAAGTTTATATTAAGATTATTTATTTGAATTTTACATATATTTCATATAAAATAGTTTTATTAAATAATTTTATGAAAGCTAAGGTGATTAATCATGATTACTAAAGATATGACTATTGGAGAAGTAATAAAGATAAGTGATAATAAAGCTGAAATTTTAATGAGCTTTGGAATGGGATGTGTTGGTTGCCCATCAGCACAAGCTGAAACAGTTGAAGAAGCAGCATATGTTCATGGAATAAATTTAGAAGAATTATTATCAGCTTTAAATAGATAAAAAGTATTTGAACCCATATTTATGGGTTCTTTTTCATAAATTAAAGTAAGAAGGGGAATAAAACATGGGAATAATTACAGAAAAAGAATATGAAGTACATTACTATGAAACAAATTATAGATTAGAATGTAAAATGTCATCTATAATTAATTATTTTTGTGATATAGGAACTAAGCAATCAGAGAATCTAGGAGTTGGAATAGATTATTTAACTGAGAGAAAATTAGCCTGGGTATTTTATAAATATAATATAAAGGTAAAAAGATATCCTAAGTATGGTGAAAAAGTAAAAGTAGTAACGATGGCAAAAAGCTTTAAAAAGTTTTATGCCTCTAGAGCATATGAAATATATGACGAAAATAATGAAAAAATAGTAGATGGAGAAGGAATATTCTTATTAATAAATATAGATAAGAGAAGAGCAGTAAGAATTCCTGACGATCAATATATAGCTTATGGAGTTGATATTGAGACTTGTCCAGATATAAAAATTACTAAGTTAGAAAAATTAACAGAAGAAATGCATCAAAATAGATTTAAAGTTAGATATGGAGATATAGATTCTAACATGCATGTAAATAATGTTAGATATGTTGAATGGGCAATAGAATCACTTCCTTTAGAAATTGTTTTAAATTATGAGCTTAAAGAGTTAAGTGTTATATTTGAAAAAGAATGTAGATATGGTGCTGAAATAAGTGCTTCATATGAAATAAAAGAAAATGAAGATGAAGTATTAATTCTTCATAAAATTGCTGATAATGAAGGAAAAGAATTAACTGTATTAACTAGTAGTTGGAAGAAGTTAAGTAATAATTAATATAAAAAGTAGTAAGTTCAAAGAGTATGTTTCTTTGGCTTACTACTTTTTATTAAAATAAGTTATATTATTTATTTTCTGCAATTGATGTTGCTACAGTATATCCAGAGCTCCAAGCCCATTGAAGATTAAAGCCACCACAATCACCATGAACATCTAATATTTCACCACAGAAGTAAAGGTTAGGAACTAATTTAGATTCTAATGTATCACAATCAACATCCTTAGTATTAACTCCACCAACTGTAACTTGAGCCTGATTAAAGTCATTAGTTCCAGTGCAAATGAATTTCCAACTCTTTAAAGTATTTACTAGCTTCATTTTTTCTTTCCAAGAAAGTTCATAACATGGCATTTGAAGATTAGTTATTCCACATTCTTTTAATAAAATGGGAATTATCTTTTTATGTATAACACCAACTAAAGCATTAATTATAGGTCTATGACTAAGAACTGCAAAATGACATTCTAAGAAATCTTGTAATTCATCTTTGGAATAGCTAGGTAATAAGTCTACTACAACTTCAGTTTGCTTTTTAACAAAGGTACTTTGAGAAGCTAATGCTGATATTTGTAGAATAGGAGGACCAGAAATTCCATAGTCAGTAAAGAGTATTTCTCCAAAATCTTTTTTTACAACTTCATCATTAATTATTAAAGTAACATATCCATCAAATTTAACTCCAGATAAAGCCTTTAGATGAGGATAGTCTAATTTTAATTGAACTATTCCAGGAACTAATGATGTTATTGAATGTCCCAAACTTTTAGCAATATTATATCCAGTTCCATCAGATCCTGTCTTAGGAGCTGTTTTTCCTCCACAGGCTAAGATAACTTTATTAGCTGTGAATAATTTATACTCTTCGTTACTTGTGGATAATTTAAAAATTTTACCCTTGTGGATATTTTTTATTTTGCAGTTTGTGTATAAAGGTATATTTCTATCTTCGATAGCCATTTTTAAAATATCCACAACTGAAGATGCCTGAAGTGACTGTGGATAAAGTTTTCCTGTAGGTAATGCTACAATTGGAAGACCTAAAGATAAAAAGAAGTTTTTTGTATCTTCAAGTGAAAGTTTATCTAATGCAGTAAAGTGAAAATCAGAATTTGAACTATGGTAATTAATAAAAGGCGGTTTTATGCAATTATTTGATATATTACATCTACCATTACCTGTAGTTAAAATCTTTTTACCAACTCTATCAGTACCTTCAACAATTGCTACATCTATTCCAAAATCTTTGGCAGTAATAGCTGCAACTAATCCTGAAGCACCACCACCAACAATTATTAAATCATGATGCAAATTAAACACCCCTTTCGTATAACTAAATTGCAAAGCAATATTTTTCGATTAACTATATCTTAATATTTAGCATTATGTTCTGCAATAAGAATTATGTAATTGTAGCATAATAATAAAGTAATGAAATTAAGAGATACTAAAAATAGAGGTGGTATTAATGAAAGTTAAGATAATAAATTCTAATTCTGAGGATTATCAAAAGGAGTTAAAATTAAGAAGAATGAATTATGATCAGGTAGTAGTTAATTATCCTGGAGGAAAAGGAATAAAAGTTTTTGATAAATTAGATGTAGAATTTATAACAGAAAGTGAAATTGATGAGTTTTTAATTAAATATAGTGATTTTTTAAAAATAAAATTAAATAGAGGAATATCAGTTGTATTATATAAGGCAATTTTAGATACAATAGAAAATGAATTGAAAATTAATTTTAATGGTTTAAATTTATTAAAGGAGAAATACGCTGTAAATAAGAGAGGAATATGGGAAAAAGAGATTTTATGTGTAATTAATGAAAATATGCCTATAAAGATAATAGCTGATGGACAAAATTTTAAGAAAAGTGGATTTAATATAAACATTGAAGAAGTAGAAAAAGAAGAATTTTTAGAAATTTGTGCATTCGAAATAAAAAAAATAAATAAAGAAATTAAAGAAAAAGAGGATTTATTGAAGAGATATGGGGAAGGAATAGAAAAAATTAAAAATCCTACAAACCCAGTAAAAATGCTAGTTTAGACAGATATTGAAAAACATAATAAAAAATATATAAAAAAAATTCAAAAAAAGTGTTGACACTATATATAATTTTAGGTATTATAGGTAATGTGCTCGGGAGAGCGCAGCAGAAAAGAAAAAACCTAGGCCCCTTGGTCAAGCGGTCAAGACACCACCCTTTCACGGTGGTAACAGGGGTTCGATTCCCCTAGGGGTCACC
>NZ_JAASHM010000073.1 GCF_019734195.1 Clostridium sp. K13 | reverse complement strand
ACAGGAAAGTTAAGCTCTACAGCGTCAATGGTACTGCATGGGTGACTGTGTGGGAGAGTAGAACGTTGCCAGGTAATTTGCGCTATTAGCTCAGTTGGTAGAGCACCTGACTCTTAATCAGGGTGTCCCCGGTTCGAACCCGTGATGGCGCACCAAAACCTTAATTTATCTTATGATAAATTAAGGTTTTTTTTATTTTCAATAATTAGTGTATAATAAAAAAGAAATAAAAATAAAAGGAGGGCTAAACAATGGCATTAAGAGGTAGAAAAGTAGCGATTGTTGGAACAGGATTAGTTGGATCGAGTACAGCATTCAGCTTAATAACACAAGGGGTTTGTGAAGAAATATTAATGATTGATTTAAATGAAGAGCGTGCTTGGGGAGAAGTAATGGATTTGAATCATTGTATAGAGTATTTAAATAGAAATACAAAGGTTAGAGTAGGTCGTTATGATGAATGTGGAGATGTTGATATTGTTGTAATAACTGCAGGGGCACCACCAAAGCCGGGGCAAACGAGAATAGATACTCTACATTTATCTGCTAAAATAGCAGAGTCTATAGTAAATCCAATAATGGAAAGTGGATTTAAAGGATATTTTATAATTATTTCTAACCCAGTAGATATGATTGCATATCATGTATATAAATTATCTGGATTACCTAAAAGCCATATAATAGGAACAGGTACATCAGTTGATTCTGCAAGGCTAAAAAACTTTATTGGGGAATTATTAAATGTAGATCCTAGATGCGTTCAAGCATACTCTATGGGGGAACATGGAGATTCACAAATGGTACCTTGGTCTCATGTATATGTTGGTGGTAAACCGTTCTTAAAAGTTATTGAAGATAATCAAGAAAGAGTTGGAGATGTAAATTTAAATACTCTTGTATTAGATACTGCTAAAGCAGGATGGGAAGTGTATAATAGAAAAGGAACTACATATTATGGAATAGCAACAGCAACTGTTGCAATAATAAGAGCTATTATAAATGATGAAAATAGAATAATACCAGTATCTACTTTATTAGATGGTGAATATGGAGAATTTAATGTATTTACAGGAGTACCAGTAGTATTAAATGGTAGTGGAGTTAAAGAGGTTGTAGAGATTGATATGTTGCCAGAAGAACTTGTTAAATTTAAAGAGTCAAATGATTTTATAAGGCAATGTATCAGTGAATTAGGATATGAAATAAAAAAATAGTTACATATAAGTTTTATAGTAAAGCTAAGTGTTTTAGTACTTAGCTTTATATTTTAAATTTATAAAAAATAAAAATTGGAGAATAATAAAATTATTTTAAAAAATATGTTGACATATGTAGAAAAAATATATATAATAAGTACTTGTTGAGGGACAAATCAACATAATAAAAAAATAAATCTGGTGATGATGGCGTAGAGGAAACACTCCTTCCCATTCCGAACAGGAAAGTTAAGCTCTACAGCGTCAATGGTACTGCACGGGTGACTGTGTGGGAGAGTAGAACGTTGCCAGGTAAAATGGTTTACTAGCTCAGTCGGTAGAGCACTTGACTTTTAATCAAGGTGTCCGGGGTTCGATTCCCCGGTAAGCCACCAAAATCACTTCTAATATAGAAGTGATTTTTTAATAAGAACTTGCTTAGCATAATATATATAAAAAGGAAAAGGTATTTAAGCCTTTTCCTTTTTTAATATTCTTAAAATATCACTTTTAATAAATTTGAAAAAATCTTTTATTGCTTTTATATCATCTTTAAAAGTTGTTTCTTCTTCATTAAAGAATCCGCTCTTATAACAAGACATAATAAAAAATAATAAACCAATATTAATATAGATATCTTTTAAATCAGCAATAAATAAATCACTTATACCAATAAAATCTAAGCTACCACCATAAAAAACTTTATCTATAAATGAACATAATGCACCTGCAAAAATAAATACAAAACACATATCTACCCAAAAGCTTTTTCCAGTTTTAAATTTAATATATCTATAAATTTCAATAAATAGCATTAATGATATTCCATTAATTATTATTAATAACGGAAAGCTAATATTAAAGTTGAATCTTGCATTTAACCAAGAGCCTTGTGTATTTATTATTGGATTGAAAAATAAAAAGTTAGGGATTATTTCAAAATAGCTATGAAAGAAATTAAGTTTTATAATTAATTTTATACCTTGATCTAATAACATTAATATTATAAAGGTAATAACTAATGATTTAGTACTTAACCCATGTGGGTTTTTTGTACTATATATGTATATAATCCATCCAGTAAAAGCAAATACTAAGATTAAAGAAAGATTTAAAATTAAAGTATATAAATCATTAACTCTTCCACTGAAAACTTCAAACAAGAAATATATAAACCACATAATTGGCAATATGCCGATTGTAAGCAGTTTATCTTTATTAAAAGAATGTTTCATAAATTCCTCCTAAAATTATAATAAGTATATCTAGATTTTAACATATTAAATATAATAATTCACTATGTTAGCAATTTATTCAAAAAAGTTGTTATAATAATAATTGGGAAGAGAATTTTATTGAAATTAATATTTAATATGTTAAATTAGGAGGTTAGTAATTATGTTAACAATTTTTGCAGTATCAGACTCAATAGGGGAAACCGCAGAACAAGTAGCTGAAGCAGCAGCAAGTCAATTTCCAGATCAGGTAGAGGTAAGAAGAATACCTTATGTTAAGTCATTAGAAGATGTAGAAGAGTTAATGAGAGATATAAAAAATTGTGAACAAGCAATGATTGTATCCACTATAATTACAGTAAATGTAAGGGAATATTTAACTCAAAAATGTGTTGAAAGTAATTTATCTGTAATAAATGTTTTAGGTCCTATAATAAATGTTGCTTCATCTCTTTTAGATAAACAACCAGAATATAATCCAGGTGCAATGTGGAAGACTGATGAAGCTTATTTTAAAAGGATTGAAGCTATGGAGTTTGCAATGCAATATGATGATAGTAAGGATTACAGAGGTTTAAAAAATGCAGATGTGGTTTTGGTTGGACTTTCAAGAACATCAAAAACACCTTTATGTATGTATTTAGCTAATAGGGGAATTAAGGCTATTAATATTCCGTTAGTTCCGGAAGTTGAGGTTCCTAAAGAATTATATGAGATAGATAAGCATAAAATCTTTGGATTAACAATTAATCCGTTACAATTAATAGAAATAAGAAAGCGAAGATTAGATAAGTTCCATAGAATACCTTCGAATATTGAATATGCAGGAGATGCTAGAATATTAGAAGAGTTTGATTTTGCTGATAAGATAATTAGAAGGTTAGGATGTAAGACTATAGATGTAACACAAAGAGCTATAGAAGATACAGCTTTAATTATTATTAAAACTTTAGGGTGTGATAAATAATTAAACTTAATAAATATAAAAGATATGATTATCTTTACTAGTATTTAATTTTATTTAATAGTAATTAATAATAATTAATAATAATTAGAAATATTAATATATAATATAAAATGATTATAAATCTGATTAAAATGGGTGTAATAATATTGGTTATTGCACCTATTTTAATAGGTGTATTCTTTATTATATTAAAAGCAAAGAAAAAGGTTGACATATATATTGAGTAATGATAAGATAAAGAACGTCGCTGATGACAAAGTATCAAGATAACTTAAAAAATAAGTTATTGACAAGAAACTTTTGAAGTGATAAGATAATCATTGTCGATTACGAAATAAGTTAAAACTTTTAAAAAAGTTGTTGACAGACAGAGTAATAGATGATAAAATAAACAAGTCGCTTTGATGCGACAGAGTAAATGGTCTTTGAAAATTGAACAGAATATAGTTAAAGTAAACCAGCAATTCTTTTGAGAGTCTTAA
>NZ_JAASHM010000072.1 GCF_019734195.1 Clostridium sp. K13 | reverse complement strand
GTTTTTTTATTTCTACTCACCGCTAGAAGCTCTTCGGAACCACAGGTAGAACCTGTGGTATTCTAAATACAAAAAAAAACAAGCTAATTATCAAATAGTAATTAGCTTGTCTATTATATTTAATATTTAATTTATTGCCTTATCTATTTCTTCTATCATCATCATCGTTGATGTGAATCCACCTGTTGAAGTATACCAAATAGCTGGATCTAAGTATACTATATTATCATTCTTATAAGCATCTGTTTTTGCCATTAATTCATTTTCAAATAACTCTTTAGCCGAAGTTGTTCCTCCTGCAATAGCAGCTCTATCAACTACAAATAAATATTGGGGATTTTTTTCTAATACATATTCAAATGAAGCTTTTTGCCCATGAGTTGAAACCTCTATAGTATCATCAACTGGAATAACACCAAAACTATTATGAATTATTCCAAATCTTGATTCTGATCCATAAACACTAAATGAACCATCATTAGCTAAAGTAATAAGACCGTTAACACCCTTTTCTGTAACTTTTGTATTTAGTTTTTTAACAGCTTCAACTATACTTGCTAATTCCTTTTCTACAGATTTTTCTTTATTAAATATTTCACCTAATGAACTCATATTAACTTTAAATGACTCTAAGTAATTTTCATTATCTATACCTAAATGAATTGTTGGTGCAATTTTATTTAACTCTTCATAATAATCAGCTTGTCTACCTGAAATAATAATTAAATCTGGTGCTAATTCAAATATTTTTTCCATATCTGGTTCTTTTAATGTTCCCACGCTTGAATATTCTTCACTTCCAAACTTAGCTAAATGCTCTGGAAGACCACTTTGTACAACACCAACAATTCCTTCTACTTCTAATGTATCTAAAGAATCTAAAATTCCATAATCAAATACTACAATTCTTTTTGGATTTTTATTTACTGTTGTTTCCCCTAACTCATGAGTAACTACTATAGTTTCTCCTTCTTTATTACCTTCTGCCCCTGCAAACTTAGTAAATGCAAATGCACCTAAAACTACAACTAATAAAACTAAAATTAATAAACCTGTTTTTTTCTTCATTATTATCTACCTCTCTTTATTTTATATAGTATTGATATTCATTATCAATATATCTTCTTATTAAAGGCAAATTACTAATTTGCCCTTTTTAACTTTTTAACTTTTTAACTTTTTAACTTTTTAACTTTTTAACTTTTTAACTTTTTAACTTTTTAGAAGTATACACATATATTTCTATTGTTAATATTTTCTATATGAAAATCAATTTCATATATATTTTCCAATTCTTCCTTTTTTATAGTTTCTTCAACTAAACCATTCTTTACAAGCTTTCCATCTTTTAACGCTACTATATAATCTGAATAACATGATGCAAAATTAATATCATGTATTACTATTACAACTGTCTTATTTAATTCATCACAAAGCTTTCTTAAAGTCTTCATAATTTCAACTGAATGTTTCATATCAAGATTATTTAATGGTTCATCTAAAAATATATAATCACTATTTTGAGCTATTACCATAGCAATATATGCCCTTTGTCTTTGTCCTCCACTTAATTCATCTAAATATCTATCTTCAAATTCCTTAAGCTGCATATAATTAATTGCTTCTTCTATATATTTATAATCTTCATCCTTTAAATTTCCCTGTGAATGTGGAAATCTTCCAAAGCTAACCAATTCTTTAATCGTTAGTCTAATATTAATATTATTTGATTGTCTTAAAATAGCTATTTTCTTAGCCAATTCTTTATTATCCCACTTTAATATATCTTTACCATCTATTAAAACTTCTCCAGAATCCCGCTTTAAAAGTCTACTCATTATTGAAAGAAGAGTACTTTTTCCTGCTCCATTTGGCCCTATAAAAGATGTTATTTTTCCTTCTTGAATATTTAAAGATATATTATCTACTACTTTTTTATTTCCATAAGTTTTAGTTATATTCTTTACTTCTATCATCTATTTCTCTCCTTCATTACTAAGTAAATGAAATAAGTTCCTCCAACAAAATTAATTATTACACTTACTGAAACACCAAAATTCATTAATTGTTCAACTAATAACTGTCCACCTAATAAAGATAATATACTAATTAATATTGTTACTATTCCTAAATTACTATGCTTGTAACTAGCTATAAGTTGTCTTGCAATATTTACTACAAGCAACCCTAAAAATGTTATTGGTCCAACTAGTGCTGTAGCTACTGAAGTTAATATAATCACCACTATCAACATATTCTTTACCATCTTGTCATAATCTACTCCAAGATTTATAGCTTCATCTCTTCCTAATGACATAACATCTAATGTTTTTAAATAATCATACGCATAACCTATACATATAATTATTACTACACTTGATATAAATAATAGATCTGTATTTATATTATTAAAACTAGCCTGCATTTTATCTTGTACGACTTGAAACTCTACTGGATCAATAAGTACTTGCATAAATGTGGTTAAACTTTCAAATAGTGTTCCACATACTACCCCAATAAGTAATAATGTAAATATATTTTTACTTCCTTTTCTAAATAAAAATTTATAAATCAAGCTTGAAAATAGAAGCATTGCTGCTATTGTAATTATGAAATTTATATTTCCATTACTAATTATTGCAGAAGATGACCCTAATAAAAACACTACTGACGTTTGCAATAATACATACAAAGAATCTATTCCTAAAATACTAGGAGTTAATATCCTATTATTAGTTACAGTTTGAAATATTAATGATGAAAATCCTATTGCTCCACCAGTTAATATAATGGCATAAATTTTAGGAATTCTTCTATATAAGGCATATCTAATATTATTACTATTAACTCCAATAAATAAAAATGAAACTATTAATACTAAAGCCAATACTAATAAAATAACTATACTCTTTTTATCTTTAGTCTTCATTTTTTATCCCCCTTATTATCATATAAAGGAAAATTACACTTCCAATTACTCCAACTGTTAAACTTATTGACATCTCAAATGGAAATATTATTATTCTTCCTAGAATATCACAAGCAAGTAAGAATGTTGGCCCAAGCAATGCTGTATGGTATAAAGTTTTCTTTAAATTATCTCCACTATATAAACTAACTATATTAGGAATAATAAGCCCTAAGAAAGGTATATTGCCTACAGTTATAATAGTCACTGCACATATTAATGAAACAATAGACAGTCCTACATTTACTACAAAGTTGTAATTAAGACCTAAATTAATAGCAAAATCTTCCCCCATTCCTACTATAGTAAATTTATTAGCATATAAAAACGCTATTATTACCATTGGAACACTTAAATAAAGCAACTCATAACTACCTTTCATTACCAATGACATGTCCCCTTCCATCCAAGAAGAAATGTTTTGAACCAAATCATACTTATACGCAAAGAAAGTTGTAATTGATCCAACTATTTTACCTAACATCATACCTATTAATGGTATAAATACTATATTTTTTATTTTTATAGATTTTATCATTTTCATAAATAATACCGTACCTAGACCTGCAAAAATAAATGAAACAATCATTTTTTGCATAGTTGTAGCTCCTGGTATTATCATTATACAAAACAATATTCCCAACTTTGCAAAATCTGTTGTTGCTGCTGTTGTTGGTGAAACGAATTTATTTTTACTAATTTGTTGCATTATAAGCCCACTTATACTTAATCCAATTCCAGAAACCAATATTGATATTAATCTTGGAACTCTACTAACAATTAGTAAATGAATTTTATCTATATTAAAACTTAATATATCCTTTATATTGATAGTTGAGACACCAATAAAAATTGATGCAACTGATAAAATTATCAATATAATAAATAAATATCTTTTTTTCATCTTCTATCCCCCACGTTGCTTTCTTATTCAGATAAATTTCAATGCATAGATTGATAATAATTATCAATTGCATTTGCTATATTATCATTAATGTACATTTTTGTCTATACTTTTTCATATTTTTTCTATATTAATATATTTTTTGGCTTGTTTACCTTCTTTTCTATAGGTTATTAAAAAATATTTTGCACAATATAATAGTGTAAAGTAAATACACACTTTACAAAAATAAATTTATAAATTTAGGAGGGACTTTATATGGCACAAAAATTAGTACCTGAAGCAAAAAATGGTTTATCAAAATTTAAGACTGAAGTAGCAAATGAAATGGGAGTTCCTTTTACAGATTACAATGGAAATCTTACTTCAAAACAATGCGGTAGCGTTGGTGGCGAAATGGTTAAAAGAATGGTTCAACAATACGAACAAGGTATAAAATAAAATTAAATATTAAAAATAAGAAGAAACTTTAATTAAAGTTTCTTCTTATTTTTCAGTTTGTTGAAAAACCCCCTGTTTAAAAACAGAGGGTTTTTCTATTATTAGTTGTGGATAAAATTTAAAAT
>NZ_JAASHM010000071.1 GCF_019734195.1 Clostridium sp. K13 | reverse complement strand
AACTTATATAATTTTCAAAGAGCGAGCAATTCTATGAAAAATCAAGCTATTTTTTCATATCAGCTTAACAGATTCAACATATTCTTAATTATAAATTATACCCACTAAATACAATATTTCACTTAGTTACATCTTTTTATAATTATACCATTTATATTTTATTTTTCCAATTAATATATCAAAAAAGGAAGTGATTTTACACACTTCCTTCAATAAAAATACTATATGCATTATGTTATTTTTAATGTCCACTCCTCACAGTTCCAGATATCTGTTACAACATCCTTATAAAACTCTGGTTCGTGGCATACAAGTAATATACTTCCCTTATATTCCTTTAATGCTCTCTTAAGCTCATCCTTAGCTTCAACATCTAAATGGTTAGTAGGCTCGTCTAGGATTAAGATATTTGTTTCTTCATTTATAAGCTTACATAATCTAACCTTAGCTTGCTCTCCCCCACTTAATACACATACCTTACTTTCAATATGTTTAGTTGTTAAACCACATTTTGCAAGAGCTGATCTTACTTCATATTGAGTCTTAGAAGGGAACTTTTCCCATACTTCTTCAATACAACTATTATAATTAGCCTCCTTTATTTCTTGTTCGAAATATCCAATTTGTTGATATTCACCTAATGAAACTTCCCCACCTAATGAAGGAATTAATCCCATTAAGCTCTTAAGTAATGTAGTCTTACCAAGACCATTTGCTCCAACTAAAGCAATTTTTTGTCCTCTTTCCATGTAAAGATTTAAAGGCTTAGTTAATGGCTCATTATACCCAATTACTAAATCCTTAGTTTCAAAAATTACCTTTCCTGAAGTTCTTCCCTTTAAGAAGTTAAACTCTGGCTTTGGTTTTTCTGCTGCAAGTTCAATCATTTCCATTTTATCAAGCTTCTTTTGTCTAGCCTTAGCCATACCACTTGTTGCAACTCTTGCTTTGTTTCTAGCAACGAAATCCTTAAGTTGTGCAACTTCTGCTTGTTGTCTTTCATAAGCAGCTTCTAATTGTGCTTTATTAGCTTCATAAATTCTTTGGAACTCATAATAATCTCCAACATATCTAGTAAGCTTTCTATTTTCCACATGATAAATTAAGTTAATAACTGAATTTAAGAATGGAATATCATGTGAAATTAATATAAATGCATTTTCATATGATTGTAAGAATCTCTTTAACCATTCAATATGAGCTTCATCTAAATAGTTAGTAGGCTCGTCTAGTAAAAGTATATCTGGAGTTTCTAATAAAAGCTTTCCTAGTAATACCTTTGTTCTTTGTCCACCACTAAGTTCTGTAACATCTCTTTCAAGACCTACATCTAAAAGCCCTAATCCTTTAGCAACTTCTTCTGCTTTAGCATCTATAACATAAAACCCATTATTATCTAACATATCTTGAATAACAGCAGTTCTTTCTAGTGCCTTATTCATTTCATCTTCATCCATTTCGCCCATTTTTCCATAAAGCTCATTCATTTCAGTTTCCATGTCAAATAAATATTGGAATGCACTTCTAAGTACATCTCTTATAGTTAATCCTTTTTCAAGTTCAGCATGTTGATCCATATAACCAACTCTAACTCTATTACTCCAAATAACCTTACCTTCATCAGGCATTAACTTGCTTGTTATTATATTCATAAATGTAGATTTACCTTCACCATTAGCTCCAATTAAACCTACATGTTCACCCTTAAGTAATCTAAATGATACATCTTCAAATATTGCTCTGTCACCAAATCCATGGCTTATATTTTTAACTGTTAAAACGCTCATTATTATCCTCCGCTAGTAAAAAAATAAGGAGTGACTAATACATCACACCTTATTTATTATACATTAATTTTTTTTAAAATAAATAGAAATTTCTTTCTATTTTTAGTAATGATATTTTTTTCTATTAATTATCTATTAAATTTTGTACATACTAATTTTAGCATTTTAAATATAAAATGAGGTTTTTTAATGAGAAAACTATCACAAATAGAGTTAATATCTTTATGTACTGCATTAAAGATGGAAACAACAGAATTAAATTTAGGTCGCGGTATAACTGCTTTAATAAAAGATGAAGATTTAAAAAAGCAAGCAGAATGCGGAATGGTAGCTGGTGAAGGAAAAATTAGATCATTTCAACAGTTTATCAATGAAAATCAAATTCAATAGTAAGGGAGGTTTGATTAATATCTAAAGTTTTAGGAAGTATTGCAAAGGAAAGTTTTAATATTGATGATAAGGTGATTATTGAATCATTGCTTGCATCAGCTGAAGCTAAAGCAACAATGTATTTATCTGCAGCTATTACTAGTACAACACCTGAATTAAGAAGTGCTTATGCTGCTAGCTTAACACAAGCAATTGAAGCTCATACAGCTTTAAAAGAACTCGCAATAAATAAAGGTTGGAAAAATCCATATGAATCTCCCTCAGAGCAATTAAATTGTGCTGTAAATGATTCACTAGATGCTGTTAGAGATTAACTATAATTAAAGTTATACTTACCTATATAAATAAAATGAGTATCAAGATATAAATATAATACTTGATACTCATTTCTATTATAGCCTTAAACTCTTAGTAATCATATTCTTTTATGTTTTCACAAATTGAAATCTTAAGTAAATCATTTTCTACAGTCTTTTTATATGAACATAAAAACTCATTTAACTCATTATCAGTGAGATCAATTAATCCCTCACTTTTTAAAATAACATTATGGGCATCTAGTAAAATAATAAGATTGTTCTTTTCATTTTTTATACTGTATTCTGTAGCACCTTTAACCTTAAGTCTATTTTTATATTTTTCTTGAAAACTTAAAGTTCTACGTATTTTTTCATAATCTGCTGGATTTGTTGAAATATTCTCTAACCCTAACGATTTTAATTGTTCTTCAAAGCCTGAAGCATCTATTCCATATCTCTCCATAAGCTTTGTTTGCATCTTTAAGAATTTATCTGGAGAAAGATTATTCTTCTCCATATATTCACCTAACTCTTTAGAAAACTCAGACATATTAATCTTGCCTTCAGCCATCTTATAATATAAAGAATAAATATATGATTCAAATTGATCTACATCTTTATCGTTAACCCTATTCTTAAGCTCGTTAAAATCAATTATTTTATCCATACTCTCTCCTCCTAAGCTCATTTCCTTTTATAAGTATTATATACCAAAACTTATTGTTTTTCTACTAAAGTATTATATGGTAATTATTAATTTTTTTATCCTTTATCCTTTTATTTGCATCCATATATTCTCATATAATTTCAAGTCATCTCCATCTAGGTATTTATACTCTTCGCACTTATCTAAAATTTCTTGAGGCATATATGCATTTTCATTATTTTTAATTTCATCTGGCTGTTCTTGAATAGCTTGTTTTTGTGGTGAAGTATATCCTATTTCATCCGCTGTTCTTAATGCAATGTCTTTATCACTCATAAAGTTAATGAATTTTTCAGCTCCACTAACGTTTTGAGCATCATTAGGAATTGCCCATGAATCTAACCAATAATCTGCCCCTTCCTTTGGAATTACATACTTAAACTTACTATCTTCTGCTTCTAGGTTTAATCCTTCTCCAGACCAAATCATGGCTATTTTCTTTTCTCCAGATCTCATTAAATCTAATACTTCATCTGCCCCATAAACTGGATTTAACTCTTGCTTTTGCTCAATCAATAAATTTTTCGCCTCTTCTAACTCTTCTGGATTAGTTGAATTTAATGAATATCCTAAAGTCTTTAAAGCAACCCCTATAGTATCCCTCATATTATCAAACATGAAAATTTCATTTTTATATTTAGGATTAAATAGACTTTTCCAACTGTCTATATCTTCATCAACAGTTTCTGTATTATATATTAATCCAATTGTTCCATTCATATACGGTACTGTATAATCGTTATTTGGATCATATGATTTACCCATATCCCCTTCATTCATATTTACTATGTTAGGAATATTATCCTTATTTATTTTTTGAAGCATATCTTCTTTTATCATTTTATCCGCCATATCATCTGAAACTAATATAACATCATATTTTACCTTACCACTAGAAACTTCTTGATACATATAATGCATATCATCAAATGTTTTTTCATTTACCTTTATTCCAGTTTCCTTTTCAAATTCTTTATAAACCCCTTCTGCAGCATTAGCTCCATAATTTAAAACATTTATCTCTTCTGTAGCGCTTGATGAATTACATCCAACAAATGCATTTACAACAAATAATGAAGTTACTAATACAGATAATAACTTTAACTTATTTTTTTTCATAAAGTAGTCTCCTTCTTAAAATTCTATTTTATCATTAGTATTATAATACTTTTTTTAATAATACTATTCTACAAATATATAATTTACTATATTTTAAAAAAATAAAAAAGCCTTTTAGGCTTCAGACTGTTGACAAAGTGTCAACAGTCTTTAATTTTATACAAATATGTAATATAATATAAAATATATTAATTTA
>NZ_JAASHM010000070.1 GCF_019734195.1 Clostridium sp. K13 | reverse complement strand
TAATTACCTCCGATTCCTCTTTGGTAATTATACTTTATAAAGTTATTTTATTACATTCTTAAATGATCATTTATTTACATTCATATCTTAGCACTTATATAGAAGAGCTAAAAAAGAGCAAAATAGAAGATAATTTTAGATTGTTACAGGTTGTAGTTTAAACTACAACCTTTTTTTTTTGATTATAATAAAAAAACTTACTTGCAACTACTTAAGGTAATGTTAAAATATAGTGAATATAGTAATTAAAATGGGGGAGAAGAAGTATGCAAAAATATAATGAAGATAATCCAATGCTTGTCAACTCTATGGTATGTACTATAGATATATTGGGTTTTTCACAAATGATAATAGAATCATGTAACAATGAATATGGAAATAATTTACTTAAGGAAATTACATTGCTTATAAATAGAAATAAGCAATGTATAATTAAAAATAAGTACAGTAAGGGAAAAATAAAGGTATATACTGATAATATGATTGTAGGTTATCCTATAAAAGATGATGGAGAAGAAGAATTAAATGAAATATTAGATAATGTATCAGAATACCAGTTTAATTTAGCTTTAGAAGGTCTTTTTGTTAGAGGTGGAGTTAGTGTAGGTGATTTTTATATTAATGAAGACATAGTATTTGGGCCAGCTCTTTTAGATGCACATAATGTTGAAAGTAATTTAGCATGTTATCCAAGAATTGTACTAGATGATAAAACAGTTAGTAGATTACAAAAATATATAAATAATTATGATATAGCACCACAGAAAAATAAAATATTAATAGATAATGATGGAAAATGGTTTTTAAACTATCTAAATACAGTATTTAAATACTATACTCAATGTAATAATCAGTATGAGTTTGAAAAAATGCAGATAGAGTTACTTTTTAAACATAAAGTTAAGATAGAGGAAATGTTAGATTTACATAAAGAAAATATAAGGGTTTGGGATAAATATGTTTGGATAGCTAATTATCATAATTATTTTTGTAATATAAATTTTGAAAATGAGAAAGAATTAAGAATAGCTAAGAATAAGTTACTTTCATGGCCAAGGGGTATTTCAAATAATGATACTTAGCATTTAATATTAGTTTAATATATTGGTAGTGTACCAAAATAACTCTATAAAAATAATAAAATAAGGTTATTTTATAGAAATAAAGTCTGTAGTTTAAACTACAGGCTTTTTAATTTATTATTAATGGTTAATTTTTTTGAAGATAATTTCATATTACTACTAGTTTTATATAAAAATAAAAAAGAAAAAATATTTAAAAGTAGAAAAAAATGTATATAATTAAAGTATGAAAAGGTTTAAGTAATAAAAGTACTGTTATTAATAAAAGTGAATTTAGGGGGGAAGGAATATGAAAAAATTAGTTATGGCAATATTAACTATGATTATTATAGGAGGAATAGGATTTAGCGGATATAAGTTGTATGAATATAATGACAAGGCAATAAGTGAAATTGAAGTTGTACTTTTTAGTGCTCCTATAATAGAATTGGAGGCAGAAACAAAGTCAAAGAGAGTAGTTAATGAAGAACTTTTAGCAAAAGAAAATACTTTAAAAGAAAAAAATAAGGATTATAAAATGTGGATTAATATGAATGGAACTAACATTAATTATCCAATGCTTCAAGGACAAGATAATGATTTTTATTTATATGCGGATTTTGATGGAAACTATTATTACCCAGGAAGTATATTTATTGATTATAGAAATGACATAGAAAATGATAATAATTTATGGTTATTTGGTCATAATATGGCAGATGGAAGTATGTTTGCTGATCTTGTAAAGCTTAAAGATGAAACTTATTTTAATGAAAATCCAGAAATAGTTTTACTTAAAGATGGAATACAATATGTATATGAAATATTTGCAGTAAATGTTGTTCCAGCAGATGGAGCAGAAGTAGTTTTAGATTTTGAGAATGAAGATGATATGAATAAATATATGGAAAAAGTAAAGGAAAATTCAATATTTTATAGAGATATAAAAGCAGAGGATATAATAGATGAAGAGGGAATTAGTAGCTTAATAACCATGGTAACTTGTAGCTATGAATTTAACGATGCAAGAACTTTAGTATCAGCAGCGTTAAAGTCAGCTCAATAAAAACTATAAATATTAATATGCTAGGAGAAATTTAAGGATATTTAGAAGGCTTATAAATGAGTCTTCTATTTTTTATTTTAATTTATGTAAGCAGTATTTATAATAAAAAGAATTATATATACCAAATAATAATTTAATATTAAATAGATAGGTATAATATAAAAAAATGAAAATAAATTTCATCAAGAAAATTATATTAAAGTGAAAAAAACTTTCTTTAAAATGAAAAAAAAGTTAAAAAAGGTTCTATAAAATCGAAAAAAAGAAGAAAAAATAAATTTTACTCAAAAAAATGAAAATAATTTTTAAAAAGTATTGTAAAGAAAACAATTTCATGATAATATTTAATCACGGAAAAGATAAAAATTTTCAAAAATAAAAAACAATTTTAAATAGGAGGTAATTAGGCATGCTAAATAAGGTTAAAGGAAAGCTTATAGTATCTTGTCAAGCATTAGCGGACGAGCCCTTACATAGTTCGTTTATCATGGGAAGAATGGCTAAAGCAGCTAAAGAAGGTGGAGCAATAGCTATTAGAGCACAAGGTATTGATGATATTAATGAAATTAAAAAGGTAACTAATCTTCCTGTAATAGGCATAATAAAAGAAAATTATAAAGATTCAGATATATATATAACACCAACAAAAAAAGAGGTTGATGCTCTTTTAAGTACAAGCTGTGAAATGATAGCTTTAGATGCAACTAAAAGACAGAGGCCTAATAAAGAAAGTTTAAAAGAATTAATTGATTATATACATGAAAATAAAGTATTAGTTATGGCAGATATATCTACATATGATGAGGCAATAGAGGCGGCAAACTTAGGTGCTGACTGTGTTTCAACAACATTATCTGGATATACTAATTATTCAAGGCAAGAAGATGGAGTAGATTTAGAGCTTATAGAGAATTTAAGTAAAGATTTAAATATTCCTGTAATTGGAGAAGGAAAAATAAATACACCAGAGGATTTAAAAATGGCTTTTGAAAAAGGAGCATATTCTTGTGTTGTAGGCGGTGCAATAACTAGACCACAACAAATAACAAAAAGATTTACAGATGAAATACAAGATTTATAAAAATTAAAATTTTAAAGTTTAAGAAAACGTTTTAATATGGGGGGTTAATTATGAAAGGAATTTATTCAGCATTATTAGTATCATTTGATAAGGAAGGAAATATAAACGAAAAGGGACTAAGACAAATCATAAGACATAATATTGATAATTGTAAAGTTGATGGTTTATACGTTGGAGGAAGTACTGGAGAAAACTTTATGCTTTCAACTGACGAGAAGAAAGAAATATTTAAAATAGCTAAAGATGAAGTTAAAGATCAAGTTAAATTAATAGCTCAAGTTGGTTCAATTGATTTAAAGGAAGCTGTGGAACTTGCTAAATATACTACAGAACTAGGATATGATGCTATATCAGCAGTTACACCATTCTATTATAAATTCGATTTTGCAGAGATTAAATACTATTATGAAACAATAATTAATTCAGTAGAGAACAAACTAATTATATACTCAATTCCATTCTTAACAGGAGTAAATATGAGTTTAGATCAATTCGCTGAGTTATTTGAAAATGAAAAAATTATAGGAGTTAAATTTACAGCAGCAGACTTCTATTTATTAGAAAGAATGCGTAAGAGATTCCCAGATAAATTAATTTATGCAGGCTTTGATGAAATGATGCTACCAGCTACAGTATTAGGAGTTGATGGAGCTATAGGTTCAACATTTAATGTAAATGGTAAGAGAGCTAAGCAAATATTTGAATTAACTAAAGAAGGTAAAGTATCGGAAGCTTTAGAAGTTCAACATGTAACTAATGATTTAATAAGTGATATTTTAGATAATGGATTATATCAAACATTAAAATTATTACTTGCAGAACAAGGAGTAGACTCAGGATATTGTAGAAAGCCTATGAAGGAAGCTACAGAAAAAATGATCGAAAGAGCTAAGGAAATAAATAAAAAATATTTTTAAACTTAAAATAGAATAGGAGGGAGATATTATGGTCGGTTTTACATGGATAGACATGGTAGTTTTAGTTGTTTATTTAGCAGCGGTATTATTTGCAGGATTGGCTTTCTCTAAAAAGGAAATGAAGGGAAAAGAATTCTTTAAAGGGGATGGAACAATCCCCTGGTGGGTTACTTCTGTATCTATATTTGCAACTTTACTTAGTCCGATATCATTCTTATCATTAGCCGGTAACTCATATGGTGGAACATGGATTTTATGGTTTGCTCAACTTGGTATGCTTATTGCAATACCTATTACAATAAGATATTTCTTACCTTTATATAGTAGGTTAGAAATTGATACAGCATATCATTATCTAGAGAAGAGATATAAAAGCAAGGGTCTTAGAGTACTTGGAGCAGTAATGTTTATTGTATATCAAATAGGACGTATGTCTATTATCATGTATTTACCATCAGTAGTACTTGCTCAACTTACTGGAATCAATGTAAATATTTTAATAGTAGTTATGGGAATAATAGCAATTATTTACTCATATACTGGAGGATTAAAGTCAGTTTTATGGACAGATTTTATTCAAGGTGTAGTTTTAATAGTTGGAGTTGTTTTTGCATTAGGATTCTTAGTATTCAATATTAACGGTGGATTAGGATCTGTATTTGAAGCACTTGGTTCAGGAAAATTCTTAGCACCAAAAGAAGTTATATTCGATATAAATATATTTAAAAGTAGTGTATTTATAATAATAGTAGGTGCTGGTATAAACACATTTTCATCATATATATCAAGTCAAGATATAGTTCAAAGATTTACAACAACAACAGATTTAAAGCAATTAAAGAAAATGACTTATGGAAATGGTGTATTATCAATATTCTTAGCAACAGTTTTCTATTTAATAGGAACAGCGTTATTCGTATTTTATAACCAAAATCCACAATTACTACAAACAGCACAACAAGATCAAATATTTGCATCATATATTGCTTTCCAATTACCAGTAGGTATAACAGGGATATTACTTGCAGCTATATATGCAGCATCACAATCAACTTTATCAACTGGGCTTAACTCAGTTGCAACAAGTTGGGCTTTAGATATTCAAACTGTTTTTTCTAAGAATATAAGTTCAGAAAAGCAAACAAAGATAGCTCAATACATATCTTTAGGAGTAGGAATATTAGCAATAGCAGTAGCAATTATTCTTGCTAATGGAGAAATTAAATCAGCCTATGAGTGGTTTAACAGCTTTATGGGATTAGTACTTGGAGTTTTAGCTGGTACATTTGTATTAGGAGCATTTACAAAGAAGGCTACAAGTATGGGAGCTTATGCAGGATTTATAGTATCAGCTATAATAGTTGTAGTATTAAAGTATAAAGTACCTAATGTTACTTCATGGTCATATTCATTAATATCTATATCAGTTTCACTTATAGTTGGATATATAGTAAGTTCAATTCAAATTAATATGAATAAAAAGGCATATAAAACAGAGGATAACACAACGATATACTTTAAAAAAGATTTTAAAGAAGAGTCTAGAGATGTAGTATAATTAAGTATTGTTAGATTTAAAGGGGCTGTCGCACTAAATAATTAGTGCGAGGCCCCTTTTGCAAAAAAAAAAAATAAATCCCAGACTCTATAAGC
>NZ_JAASHM010000007.1 GCF_019734195.1 Clostridium sp. K13 | reverse complement strand
ATGTATATCACTAGCTACTACGGAAGAAATGCTAAAAACGAAGCAAAAGCTGAAGCAGCTCCAACTAAAAAAGAAAAGAAAAATAAATAATCAATAATTTATATATGAAGTCCTAGCGAAAGCTAGGGCTTTTTTTTATGATAAAAAGGATTAAGTATTCAAATGTAAAGTAAAAATTAATAATTAATAAAAAAAAATGTATACAAAAGATGTGTGGCAGTGTATTATATTATTAACACACTAATACTTGACATAGGAGGTAGATTATGGAGTTTAAAATTAACTCTAAAGAACCTATATATACACAAATAATGAGATATTTAAAAAAAGGTATAGTAAAAGGTGAATTAAAGGGTGGTGACAGAATTTTGTCAGTAAGAGAATATGCAAGTGAGTTAAAAGTAAATCCAAACACTATTCAAAGAGCATATACACAACTAGAAGATGAAGGATTAATATATACCCAAAGAGGAATAGGAAAATTTGTTGTTGATGATGAAAATAAGATAAATGAATTGAGAATTGAAATGCTAGAAGATGTAATTACAAGCTTTATAAATGAATCAAAGGAGTTAGGTGTAAAAAAAGAAGATTTAATAAATTTAATAAATCAGAAATTTTAGGGGGACGCTTATGGATAAGATTTTAATGGTCAATAATCTATATAAAAAAATTGGAAATAAGGAAATAATAAAAGATTTATCATTAGACTTAGATAAAGGAAAGGTATTAGGTATACTTGGACCTAATGGGAATGGAAAAACAACTCTTTTAAATATTATTTCGGGCTTATTAAAAAAGACATCTGGAGAAGTATTAATTGATGGGAAATCAGCTGGGTATGAAACAAAGAAAATAGTAGCCTTTCTTCAAGAGAAAAACAACCTAGCTAATATGAATACTATAAATGATGCAATAGTATTTTATAAAAGTTTTTTTGAAGATTTTGATGAAAAGAAAATGATTGAATTAATGAAGTTTATGAATTTAGATAGAAGTCTTAAGATTAAATCATTATCAAAGGGGATGTTAGAAAAGTTAAATTTAAGCTTAACCTTAAGCAGGCGAGCAAAACTTTATATGTTAGATGAGCCTATTTCAGGAGTTGATATAGTATCAAGAGGTAAAATAATAGATGCAATAATTCAAAATATTAGTGAAGAAAGTTCAATTATTATAACAACTCATTATGTTGGAGAATTAGAAGGTTTATTTGATGAAGTAGCTTTCTTAGGGAATGGGAAAGTAATAGAAATAAATGATACTGAAGAATTAAGAGAAAAGTATAATAAATCTATAGAAGATATATATAGATATATTCTTTGCAGAGTAGGGGGTAATTATGAGGAATATTATAAACATTATAAAGTTTGATATTATAAATAAAAAAGTACAATTAATAATTGGGAGTGGAATTGTTTTATTTTTTATAATGCAGCTATCTATATTTTGGAGATGGATTCCATCGGAATTTATATTTATTCCAATAATTTGTGTAGTGCTATTAGTAAGTTTAATTTCAACAATAGTAAGGTTTATGAAATGTATATCAGCTGATGAAGGCCGACTTGTATTTTTAGTACCTATTAAGGGATGGGAATTTTTATCTGCTAAATATGTTGGATTTATTTTAGAAGGGATATGGTTTATTATATTGACATGTTTAGGTTGTATTATAACTGGGGGAAAAATAAGTCTACTTTTAATTACGTCAGTATCAGTATTATGGGGATTTTTAATTTTATTTTTATTAGTATCCACATTATCAATAATATATAAAAGTTATTTTAATAATAATGGAATATGTATAGTATTAGTTGCAATATCTATAATTATATTTGGAGGGGTAACATCAATTTTAGAACTTATATCATATGTAGCTTTACCAAGTATATATTTGATAATTGGAGAAAATTTGGAAATTAATTTGTTTAATATTTTTATAGATATAATAATTTTTGCAGGATTAATATATATGTCTGTAAATCATATAGATAAAAAATTAGATATTATATAGGGGGTAATTTATAATGAAAAAAATAATGACTTTAGCTTTGTCTTTGATATTAGTATTATCTTTAAGTGCTTGTTCTGTTAGGTTTGAGGTTAGAAATAAAAATAATAGTAAAAGTAATAAGACGTATGAGGTTAAGGATATAAATAAAAATGTTAAATTAGAGAATGAAAATAAAATAGATATAAGTATTGGTTTTGGGAAAATTAATATTGTAGGATATGATGGAAATGAAGTTATAGTGACTGGTAAAACAAACTTGAATGTAGATGAAATAAATATAAATATAAATAAAGAGGGAAATAGTATAGAAATAAGTGATGGAAATGATCTATCCAATATAGATTTATTTAAATCAAATAATATAGATGTTAAATTGATGATTAAAATTCCAAATAATTATAGTGGTGATATAAATTTAAGTTATGGAGCAGCAGAGGTTGAATTAAGTAATATAGATTGTAATAATCTTAATATTGATGGTGGTGCAGGAGAATTAACAATTAATGATATATTCTTTAATAAATTAGATTTTAATGCAGGAGTTGGAGAGAGTGAGATTAATTTAGTAAGAAAATGTGGAGAAATTGATATTGATGGTGGTGTTGGAGAAATTAGTATTTCAATAGAAGAAGTTGGAGGTAATTTAATTTATGAAGGTGGAGTAGGTAGTGCCAAAATAAAGATACCAGAAAATTCACCAGTATATTTTAATACAGATTCAGGTATAGGAGAAACAAATATAAATGCTATAACATCATCAGAAAGAACTTATGAATTTAATTTAAGTTTAGGAATTGGAGAAATAAAAGTATATAACTAAATTACTTTAAAAGAGCAATATCTTATTGAGATATATGCTCTTTTTATACTAATAATTACAATTATTCCATATTATATTATAGATGTATAAAATTAAACTATAGAAATGCAAATATATATCTATTTTATGCATAAAAGAAAACAGTATATTTCTTTGAAGTTGTGCTATAATATTCACAATAATAATACTAGGAGAAAAAGTTTTGGAAAAGAATAATTTTAAATTAAATGAAATTTCACTATTTTCTAAAATAAGTAAAAGTACAATTCATAAATTAAATGAAATTTGTTTCATTAAGGCATTAAAAAAAGGTGACCATCTATTTCGAGATAAAGAAATTATAAGTAGTATATACATAATTAAAAGTGGAAAGATTGCATTGTATAAGCAAAGTGAATCATCTCAAAAGAAAGTAATATTTATTTTAGGAAAAGATACAGTTATAAATGAAGTAATAATTGATGATTTGCCAGCATCTATTAATTGTGAAGCTTTTGAGAATACTGAAGTTTTATGTTTTGAGAGGATTAAATTTTTAGATATTATGAAAGAGGATTTTGAGTTATCTAAGGTGATAATTAACTCTTTGGCTATAAAGGTTAGAAGACTATATAGACAAAGTAAGAATTCAATCCCTATAAAAGTAGAGAAAAGAGTTGCGGCTAAGCTATGGAAGTTGTCTAGAGATTATGGTATTCCTCATGAAGATGGTACTTTAATAGATTTAAATATTACAATTACATATCTTGCAGATATGTTTGGTGCGCCTAGAGAAACTATATCTAGGGCCTTAAAGATTTTAAATAATGAAGGCTTGATAATTAATAAAAATAAAAAAATAATAGTTCCTGATAGAAATAAATTGGTGAGATTTTTTAAGGATAATTAAATTAAGAAAATTAAAAAGTTGTGATAAATGTCACATCTTTTTTTTGTGAAAAAAAATATAATATCATCATGAGTCTTGTTAAGTAATTAACAAGAAAAGTGAAAAAATAAGCTAAGAGGTGTTTTACATGGGATATAAACTTAACTTAGAAAATATGAATTTAGCTTTAAATGAGTTAAAGAAAACATATAAAATCTATGCTCCAAAAGTTTTTGAAGGTGCAGGAACTTTTTCAGATACTGATAGAGTTAGATATGGAGAAATTGAAAGCATTGAAGAAATAGAATTTGATAAAAAATCAAGTTTTTCATATAAAGAAACTATTTTACCTACTAGACAAACATTATTCTTCTTTACTGAAGATGAATGTACAGAAGCTGAAGTAGATGAAAGACCAGCTTTAATATTCTTAAGAAGTTGTGAAATTCATTCATTAAAGAGAATTGATGACATCTATTTAAGAAATGGATTTGAAGATGTCTACTATAAGAAAATGAGAGAAAGAGCAAAATTCGTTTTAATTGGATGTGAAAATAGTTTTGAAAATTGCTTCTGTGTAAGCATGGAATCTAATAAAACAGATGAGTATAATGCATACATTAAAGTTGATGGAGAAGATGTATATTTAGATATTAAAGATGAAGAAATTGCAAATATAATAGCTTCTATAGAAAAAGAAGAAAAGGAAGTTACTCCTGATTTTGTTACAGAAAATCCTGTTAAAGTTAATATTCCAGAAAACTTAGGATTAGAAGTTATGAAGTCTACTATGTGGAATGAATATAATGAAAGATGTATAGCTTGTGGTAGATGTAATTTTGTCTGTCCAACATGTACATGCTTCACTATGCAAGATATAACTTATAAAGATAATAAAAATGCAGGTGAAAGAAGAAGAGTTTGGGCTTCTTGCCATGTAGATGGATATACAGATATGGCTGGTGGACATAGCTTTAGAAAAGAAAAGGGTCAAAAGATGAGATTTAAGACTCTTCATAAAGTATATGACTACAAGAAAAAATGGGGATATCATATGTGTGTTGGATGTGGTAGATGTGATGATATATGTCCAGAATACATTAGTTTCTCAACAATTATAAATAAGTTAGAAAATGCTATGGATGAGGTGAAGAATAATGACTAAGAATGAATACATACCATTTAGATCAGAAATTTTAGAAGTAATTGAACATACTCCAATTGAGTATACTTTTAGAATGGCTTATAAAGGTGATGTTAAACCAGGTCAATTCTTTGAAGTATCATTACCTAAGTATGGAGAAGCTCCAATATCAGTAAGTGGGATTGGTGAAGGTTTTGTTGATTTAACAATAAGAAGAGTTGGTAAAGTTACTAATGAAATATTTAAGAATTATGTTAGAGATAAGTTATTCTTAAGAGGACCTTATGGAAATGGCTTTGATATAGAAAATTATAAGAATAAAGAAGTAATAGTTGTTGCTGGGGGAACAGGACTTTCACCAGTAAGAGGAATAGTAGAATACTTCTCAAATAATAGTAATGACTGTGAGAGCATGACTCTTATTACAGGATTCAAGTCACCAGAAGATGTTTTATTTAAAGAAGACATGAAAACTTGGGAAAAGACTATGAACCTTATCTTAACAGTTGATACTGCACCAGAGGGTTATGAAGGTAAAGTAGGATTAGTTACTAAGTATATTCCTAAGTTAGAAATCAAAGATATGGACAATGTACAAGTAGTTGTTGTTGGACCTCCAATGATGATGAAGTTTACAGTTTTAGAATTCTTAAAACTTGGTATTAAAGAAGAAAATATTTGGATTTCTCAAGAAAGAAAAATGTGCTGTGGAATAGGTAAATGTGGACATTGTAAAATAGATGAGACATATATTTGTTTAGATGGTCCAGTATTTAATTATACAGTAGGAAAATCTTTAATAGATTAGGAGGAAGTAATTAATGGATATCAATACTAAAAAGCTTAAAAAGAATGCCTTTAGAGTTACAAAGCATAGAGGATTAACAGCTTCAAGAATAAGAGTACCAGGTGGACACTTAAATGCTAAATACTTAGGGCTTATTCAAGAGATTGCAGAAAACTATGGTAATGGAACAGTTCATTTAACTACTAGACAAGGGTTTGAAGTTCCAGGAATAGATATGAAAAATATGGATAAGGTTAATGAATTACTTCAACCAATTATTGAAGGTTTAGAAATTAATCAAGTAGTTCCAGGTAAGGGATATACATCAGCTGGTACAAGAAATGTAAGTGCTTGTATAGGTAATAATGTCTGTCCATTTGCAAATTACAACACAACTAACTTTGCAAAGAAAATAGAAAAAGAAATATTCCCAAATGACTTACATTTTAAAGTTGCTTTAACTGGATGTCCTAATGACTGTATGAAGGTTAGAATGCATGACTTTGGTATTATAGGAATGACAGAACCTCAATTAGATGAAAGTAAATGTATATCTTGTGGAGCTTGTGTTAGAGCTTGTACTAAAAAGTCTACAGCAGCTTTACATGCAGAAAACTATACACCGGTAAGAGATCATAGCAAATGTATTGGATGTGGTGAATGTGTAATTAACTGCCCAACAGGAGCATGGACTAGAAGTAAAGAAAAGTACTACAGATTAGCTATCATGGGTAGAACAGGTAAAAAGAACCCAAGACTTGCAGAAGATTTCTTAATCTGGGCTGATGAAGAAAGTATAACTAAGATAATAGTTAATACTTATAAATATGTAGAAGAATATATAGATAGAAATGCACCAGGTGGTAAAGAGCATATCGGATATATAGTAGATAGAACTGGATTTGAAGAATTCAAGAAATGGGCTTTAGATGGAGTTACTTTATCAGATAAAGCTATAATGATGAATAATGTATATTGGAGCGGAATTAAGTATCCAAATGTTTAATATATTAATATAAGAGTTATAACGTGATTAAAGAGCATGTTATAGCTCTTTTTTTCTGCAATTTACTAAATGAACTTACATTTATAGTCTTAGATAGTAATCTTTTTTTAGATAGTAGTAAAATTTATAAGTTAAGATGACTAAAGTAATATTTTGAACTTCACTTAATTTTCATAGTGTTTATTCATATGGTTATGCTATTTTACATAAGTATATATAGAAATTAAAAAAATATATACAGAGATTGGTGGGAGTGATATGAAAAAAATATTAGCTTTTTTATTAGTTTTACTAAACATAGGTATGGTTATGTGTAGTGGGAACAATATATCACAAAAGGATATAGAAGAAATGAAAGATGTTGTTGATAAGGTACTATCTTATGATGGAGGTTATGATAATCAGGTTAGTGAGTATATAGATAGTAATACTTTCAATGAGTCTAATTATGTAATATTTTATAGTTATTATATAGGTAGTGTAGTATTAAATAAATATGAAAGTGAAGTTATAGGAGCTAGTAAGGATGATGGTAAGTATAATTTATGCTTACTTATAAATATGGAAGCACAAGCAACAACGTTAGAAAGTGATGGAGTAGAAGAAGGTTATGATACTGCTGAAGGAAATGATGTTCCAGTAGAGGTAGTGTTGAAAAAAAGTAAAGGGAAATTTTATATTGAAAGTGTGAAAGAATATGATAGTTTGGAAATTGCTCAAAATGAAAACAAAAATTTCATTAAAAATAACTAAAAAATACCTAGAAGTATAAACCATGTAATATATTTCTAAATAGCTTTAAGGTAAGTAAAAATGCGAAAATTTAATTGTGATATTAATGGATATAAAGGTAATAAGAGACTTACAATAAAAAATAAGGTATGTAAGGAGCGAATCTACTATAATAAAAATGGAAAAGCTATGTTATAACTGTAAGTGGCAGCGTTAGTAAAAGTAAAAAGTACTTTAACTAATAAAATATTGGGTATTTAAATATACTCGAAAAAATAAAAAGGAGTGGTACAGATGAAGAATAAACTAATTGCCAGTATAGTTACATTAACAGTGCTAGGAGGAGCAGGTACATCAACCTTTGCAGCTGTTAAAGATTGTTCACAAGAAAAGAGTAATGTTAATATAGTTAAGGTGAGCGATATTTTAGGGACAAGTTCAAATAGTAAAAATGGATGTAGTATTTCAGGAAGTCTTTTAAATGGACCAAATTTTAAAGGATTTTGGTGGGGAAATGGACAATATGGAACAATAATTATTGGTGGAACTATAAATAGACCTAATAATGGAAGTGGAAGTAATGGTACTGTGAATCCGCCAAGTGGGGATATAGAAACACCAAATACTCCAGATATACCATCAGTAGATGAGACACCAAGTACTCCAGATACACCGGTAGTAGATGAAACACCAAATACTCCAGATACACCAAGTGTAGATGAAACACCAAGCGTTCCAGATACACCAGTAGTGGATGAGACACCAAGTGCTCCAGATGCACCAGTAGTAGATGAAACACCAAGTGTAGATAATGGGACAAATACTTCTACAAACTTTATGGCACAAGTAGAACAAGCTATATTTAATAAGGTTAATGAAGAAAGAGCGAAAGCAGGGGTTCCAGCATTAACATATAATACAACAATGGAAAAATATGCTAAAATGAAATCACAAGATATGGGTGATAACAACTATTTCAGTCATGAAGATTTAAGTGGAAACTTAATAACTACTCAAATGAAAAAAGATGGAGTAACTTATAGAGCATGGGGAGAAAATATAGCATATGTAGGTGGTATGACTGATCCAAATGCAATTGCAGATAAAATCATGACAAACTGGATGAATTCATCAGGACATAGAGCAAATATTTTATCTACAAACTTCTCAAGTATAGGTGTAGGTGTATATAAGAGTGGAAACAGAGTATACGCTACTCAAGAGTTTTATAAATAAGAATTTTGATATATAAAATAAAAAAATAGGTGTGTTGAAAAAAAATAAGACAAGCTATTTAAAGTAAAGAAGCTAAGGATTTTATAATTCTTAGCTTTTTTGCGTATAATAAAGAATTGTATATTAACTTAAATATTGAAATCTAAAAAAAATCTTACTAATATATATAGGTAGTAATTACATTTATAATATTATGTTATACTTATAACTAGTAAAATACTTTGAGGTGAAGTAATGAAACCATTAGCGGATTTAATAAGACCTAAACAGTTAAGTGAAGTTTATGGTCAACAACATATATTAGGAGAAAATAAAATTTTAGATAGGATAGTTAAAAGTGGAAGAATATCAAATATGATATTTTATGGGCCACCTGGTGTTGGAAAAACCACTGTTGCTAATATAATAGCAGAAAAGGCAGGGAAAAGATTTTATAAACTTAATGCAACGAATGCATCTTTAAAGGATATTCAAGAGATAACTAAGGAATTAGATACCTTTTTAGGTGTTAATGGAATACTCCTTTATTTAGATGAAATTCAAAATTTTAATAAAAAGCAACAACAATCTTTACTAGAATATATTGAGGATGGAAGAATAACACTTATTGCATCGACTACAGAAAATCCGTATTTTTACATATTTAAGGCGTTATTATCAAGATCTACAATTTTTGAATTTAAGCCAATTAGTGAAGATGATGTAAAAAAAGCAATATATAGAGCTATTAGTATTAGAAGTAAAGATTATAATGAGATAAAGTTAGATGTAAAAGTTGAAGCAGTTGATTATTTAGCATCATATTGCAATGGCGATGTTAGAAAAGCTATAAATGGATTAGAGGTTGCATTAAATTCTACAAAACCCAATAGTGAAGGTATTATTTTAATAGATTTAGATGTAGTAAGAGATTCAACTCAAAGTAAGGTTATAGGATATGATAGTGATGGAGATGCTCATTATGATATACTTAGTGCTTTTCAGAAATCAATACGCGGAAGTGATGCAGATGCAGCAATTCATTATTTAGCTAGGCTTGTTAAAGCAGGAGATTTAATTTCAATATGTAGAAGACTTCAGGTAATTGCAGCAGAAGATATTGGATTAGCTTATCCACAAGCAAGTTTAATAGTTAAGTCATTAGTTGACTCTGCTAGAGAATTAGGGTTTCCTGAGGCTAGAATACCACTTGCAGAAGCAGCTATACTTTTAGCTACAAGTCCAAAGTCGAATTCAGCATATTTAGCAATAGATTCAGCATTAAATGATTTAGAAAATATGACTATAGGGGATATACCTAACCATTTAAAGGATGCACATTATAGTGGTGCTTGCAAAATGGGAAGAGGAGTTGAATATAAATATCCACATAGTTATCCTAATCATTATGTTAATCAACAATACTTACCTGATAATATAAAGAATAAAGTTTATTATGAGTATGGAGATAATAAATTTGAAAAAGTAACAAAGGATTATTGGGATAGAATTAAAAGATAGAAAAATAATTTAAAAACATGGGGGAAGAAAAAATGAAGCAAGATAAGTACAATGATTATTTACAAATTTTAAAAGAAGAATTAGTACCGGCAATGGGATGTACAGAACCCATTGCTATAGCATATGCAGCAGCTAAGGCAAGAGAAGTCTTAGGTAAGAAGCCACAAAAAATTATAGCAAAATGTAGTGGTAATATAGTTAAGAATGCAATGTGTGTAACAGTACCTAACACTGGAGATTTAGTAGGAATTAAGGCAAGTGCTATAATTGGTGTTTTAGCAGGAGATCCAAATAAAGAGTTACAGGTAATTAGTGAAGTTAAAGAAGAGCATATAATTGAAGCTAATAACCTTATGACAGAGGAATATTGCTTTGTTGAAAGATTAGATACAGAAATTCAGCTACATATAATAATGGAAGTATATTCAGAAGATGATAGTGCTGTAGTAGAGATAAAATATGCACATAACAATATATCTAAAATAATTAAAAATGGAGAAATATTATTTGAGGGAAATCAAGATCCAAGTAAATATTTAGGTGTATTTATTGATAGAAGCATTTTAAATGTTAATGACATATTTGATTTTGCAAATAGTGTAGATATTAATGATGTAAAAGAGTTATTAGACAAGCAAATTGAATATAACATAACCATAGCAGAAGAAGGCTTAAAGGGCGAATATGGGGTTGGAATAGGGAAAATGCTTATGAAGTGTTATCCAGAGTCTATTGTAACTAAACTTAAGGTTTATGCAGCAGCAGCTTCTGAAGCTAGGATGAGTGGTAGTTCTCTGCCAGTTATGACTAACTCAGGGAGTGGAAATCAAGGTATGGCAACTTCAATTCCAGTAATAATATATGCAAAGGAAAAAGGATTATCGGAAGAAAGATTATATAGAGGATTAATATTCTCAAATCTTATGACAATACATCAAAAAACAGGAATAGGAAGACTTTCAGCATTTTGTGGAGCAGTAAGTGCAGGATGTGCTAGTGGAGCTGCTATTACCTACTTAGAAGGTGGAACATTAGAGCAAATTAATAAGACAGTTACAAATACTTTAGCTAATATTTCTGGTATAGTATGTGATGGTGCAAAGGCATCTTGTGCGGCAAAGATTGCTACAAGTGTTGATGCAAGTATGATGAGTCATTATCTTGCAATGGAAGGACAATGTTATAGTCCTAGAACAGGAATACTAAAAGAGAATATTGAAGAAACAATAACTGCAGTAGGTAGACTAGGAAAAGAGGGAATGAAAGAAACTGATAAAGAAATATTAGATATAATGCTTGAAGAATAATATATATAAATATTTTCTAAATATATAAAATAAGTATAATCAATGAGTTAAAAAGTTTACATAAAAAATTTTAAAAATTAAGCTAGAAGTAGAGTAAATCATGGTTGACAAAAGCAGAGTAAGTTAGTATGATATAAATATAAAGCAGAGCAAAAAAGTCTGAATAAGGGGTGAGAAAGTGAAATTATCAACTAAAGGAAGATATGGAGTAAAAGCCATGGTTGAACTTGCAATACATTATGGAGATTCTCCCCTATCAATAAAAACTATTTCGCAAAGACAAGGAATATCTGAATATTATTTAGAACAATTGTTTTCGCCGCTTAGAAAAGCAAAACTTATAAATAGTATAAGAGGAGCTCAAGGTGGATATATATTGGGAAGAGAACCAAAAGAAATTAAGATTTCAGATATAATGTATGTACTTGAAGGTCCTATAGAGATTGCAGATTGTATTGAAGGGGTTGCTTGTGATAATATAGATTGTTGTGCAACTAGACTTTTATGGACAAAAATAAAAAATAGTATAGATGAGGTTATGGAAGGCATAACGTTACAAGATATAGTAGATGACTACAATAAAATTAAAGAAAAAAATGAAGCATTAACTTTACAGAGGAGTGAATAATATATGAAAACAGTATATATGGATTACGCGGCTACTACTTATGTAAAGCCAGAAGTTTTAGATGAAATGATGCCTTATTTCACAGAAAAGTTTGGAAATCCATCATCTTTCTATGGAATATCAAGAGAAACAAAGATGGCAATAGATAAAGCAAGAGGGCAAGTTGCTACAGCTTTAAATTGTGATATGAGCGAGGTTTACTTCACAGGGGGTGGATCTGAGGCAGATAACTGGGCAATAAAAGGTATTGCTTCAGCTCATAGAAAAAAAGGTAATCATATAATTACTACTAAAATAGAACATCATGCAGTTCTTCATACTTGTGAATATTTAGAAAAGAACGGATTCGAAGTGACATACTTAGATGTTAATGAAGAAGGATTTATTGATTTAGAAGAATTAAAAAATGCTATAACAGATAAAACTATTTTAGTATCAATTATGTTTGCTAATAATGAAATTGGAACTATTCAACCTATAAAAGAAATTGGTGCAATTTGTAGAGAAAGAAAAGTTTTATTCCATACAGATGCAGTTCAAGCAGTAGGAAATGTTCCAGTAGATGTAAAAGAAATGAATATTGACCTTTTATCTTTAGCAGGTCATAAAATATATGGACCTAAGGGAATAGGTGTTTTATACATAAGAAAAGGTGTAAGAATAGACAACTTAATCCATGGTGGAGGACAAGAAAGATCTAGAAGAGCAGGAACAGAAAATATTGCTGCTGTTGTTGGATTAGGTAAAGCTATAGAGTTAGCAACTAAAGATCTTGAAGGTCATATGGAAAGACTTTCAGCTTTAAGAGATAAGCTTATAGATGGAATATTAGAAAGAGTTCCTTACTCATATTTAAATGGACCAAGAGGTGATAAGAGATTACCTGGTAATGCAAATGTAAGATTTACGTATATAGAGGGTGAATCAATATTATTATCATTAGATTTCGAAGGAATTTGTGCTTCAAGTGGTAGTGCATGTACATCAGGATCATTAGACCCATCTCACGTACTTTTAGCAATAGGATTGCCACATGAATTAGCTCATGGATCATTAAGATTAACTTTAGGTGATGGATCAACAGAAGAAGATGTTGATTATGTTTTAGAAGTGTTACCTGCAATTATTCAAAGAATAAGAAATATGTCACCATTATGGAGTGACTTTGTTAAGAAGGGAGAAAAATAATTATGATATATACAGATAAAGTTATGGACCATTTTAGAAACCCAAGAAATGTAGGAGAAATTGAAGACGCAAACGGTATTGGAGAAGTTGGAAATGCTAAGTGCGGAGATATAATGAGAGTTTATTTAAAAGTTGAAGATAACATAGTTAAAGATGTTAAGTTCCAAACTTTCGGATGTGGATCAGCTATAGCTTCATCTTCAATGGCTACAGAAATGATTAAAGGAAAAACTTTAGAAGAAGCTTGGGAATTATCAAATAAAGCTGTTGCTGAAGCTTTAGATGGACTTCCACCAGTAAAAATGCACTGCTCAGTATTAGCTGAAGAAGCTATACACAAAGCAATCAATGACTACAGAAAAAATGCTGGATTAAGCACTGAAGGATGGGAATTCGAAGAAACAGATCATGATGAATTACATGATGCAGTACACGGACACGAATAAAAAACTTAAGGTGTGATTTGATGGAAAAGAAGAAAAAAGTAGTTATAGGTATGAGTGGCGGAGTTGATAGCTCCGTTGCTGCTTACCTTTTAAAAGAACAAGGCTATGATGTTATTGGTGTTACAATGCAAATATGGCAAGAAGATAAAGATTATACAGAAAGAGAAGGTGGATGTTGTTCACTTTCAGCTGTAGATGATGCAAGAAGAGTTGCTAATAAAATTGGTATTCCTTTTTATGTAATGAACTTTAGAGATAGCTTTAAAGAAAAAGTTATTGATTATTTTGTTCAAGAATATATAGATGGAAAAACACCAAACCCATGTATAGCATGTAATAAGTATTTAAAATTTGATGAGTTATTAAGAAAAGCTCAAGGAATAGGCGCTGATTATGTTGCAACAGGTCACTATGCTAAAATTGAACAAGATGAAAATGGAAGATATCTATTAATTCGTTCAGATGATGATAGAAAAGACCAAACATATGCATTATATAACTTTACTCAAGAGCAATTGGCACATACTCTTATGCCTTGTGGAGAATACACTAAGGATAGAATAAGAGAAATTGCTAAGGAAATTGGATTATCAGTATATAATAAAAAGGATAGTGAAGAAATTTGCTTTATACCAGATAATAATCATGGTAGATACATAAGTGAAGCTAGACCATTAGAAGTTGTTCCAGGAAACTTTGTTGATAAGAATGGAAATGTACTAGGTCAGCATAAGGGAATAGTATACTACACAATAGGTCAAAGAAAGGGATTAGGAATAGCTCTTGGAAGACCGGTATTTGTAACAGATATTAATCCTAGAACTAATGAAGTTGTATTAGGACCAGAAGAGGATATATTTAAAACTGATTTAGTTGCTAAAGATGTTAACTTTATACCATTTGATAAGCTAGAAGAACCAATAACAGTAGAAGCCAAGGTTAGATATTCAGGAAGACCTGCTGAAGCAGTTATTTCACCTTTAAAGGATGGAAAAGTTAAAGTAAGTTTTAAAGATAAACAAAGAGCAATAACAAAAGGTCAATCAGTTGTTTTTTATCAAGGAAACAAAGTTGTTGGTGGAGGAATTATTGCTGGTATAATATAAGAAATAAGAAGTCATGGTTAGAGATAACTATGGCTTTTTTGTTTAGTTAAGAGTGAAAAAGAGAGAAATGTTAAGAGTGAAGGTTAAAGCCACTGAGGGTTTCAACCTTCACTTTTATCTCTTACTTATTTAAGCATTTCTATAACATAATTAGGTAATGCAAATGAACCTTTATGTATGTCTGTATTATAATATTTTGTAGCTAGTCCTAAAGAATTCCAAGCATCACTATTTAAATCTTTAATTGGATCTAATATTTTTGAAGCAAAAGAGAATATCATATGACCTGATGGATATGTTGGCATATGGTATTGATATGCTTTGCAAATATCAAATAAATTATTAAGTTTTTTATAAGATCTTTTCATTTCATATGCATTATTAGGATAGTAAGGGCTTTCACATTGATTAATCAATATACCTTTATCAGTTAATGCATTATAACAATCAGTATAAAACTCGGTTGTAAATAGGCCTTCACCAGGCCCAATAGGATCTGTAGAATCAACTATAATTAAATCATATAAGTTTTTTTTATCTTTAACAAATTTAATCCCGTCTTCAAAGTATAGGTTAACTCTAGGATCATTTAATTTACATGATGTAAATGGTAAGTGTTCAATAGAAGCATCAACAACTAGCTTGTCTATTTCTACCATGTCTATTTTCATAATATTATTATATCTAGTAAGTTCTCTAACAGTACCACCATCACCAGCACCAATTACTAGAACGTTTTTTATATTCGGATTTGTTGCTAAAGCCACATGTGTTATCATTTCATGATAAATGAACTCATCCTTTTCAGTAACCATAGTCCAATTATCAATAACTAATACTCTACCAAATTCGTAGGTATCTATTATGTCTATTTTTTGAAAATCACTTTGAGCAGAATAAAGATGATTTTTTACTTTCATTGAAAAGTTAACATTTTCTGTTTGATTTTCAGTATACCATAATTCCATATTCATCTCTTTAAACCTCCATCTTATGAGTTATTGTTAAATTATTATATTCACCATCACCAAAGGTTCTAATTTTATCAACTAGTCCTCTAGAGACCTCTGTAGATTCACTTCTATCTGCGCTTAATGCATTTTCAAGATATTTAAAGCCTTTCCAAGGATTAACGCTATCACCACAAGTAAATAAATCTACTGATGCATAACCATACTCTGGCCATGTGTGTATTGTAAGATGTGATTCTTGTATTATAACTGCACCACTTACTCCCCATGGGTTAAACTTATGAAAACAGCTTGTTACTATAGTTGCATTAGCCTCTAAAGCAGCTTGCTTCATATGTTTTTCAATAGCCTCATGATCTTTTAGTAATTCCTTGTCACAGTTGTAATACTCCACTAAAATGTGTCTTCCTAATTGTTCAATATTCATAATAAAAACCTCCAAAAATTTAATTTACATCCATCCAACGGATAAGTATTTTCTTAATAAAAATGCGGTGTTCATAAAACCTCCTATAAAAAATATTAAAAAGTTTAGTAATACTAAATTTATGGTTAATCATTACTAATACAAGGATATTTTACAGTTTTTATAACTAAATGTCAATATTTTCTTAGGTGAGTTTTTTATATAGATTTATATTAAAAATTATTTTTAATATAATAAAAAAAATAAAACCACAATAATTATCTTAATTATTGTGGTTTAAAATATTAATAATTTATATTATTTTATAATAATTCAATATGTGCTTCTTCACATTTTTCATGAGTATATTCATCCCATATAGAAGCTTGAACTTCTCCTATATGAGCTTTTCTTAGGAAGAACATACAAATTCTTGATTGTCCAATTCCACCACCCATAGTAAGAGGAAGTTTTTCTTCTAATAATGCTTTGTGGAATGGTAGAGTAGATCTATCTTCACATCCAGATTTTTTTAACTGATATTCTAAAGCAGCTTTATCAACTCTAATTCCCATAGAAGAAAGCTCTATAGCTGAATCAAATAGTGGGTCATAGAATAAAATATCACCATTTAAAGACCAGTCATCATAATCAGGACTTCTTCCATCATGTTTTTCACCAGATTTTAATGTATCACCAATACCTATTATAAATACAGCTTTATGTTCTTTACATATAGCATTTTCTCTTTCCTTAGATGAAAGGGAAGGATACATGTCCTCTAATTCTTGAGAAGTAATAAAAGTAATATCTTCAGGTAGAATTTTTTCTATATCTGGATATTCAGTTGCAACCAAATCTTCAGTAGCTTTAAATACTGAGAATATTTTTCTAACTGTATCTTTTAATGTATCTACATTTCTTTCCTCTTTACTAATAACCTTTTCCCAATCCCATTGATCTACGTAAATTGAATGAAGGTTATCTAACTCCTCATCTCTTCTTATAGCATTCATATCTGTGTATAAGCCAGTTCCAGATTCAAATTTATATCTGTGTAGAGCGAATCTTTTCCATTTTGCTAATGAATGAACTATTTCTATATTACTATTATCAATTGCTAACATATCAAAGCTTACAGGCCTTTCTGTACCATTTAAATTATCATTTAATCCTGAAGAGTTTTCTAAAAATAATGGAGCAGAAACCCTTGTTAAGTTTAAAGTTTTAGCAAGTCTAGTTTCAAAAAAATCTTTAACTTTTTTGATTGCTATTTCAGTTTCTATTAATGATAAGTTTGATTTGTAGTTTTCTGGTACGAAAACTTTAGATTTTAATTCTTTTGTCATAATAATAACCCCCTAAATAAAATAAAAAAACCTTTCATCCTAAAAATATAGGACGAAAGGTATATTCCGCGGTACCACCTAATTTGCATTAAAATGCCAACTTAATCAGTGCTAAATTTAAAATGAAATTTAAGACTGTCCCATTGTAACGGTAGGGTCCCGTCTAAGCCTAGTAAAGTATAAAATTTCATAAATATAAATTTATACTTGTTCAGTTAGAAGCTCAGGAACGTTTTTCATTAAAACTAATCTTATAAGGCTTACACCATCCCTTACTCGCTTAAAGATATCATTAAAATTACTCTTTCCTTCAAAGCTGGTTAAATAATTTACTATTAAGATATTTCTTAGTGTTAATGATAAACCAAAAAAATATAGTTGTAAAGAGAAAAAATTAATTAATTGTAAAATATATATGAAAAAATAAAATATATTTGATATAAACTTCACATATTATTTTACTTTTATGAATATTTATTATAAAATTAGAATTTGAACTAATACAATTAAATTTATTAATTTTAAAAGAAGGAGAGAGATAGGATGAAGAGTAAAATTAATTGGCAGAAAATTTTAAGTTATTTCGTAATAATAACATTAATTTCTACAATTGCATTTTTAGTTTTTGCAATTAATAAAGCGCCTACAATAGCAGATCCTAACGAGCCATTTATTCGTATAAAAAGTGATTATGCATTAATGCTATCACAGTGTATTTTAGGAGTAGTGGCAATGCTACTACCAGGAATGCTTGAACATAAGTTAAAAATTCAAATACCATCAAATATGCTAATTTTATATACTATATTTTTATATTCCGCTATATATTTAGGTGAGGTAAAGAGCTTTTATTATAATGTTCCAAATTGGGATAATATATTACATACATTTAGTGGTGCTATGATAGGAGCATTAGGATTTTCTATTGTAACTCTATTAAATAAAACAGAAGAAGTTCCAATGAATTTAAGTCCTGTATTTGTAGCATTATTTTCATTTTGCTTTGCAGTAACATTAGGAGTAGTTTGGGAGTTTTATGAATTTACTTTTGATGGGTTATTAGGTCTTAATATGCAAAAATTTGCATTAGAAAATGGGACACAATTAATTGGAAGAGCGGCTTTAACAGATACTATGGTAGATCTATTTGTAGATGCGGTTGGAGCTCTAATTATGAGTATAATAGGTTATATTTCATTAAAGTATAATAAAGGTTGGATAGAAAAACTTCAAGTTAGAATAAAAAAATAAAGACTAAAATAAAAGTAAAATAAATTGTAGATTTTGCAATTTATTTTACTTTTTTATATTTAGTTGGAATTATTTTCTTTAACAGTATATAATTATAATAAAGAATTTATAAACAAAATAAGAGGAGGAGTAAATTATGAGTTTAAATTGGAGTTTAAAAGAGCTATATCCATCCTTTGAAAGCAATGAATTTAAAATGGATATGGAAAAACTTACAACTAAAATTCAAGAAATTAATGAATGGGCAAATGAAATTGTAGAAGATGATTGCAACATATTATTAAAGTTAGAGGAATATATAAAGAGATATTCAAAATTAAATGAGTTAATTAGTAAAATAGGTGCTTTTATAGAACTAAGTATTAGCGTAAATACAAAAGATTCTGAAGCATTAAGATACTCTGATATTTTTGAAAAAAAATTAACTTATATTGTTGAAGCTTCAACTAAATTAGAAAGATATATAAGTAAAATCAGTGATATTGACTCTATAATTGAAAAATCAGAATTACTTAAGGCCCACGAATTTGTATTGAAAAATATTGTGGAACAAAGTAAATACTTATTAAGTGATAAGGAAGAAAGTATTATTGCCAATATGAAAAATACTGGTTCTAATGCATGGAGTAAGCTTAAGGATAACTTGATATCATCATTAAAAGTTGAAATTAACGAAGATGGTGAAGTAAAGGAATATCCTTTAACAGTAGTATTAAATATGGCTGAAGATAAATGTGAAGAGGTAAGAAAAAGGGCCTATGAAGCTGAAATAGCATCATATAAAAAAGTTGAAGAGGGAGTTGCTGCAGCTCTTAATGGAATAAAGGGAGAAGTAATAACAGTTTGTGATTTTAGAGGGTATAAATCACCTTTAGAAAAAACTCTTTTAGATTCAAGAATGGATGAAGAATCACTTAATGCAATGTTAGATGCTATGAAGGAGAGTTTACCTGCTTTTAGAAAATATTTAAGAAGAAAGGCAGAAATGTTAGGTCATAAAAATGGATTACCTTTCTATGATTTATATGCTCCAATATCAAGTGCTGATATGAAATTTACATATGACGAAGGAGCAAAATTTGTTGTTAAAAACTTTAGAACATTTAGTGATAATTTAGGTGATTTTGCTCAAAAAGCTATAGATAATGACTGGATAGATGTTGTACCTAGAGAAGGTAAGGTAGGGGGAGCATTTTGTGCTGGACTTCACTTCATAGGAGAAAGCAGAGTTTTATTAAATTATGGTGGTAGCTTTGGTGATGTAGTAACTATGGCACATGAGCTTGGACATGGATTTCATGGAGAATGCTTAAAAAATGAAGCAATATTAAATTCAGAGTATCCAATGCCTATCGCAGAAACTGCATCTACATTCTGTGAAACTATAATAAAAAAGGCTGCTATAAAAGAAGCTAATAAAGATGAAGCATTAGCTATATTAGAAGCTGAAATTTGTGATTGTACACAAGTAATAGTAGATATATATTCAAGATTTTTATTTGAAAAATCAGTATTTGAGGCAAGAAAAGAAAGTGCATTAACAGTAGAGAAAATTAAGGAATTAATGCTAGAAGCACAAAGAGAAGCTTATGGAGATGGATTAGATCCAGAATATTTACATCCATATATGTGGGCATGGAAGCCACATTATTATGATGCAAATTATAACTATTATAACTTCCCATATGCCTTTGGATTATTATTTGCAAAGGGATTGTATGCCGAATATTTAAAGAAGGGTACTAGTTTTACAAGTGAGTATGAAAAACTTTTATCAATAACAGGAAAAAATAAAATTGCAGATATAACAAAAGAAGTTGGTATAGATATTCATAATAAAGAGTTTTGGAGAAATTCATTAAAAACTATACAAGATGATATAGAGAAGTTCATTGAACTTAGTAAATAAACATAAAGGAGGAGTATATTTTTATGGAGATAAAGTTGGATAAAAAAGAAGTAATGCTAGTTTTAGACTCATTAGTAGAGGCATTAGCATTTGATAACAATGCAGATGATATTAAGGAAGTATATAATAAAATAGTAAAGCAAACTAACATGGATGAATATGAAATGATAGGATAGTTCAAACATAAAAAGTAACTAACTTAAATATCTTAATGATAAGAAAGTTAGTTACTTTTTTATATTATCTATAATGTAATTATTTTGAAAAATATATAAGATATAAAAGTTATATAGATATAATATATAGCTAAGAATATAGAAAAAAATAATATTACTAATTTATTATGACTAAGAAAGGTTTGAAAGCTAGAAAAAAATATATCGAAAAACCAAGTTTTATTTTCAAGTAAGTCTTCTTTTATTAGTAATGGTGAAAGATTAATATTTTTATTAATTCTATTTTTTATGTAATAAGGTAAATCATCAGCAATTACAATTGGAGTTTCTAATGAAGAATCTTCTTTTATAACACAGTTTTTCTGTGGAATAGCAATAATATTAGTAATTGGTATATCACAAGATAAAATATCTTGTAAAATGTTATAGCATTTCAGACATTCTTCAGAAAGTGAATTTATTATTTTAAAATCTATTATTGTATCATTTGAGGAATTAAAGCTATTTAAAGAAAGTACTTTAGGTATATCAGATTGAGTATAATCATCATAAGAAAAATTTAGAGTTTTAATAGCAAAAATTCCACCAGTAGTAATTACTAATTCATCTATAGAACAAGAAGTATCATCATCATTTTCTAAATAAATATTATTTAATATAATCCCGTCATTTTTTAGTGATTTCAAACAATTTGCCACTTTACGAGAGTTATAAATTTTATTATAAACATAGTTTAAATCTAAATAAATTTTATTATAAATATTAAATTTTATTGCGCATATATGCATTAAATAAATAAAATATATAGTTGCTAAAATATTAAAGTTAATATGCAATAAGTAACCAATACTAATGATTAAGAACGGAATTCTTAAGTATGTTTTTTTTATAATAAAAATAAATGTTTTTATTATTGTATTTATTAAAAGAAATAGCCCATAACAGATTAATTTTAGGACTATCCATATAATATTTACTAAAACAAGCAACATTGACGTAGCCTCCTTTAGTATTAGATTACCTACTTTTTGGAAAATTATTCATCTTTTAAAAGGAATTGTTTAGTTTTTCCCATAAAATATGCTAAGCGAATCATTTTTACTTCTTCTTTAGACATTTTACGATTATATATTTTTTCAAATTCTTTTATTAAAGCTTCTGAATCAAGTTTTTCTTTTTTTACTTTAGGTCGCTTTTCAGTACTTTTAATAAATATACTTGGAGAAAGCTTTTTTGAATAAACTGACTTAAAAATTTCAGCTGTATAATGAGCATCAAAAAAGGCATCATGAAAATCCCCTTCAATAGGTATATTAAGAGCTTCTACAGCGTTTTTTAAACTAATTTTTTGTCCCTTAGGTAGTTTAAATAATTTACTAGTGTAATTTTGAATATCTATATATTTATTTGATATTTTAGAAACATCAAGATTATAAAACTCTATATTTCTAATTAGTTCTTTTATATCAGAATTTCCCCATACAACTAGTATATGTTCCTCTTTACCAATAAAATTGATAAATTCCTTATGAACTGATTTAAAGTTTTTTGAACTATTTAAATCTTCAATATTAATTTTAGTTAAGTTTTCTACATAAGGATGAAGTTTTTCATGTATATTTGGTTTTACTAAAGAATTAAAAGTAGAAAGTGTTTTTAGATCTTTAGTAAATTTTATTGCTCCAATTTGAATAATTTCAAATAATAATGGAGGTTTAGCTTCTGAAGTGTTGATATCATCAGGATGTTGTTGATTATATTCTAAATCAAAAATTATATAATTCATTTCTCACCTACAAATTAAACTTTTTTATTATTTTTAGTAATTTACATAACTCTTATTACATATATTAAAACATAAATAAATAAAAAAGTCTTAAAAAGAGGTGTAAAAATAATGAGTATTTATGTTTTAAAAGCTTATGTTGAAGAATGTTTACAATTAGGGATTGAGCCAACTTTTGATGGATTAAATAATTATTATAAAGAAAAAGCTTTAACAAAAGAAAAGTAAAATAAAAATTTGCTTTTAACTTTATAATAAAGGTGTATAATTGATTAAAGAACTCAAGATGTGAAATAACTTTTTAATTTATAAGTTATTGAAAAAGATAAGTGTGGTGGATTAAATTTGAACACAAGAAAATTAATAGAAGCAGCAATGTTATCTGCATTGTTTGTTGTAACTAGCATGATGGCAATTTATACAGGAATAGCATATACATTATATCTAGATATGATTGTTCCACTTTTTATTTGCTTAACATATATGAGGTTAGATGGAAAATATACTTTATTATCATCGGTAACTTCATTACTTATTGTTACATTATCATTAGGAGATGTAGCATCTGCTATTTGGATGAGTCAAGGAATAGTAATGGGATTAATATGTGGATATTTTATAAGAAAGAAAGGAACAATCTTTGATGACTTTTTTTATTCAGCAATTTTAGGTTGTTTTGTTATGATATTAATAGATATATATTTTTCTAAATTAACAGGATATAGTTTTATGAAAGAGTTTGATAGTTATAGAGGTTTATTTCCTCTAAATGAAGAATATATGTCTATTGTATTTAGTATATTTGTTGCTACAATACCTATTAGTACTATATTGATTGTGTATGTAGGAGCATTATTTATCGGGAAAAAGCTTAACATATTAAATGAAAATACTAAAGAAAAATATATGATTGTTCGTAACTTTAAGAAATATGGAGCATATATATGCTGTAGTAAAAGTACATACTTTATAGGCATAATATATTTGATTATATATGAATTGTTAAATATCATTGGCTTTGAATTTAATTTTGTATATTTTAAAAATGTAGTAATGGCAATAAGAGTAGTAGTAATATACTTTATATTAAAAGATTCATTTTCTTTTGTTATAAAGGGATTGGCGTTAAGATGCAAGTCACAAGGAATGACACAAATTATATGGTTATTACTACTTTATATGTTATTGGTTAATTTTAAATTTACGTTTATAGTACTAGTAATATCTAGTTTAGCTATTAATTATTTTATGAAGATTAGAGAAATTCAAATTAATATGTTAGATAAAATTTTAGTAAAAAGATAGATATTGTATAATAAAAATTAATTAGGAACTTAATAATGAGTTCCTAATTAATTTTTTTAATAATTTTTACAAAAGACTTAATGAGTTTACGTCTAGCTTATAAGTTACATCTTTTCTTTCAACTATAATATTAATCTTCTTTTTTAGTTCTTCATCGTCCATAATTTTTGTTATAAGTTCTTTTGTTGGATTCATAGCATAAGGTATTCCAACAGATTTAAACATTGTAAAATCACCAGCAGTATCACCATAAGCATAGCTTTTACTTAAATCTATATCATACTTTTCACATAATTCTTTAATGGCTTTTTCTTTGCTTTCAGAATCCCACATAGGAGTAATATATCCATTATATCTATTGTCTTTATCTAATTCATAAATTGTGCCTCTATAGTCATCCATATGATATTTTAAAGACATTTCTCTAACTAATTCTATAGGGGAACCAGATATAGCAATGACAATATCACCATTATTCTTATGCCATTTAATTCTTTCTCTTGAAAATGTATAAACTCTATCACCTTTTTGTTCTATTACTTTTTTTGCAATATAGTCTATATGATATTTATCTAGCCCTTTAATAGCTTCTATATATACATCCACCATCTTTAAAAGGTAAGTATCATAATCACCTTGTCTTTTATCCCAATTAATATAAGCAGGTTTTACTTCTTTAAACCACTTATTTTCATCAACTAAGTCGTATTTAATTATTTTTTTAAATACTTCAGTAATAAGTCCTTCTCTATATATTGTTCCGTCTATATCAAAAAATGCAGCGCTTCTTGACATTAAAAAAACCTCCTTATTTTTTTATTAGTATATGTAGATATTAATATATATAATAATAAATAAGCTAAAAAAGTGCAAATAAGAATGATAAATAAGAAGTGTATTTAAAATATTGACAAAGATTCATAAAGTAATATAATTAGTATATAAAAATTAAATAAAATTATGCTAGGGGTGCCATAAGGCTGAGAAATAAGTTATTATTAACCCTTATACCTGATCTGGATAATACCAGCGTAGGAAAGCTTATTAATATATATATAAATAATTCTAAATTAATAAAGTTAAAATTTTACAATTATTAAAACAAAAAAAATAGATATATATTGTTTGTAATCATACAGCTATACTCCAGTGGGGGATAGCTGTTTTTTTATTTTATAAAAAATTTCAGTTTAAGAATAGGAGAAAATAAAATGAGAAATTATAAGATACCAACATTAACAATAGCAGGATCAGATTCTTCAGGTGGAGCAGGTGTACAAGCAGATTTAAAAACATTTAGTGCAATTGGTACTTATGGAATGAGCGTAATAACTGCTATAACAGCGCAAAACACACAAGGAGTATTTCTTGTAGAAGATTTAAGTAAAGAAATAATAGAAAAGCAAATAGAAGTTGTATTTGAAGATATAGAGCCAAAGGCTGTAAAAATAGGAATGGTATCTAATGCTGAAATAATTAATACAATTGTTAAAACTTTAAGAAGGTATAATCCAGAGTATTTAGTTGTTGATCCAGTTATGATATCTAAAAGTGGATATTCGCTATTAAAACCAGAAGCAAAAAAGAGTTTAATAGAAGAATTAATACCTATGGCATATATAATTACTCCTAATACGCCAGAAGCGGAAGAAATTACAGGAATAAAAATAAATAATGTTGATGATATGAGAGAAGTGGGAGAAAAAATATTAGAATTAGGACCTAAATATGTGTTAATGAAAGGTGGTCATCTTGAAGGTGATGCAGTTGATGTATTAATAGGTAAAGATACTTTTGAAATTTATAAACAAGAAAGATTAGATAGAAAAAATACTCATGGAACAGGATGTACATTATCTTCAGCAATAACTTCACATTTAGCTTTAGGATATGATATCAAGGAAGCTATTACGTTAAGTAAAGAGTATATAACAGAGGCAATAAGACACAGTTTTGATATGGGAAAGGGAGTTGGACCTGTTAATCATTTTTATAAATTTAACTCTTAGTTTTATATAAAATTTATAAGAAGTAATTTAAGTCAATGATGTTGTTAGCATAAAGTTGATAGAAGTTTATTACTATAATAAATAGCTAACAGATAAATTAAAAGATTAAGAGAAGGGAAAAAAGAAATGTTTGAATTAATTAATAAAGTAAAAGAAATAAATCCATTAGTTCTTCATTATACAAATGAAGTAACAATAAATGATTGTGCAAATATAACCCTTGCTTTAGGAGCGAGTCCACTTATGAGTTATTCTGAAGAGGAGGTTGAAGAAATAGTAAGTGTTGCAAGTTCTGTTGTAATTAATATTGGAACTATGAATTCAAGTAGATTAAATTTATTTGTCAAGGCAGGAAAGGCTGCTAATAAGTTTAATAAACCTGTTATTTTAGATCCAGTAGGGGTATTTGCAACTAAAACAAGGATAAACTTTGTAAACATGCTTTTAAATGAAATAAAGTTTGATGTGGTAAAGGGTAATATAGCAGAAATAAAGTTTATTGGAGGATTAGATGTAAGGGGACAAGGTGTTGATTCCTTTGATGATGGAGAGGATATATCAGAAGTAGTGAAAAAAGTAGCAAATAAATTAGGTTGTATAGTTGTAGCTACTGGAAAAGTTGATTTTATTAGTGATGGAGAAAATGTTATTAAAGTAGTAAATGGCACACCTAAGCTAAAAAGTGTTACAGGTACAGGATGTATGACTGGTAGTTTAATTGGAAGTTACTTAGGAACATATAACTGCTTAAAGGAAGATGAAAAGAATATATTTAAAAAGGTAGAAGCTGTTGCAATGGGGGTTATTACTATGGCATTAGCAGGTGAGTTAGCAGATAAGAATAATATTGCTATAGGAAGCTTTAAGGAGAAGCTTATGAATAATGTATATGAAATGAATAAAGAAAAATTAAAGGAATATGCGAGGATAAATTAAGATGAAATTTTCAGAAGTTTTATTTAAAGAAGTTGAAGAATTATGGAATGAATATTTAAAGCATCCCTTTGTTAAAGGAATAGGTGAAGGGAATTTAGATAAAGAAAAATTTAAAAATTATTTAATACAGGATTATTTATATTTAAAGGATTATGGAAAAGTCTTCGCTATGGGCATAGTTAAGGCTAAAACTATGAAGGAAATGAAATTTTATCATAATGCTATTTCAGGGATTGTAAATGATGAGACAGCAGTTCACATTGACTATTTAAAAGGTTTTGGGCTTTCTCCAGAAGAAACAGAAAAACAAAAATGTAAATTAACAACTGCAGGCTATACAAGCTTTATGTTGGGTATTGCTTTAAAGGGAGATTGTAAAGAGATTGCTATGGCTACAATGCCTTGTACATGGAGTTATTATTACATTGGAAAATATCTTTATGACACTTATAAAGAAAATTTAGATAATAATTTTTATGCTCCTTGGATATTAGAATATTCAACAGAATCTTTTAAGAAATGTGTAGATGATTGGAAAATATACATTGACGATATTTGTAAAGATTTAAGTAAAGAAGAAGAGGAACAGCTTATAGATATATTTATAAAATCAAGTCTTTATGAAATGGATTTTTGGAATATGGCTAATAAATAGCATCAAGGGAGAATAATATAATGATTATTTTTTTTTATTAGATTTTTTACTAGGACCTATGGCATTAGGATTAGCCTGTGTTTTTGGCAATAATAAAAAATATAAAATAATTTTAGGATGTTTATTTGCAACTATGTTATGTGTTTTTGCCTCATTTGTATCAGGAGTAGTATTTTTTGGGCAATATGCACCCCAAGGGATGAATGTGTATTTATACTCTTTTATATATAATTACAGTAGTGGTGGAGTAGAAGGGATTTTAAGTACAATATTAATGAGTTTATTACCCATAAACAGATTTAGAAAGATAGCTTTATCTAACAATAATTCAGCTTAAGGAGGAGAATAATGGATAGTTTAAAATTATATTTAGTAACTGATTCAGATATTTTAAAAGATAGAAATTTCTATGAATGTATAGAAGAAGCCTTAAAGGGTGGAGTTACTATGCTTCAATTAAGAGAAAAGGAAGCTAGTGGAAAAGAATTTTTAGAAAAAGCAATTAAGCTTAGAGAGCTGACTAAAAAGTACAATGTTAAATTTATAATAAATGATAGAGTTGATATTGCAATGCTTTGTGATGCTGATGGAGTTCATGTTGGACAAAGTGATATACCTGCAAATGAAGTTAGAAAGCTTATAGGAAAAGATAAAATAGTAGGAGTCTCTGCAAGGACTATAAAGGAAGCTATGGTTGCAAAGGAAAATGGAGCAGATTATCTTGGGGTTGGAGCTATGTTTACAACTACTACAAAGTTAGATGCAAAGTCTGTAACTATAGATCAATTAAAAGCTATAAAAAAAGAAGTTAAGCTTCCCATAGTTACAATAGGGGGATTATCATTAAATAATATTGAAAAGTTAAAGGAATGTAACATTGATGGCTTTGCCGTTGTATCTGCTATATTAGGAGCAGTAGATATAAAATTAGAGTGTGAAAAATGGATTGAAAAGATAAATAATTTTTAAGGGGATTAAAATATGCAAATAACAAAAGCAAGGGAAAATACTACCAAAAAGATAGTGTTAAGTGGAATATTAATTGCTATAGCTACAGTTTTAGGTACATTTTCTATACCAATATTAGGAGCAAAAGCATCACCAATACAACATTTTGTTAATGTTATAGCTGGAGTATCTTTAGGACCAATTTATGGTGTTGCATGTGCATTTATTTCAGCGCTTATAAGAAATATATTAGCAACTGGAAGTATATTAGCTTTTCCAGGAAGTATGGTAGGTGTATTTTTTGCAGGTATATTATATAAAAAGTTTAAAAAGATAGAATTTGCAGTAATAGGGGAAGTAATAGGTACTGGAATAATAGGAGCTATGCTTGCTTATCCATTAGCAGCATTTGTATTAGGAAAAGAAGTTGCACTATTTGTGTATATTGTTCCATTTTCAATAAGTGCTATTTTAGGAAGTATAATGGCTTATATATTATTAAAAATAAAAGTGATTAGAGAGTTTTTGGTAAAATAACATATTATAATTTATTAAAATAATTGAAGTTAAATTAGTTTAATTTCAATTATTTTTTATTTTCTGTAAATTGAATAATGGTAAAATTTATGAATAAAATTATTCAAAAAATTGAAAATTACAACTTAGATGGTTATATAAGTAAAAAGGTGTATAATATGACATGACAATGATTTACATGAGGTGATAGCTATGATATTTTGCAAAGGAAAGAATTATATTTTTAGTAAGGATGTTTATTTAGCAAGTGATGAGAGAGTAGAAAAACTAAGTGATGACCAAATTGATAGATATGATGGTTTAGAGGTACAAGTTGGACATAGTTACTTAGGATATATAAATAATTCAAGAATTTCTTCAAGCTGGTGTAAAGAAGTAAAATAGCTTAGAGTGAGAAAGGTCTGTATGAGATTGAAAGTTTTAGTTCAACCTCATACAGACCTTTTTATTTTTTGAGCTTTAGGTAGGTTTGATTAGTAGTAAAGATTGATTGTATAATTAAATAATAGGAATAATTAATAATAGGTAAAGTTTAAGAGGAGGTTGTATTTTGAGAATACTACATACTGGAGACTGGCACTTAGGTAAAAATTTAGAAGGTGTTAGCAGAATGGATGAACAGGAATTATTTTTAAATGATTTTATAAATATAGTTGAAGAAAATAATATTGATTTAGTTGTAATTGCAGGGGATGTTTATGATTCAAGCAATCCACCTGCAAGAGCTGAAAAAATGTTTTATGATACATTAAAAAAGCTATCTAAAAATGGAGAAAGACTAACATTAGTTATAGCAGGTAATCATGATAATCCAGAAAGATTAGTTGCAGCGGGACCACTTGCAATGGAACATGGAATAATAATGGTTGGTACTCCTAAAACTGTTGTACAGTGTGGTGAATATGGACAACATAAGGTAATTAATTCAGGTGAAGGGTTTATTGAAATAGAAATTAATAATGAAAAGGCAATAATATTAACAGTACCATATCCAAGTGAAAAAAGATTAAATGAAGTTCTTTATGGGGAAATGGATAGTGATGAAGATAGGCTAAAAACTTATGGAGAAAGAATAAAATCACTATTTGATTCTCTTAAGAAAAATTATAGAGAAGATACTATTAATTTAGCAGTATCACATTTATTTGCTATGGGAAGTGAAGAAGGGGGATCAGAAAGAAGTATTCAGCTTGGTGGAAGCTATATAGTTAATGGTTCATGTTTTCCAGAAGAAGCTCAATATATAGCTTTAGGTCATGTGCATAAACCACAGATTGTACCAGGTACAAATAAAAAAGCAAGATATTCAGGATCACCACTTCATTATAATAAAAAAGAAATAAATATTAATAAAAAATGTTTTATTGTTGATGTAAAGCCTAAAGAAGAATGTAAAATACAAGAAGTAGAATTAAAAGTTTATAAACCAATTGAAGTTTGGAAATGTGAAAGTGTTGATGATGCTATAGAAAGATGTGAAGAAAATAAGGATAGAGAATGTTGGATTTATTTAGAGATTAAATGTGATAGATATATAAGAGAAGATGAAATAAAGAATATTAAGGAAATAAAAAAGGATATTTTAGAAATAACACCAAGGCTTCAAAATAGTAAAGATAATGAGGAAGATGCTATAAGTATCCAGGAAAAATCCTTCGAAGAAATATTTAGAGAGTTTTATAAGAAGGAAAGAAATGTAGAAGCTGATGATGAAGTTGTAAGCTTATTATTAAAATTAGTAAATGAAGAGGTGGATGAAGATGAGACCAATTAAGCTTAAGATAAAGGGATTAAATAGCTTTATAGAAGAGCAAACTATAGATTTTGAAAAGCTAACTGACCGTGGGCTATTTGGTATATTTGGCCCAACAGGAAGTGGTAAGTCTACAATATTAGATGGTATAACATTAGCACTATATGGAGATGTTTCAAGAAAAAGTTCAAATTATATAAATACTAATTGTGATAGGTTAAATGTTAGCTTTGAGTTTCAAATATCAGGAGCAGAAATAAAAAGATATCTTGTTACAAGGGAATTTAAAAGAGATAAAAAATCAGGAAATCCAATATCGGGAAAGTGTAAAATAGTTGATATAACTAATGGTGAAGAAGTTTTAGCAGATAAGGTTAAAGCAGTTACTGATAAGTGTAAAGAGGTAATAGGATTAAGCTTAGAGGATTTTACAAGAACTGTTGTATTACCACAAGGAAAGTTTTCAGAGTTTCTAAAGTTAGAGGGAAAGCCGCGAAGAGAAATGCTAGAGAGGCTTTTTAATTTAGAACAATATGGTGATAATTTATCAAGGAAACTATCTAGAGAAATTAATCATGAGAAAACTGAAAATAGTGTTTTATTAGGCCAACTTATGGGTTATGAAGATATAAGTGAAGAAAAGAAAGCTGAAAAAGAAGAAGAGTTAAAGTTAAGTATAGATAATTTAAATAAAGTAGCTAAAGAACTTAAGGATATAGATAAAAGCTTTAAAGAAAATCAAGAGCTTTGGGATATGCAGCTTGAAGTTAGGGGTTATAAAGAGAAGGAAAATGCTTTAAAGGAAAGGGCTATAGAAATAGAGTCTTTTAAAGAAAAGGTTAAACTTGGAGAAGCAGCTAATAAAGTTAAACCTTATATAAGTACTTATGAAAATACATTAAATAATATTAACTTTACAGAAAGAGAATTAAGAGAATTAAAAATTAAATGTGAAGAACTTAATAGTAATAAGAAGATTATAGAAGAACAATGGAATAATGCTAGATTAATAAGGGATAGTAAATTATCACAATATAAAGTTCAAGAAGAGAAAATAAAAGATGCGATTAATGATAAAAAGTCTTTAGATCTTTTAGAAAATGAAATAAAAGAAATTAATAATAATGTAAATGAATTAAATAAAAAGAAAAAAGAAAATGAAGAGAAATTAGTTGATTCTGAAGAGAGATTAAAAAGGGGAAATGATTTATTAAAAGAAAAAGAGGAATATAGAGATACTTTAAATATAGATAGTGAATTTAAAAAGTATGTTCAAGATGGATTAGTACTTACTAGAGATTATAACAATTATTTAAAGCTACTAAAAGATATTGAAACAAAAATAAATACTATAAATGAATTAGTAAAGAAATCATTAGAAGAAAAAAATATATTAAAAGTTGAATTTGATAAAAAAAATTATTTGTTAAAAGAAAATGAAAATAATTTAGAGAGTTTAATTAAAAATTGCCCAGGAAATCAAAATGATTTATTTGATATGCAAGAAAAATATTCAGAATTAAAGGGACAGTTAGATATATATAATAGATCTAATGAAGAAATTAAGAAAAATATAAAGCTAATAGAAGAATTAAGTATTGAATTAAAGCCTAAAAAAGAAGAGTTTAATAAATTAGATAATGAAATTAAAAGGATAAAAGTAGATGTACTTGAAATAGAAAGAGAAAATTTAGCTCATAAATTAAGAGAAGAATTAATGTATGGAGATGTTTGTCCAGTTTGTGGATCTACTGAACATCATAAGGAAAATATAAAGCATGTAGAAATAAAGGATATTACTAGCCTTGAAGAAAGTATAGAATTAAAAGAAAAAATATTAGATACTTTATCTAATAATATAAAAGATATGGAAGCTAAGCTTGAGATTTCAAAAAATAAATTAGATGAAGAAAAAGAAGTAATTAAAGCTTTAGGTGAAGATTTTAATGAAGAGATAGTAAAAAGTATACAGCTTAAAATTAATGATTTAAGAGTGAAAATTAATGAATATAATACAAAAAAAGAAGAGTTAGAAAAGATAATAAAGGTTTTAAAAGATGAATGTAATAATTCAAAGCTTAAGTTTACAGAGTTAGAAACTAAAATAGGTAGTTATGAAAATCAAGTGAAAACTTTAGAGGATGAAAGAAAAAATCAATATAATAAGTTAAAAGAAGCTGAAGATAGTTTGAATATTCTTAAGGAAAAAACTAGTGTTCAAGATTTTATTTCTAAAAATGAAGAAATAAATAAGGTTGAAAAAGAAAGAGAAGAAATAGAAAAAACAATTAAAAAATACAGAGATAGAATAGAAGTGTTAAATGCAGACAAAGAAAATGCTACTAAGAATTTAGCTGAAACTAATGAAGAATTAGCAAAAATTAGCACTGTATTAAAAGAGAAAAATAAAGTTAGAGAAGAAAACTTAAATAAATTAAAAAGTAAAGTTGATGATATAAATAATATTGAAGAAAGTTTAATAAATATACAAAAGGAAATAAAAGAAATTGAAGATAATTATGTTATAGCTGAAAAACAAAAAGAAGAGGCTAATAAAATTTATGAAGAATGTAATTCTAAATTAATTAGTATTACTTCAAAAATAAAAGAGCTTTACAATAGAAAAGAAGAAGAGAAAGAAAAGTTAGAGATAATATTAAAAGAAGAAGAATTTTTAAATATTGATGAAGTAAAAATAAATTTATTAGATAAAGAGAAAATAAAAGAATTAAAGAGTGAAATTGATAAGTATAAGGAGAATCTATCGCAACTTAAAGGTGCAATAGAAAGTATAACTAAAAAGATTGGAGATAGAAAGTTACTTGAAGAAGAGTGGATTCTTATACAAAAGGAAAAAGAAGAAAAAGAACTTAAGGTTAAAGAATTAAATGAAATAAAAATTAAGGTTGAAGAAGAGCTTAAAATAATAAAAGAAAAGATTCTAGAACTTAAGGATTTATTAAAGCAAAAAGAAAAATTAGATCATAAGCTTGCATTATTAAATGATTTAGATAAATTATTTAAGGGGAAGAAGTTTGTTGAGTTTGTTGCAGCTACTAGACTTAAATATGTTTCGCTAGAAGCTAGTAAAAAGTTAAAGGAAATAACTAATGGAAACTATGGGTTAGAAGTAGATGAGGATGGAAGATTTATAATTAGAGATTATAAAAATGGTGGAGCTGAAAGAGATGCTTCTACACTTTCAGGGGGAGAAACCTTCTTAGCATCACTTGCTTTAGCACTTGCATTATCAGCAGAAATTCAACTTAAGGGAACTGCTCCACTTGAATTATTCTTCTTAGATGAAGGGTTTGGTACTTTAGATGATAATCTTTTAGAGGTTGTTATGAGCTCGCTTGAAAGAATTCATAATGATAAATTAAAGGTAGGAATAATAAGTCATGTTGAATCTATTAAGAATAGAGTTCCTGTTAAGCTTTTAATTACTCCAGCAGAAGCAGGACTTGGTGGAAGTAAGGTTAAGATTGAAAGAAGTTAATAAAATAGTATAAATAAAATGTTAGAAGAAAAGTAACAGTAGATTGATTTATGTATAATTAATCTACTGTTTTTTATATTGATTAAACTTAAACATGTATAAATAATAAATGTAAAATAATCAAAGGAAAATATATAAAAAGTAGGTATAAAATTAAAATTTAAAGATGTAAGATATTAGGTGATTAGTAGTATATGAAAGGTTACTAAACTTTAATATAGATTGATTTGGACGGGAATAATAGAGGTGTTATGAGTATGGAAAAGAATAAGTTATCTAGTATATTTAGTGACGGAATGGTTCTTCAACGAGGAGATAAAACAAAAATATTTGGAACTACAGTAGAAAATTCTAAAATAGAAGTTTGGTTTTTAGGTGAAAAATATGAAACAGTTTCTAATGATAAAGGAAAATGGAGCATTTTATTAAATAAGCTAGAAGCTGGTGGTCCATATGAAATGGTTATAAAAGGAGCGGAAGAGATAACAATTAAAGATATTTTAATTGGGGATGTATGGCTATGTAGTGGACAATCTAATATGGAGTTACCAATAGAAAGAGTTATGGAATTATATGAAGATGAAATTTTAAATTACAATAATAGTAATATACGACAATTTTGTGCAAGTAAAAACTATGTTTTTAATGGTCCAAAAGATGATTTGGATGAGGGGAGCTGGAAAGTTTTAAATCAAGATAATTCGCTTGAGTTTACTGCTGTTGGTTATTTTTTTGCAAAAGAAATATATGAGAAATATAAAGTTCCAATAGGAATAATTGCTACAGCGGTTGGAGGAACTCCTATTGAATCATGGATAAATGAAGCGGATTTGAAGAAGTTTAATAGATTTGAAGAAATAATTAGAAAATGTAAGGATTCTGAGTATGTATCTAGAGTTCAAGAACAAGATGATAATAGAATTAATAATTGGTATGAAGAGTTAAATTTAAATGATGAAGGTTTAATAAATTTGTGGAACTTAGAAGAGTTTGATGATAGTGATTGGGGTGAATTTGTTATACCAGGAATGTGGAAGGATACATGTTTAGATAAAGTTAATGGATCTGTTTGGTTTAGAAAAGAGATATTTTTATCAGATGAAGCAGCTAGTTATAATGCTAAACTTTATTTAGGGAGTATCATAGATAGTGATGAAGTATATGTAAATGGTGTTTTGGTTGGGAAAACAGAGTATAGGTATCCTCCTAGAATTTACAAAGTAGATAATGAGATACTTAAAGTGGGAAGAAATATAATAACAATACGTGTTATGAGTAATACAGGAATAGGCGGATTTATAAAAGATAAGCAGTATAAATTGGCATTTGAAAATGAAGAGATAGATTTATCAGGGGGATGGAAATATAAAATAGGACATAGAATGGATTTTAATTATGATAGAACTTTCTTTCAATTTAAACCTATAGGCTTTTATAATTCAATAATTCATCCATTAAGGAAGTATGCTATAGCAGGTGTGTTGTGGTATCAAGGTGAATCTAATACAGGTTACCCTAATGATTATGAAGAGTTATTTGAAACGTTAATAAATAGATGGAGAGAAAATTGGAATAATGAATATTTACCATTTTTATATGTACAGCTTGCAAACTATTTAGCACCAGAAGATAGTCCATTATTAGATAATTGGGCGAAGTTAAGAGAAGCACAAAGAAGGGGATTAAGAATAAAAAATACTGGAATGGCAGTTTCAGTTGATATTGGTGAATATAATGATCTTCACCCACTTAATAAGAAAGAAGTTGGAAGAAGATTAGCTTTATTAGCTCAAGATAAAGTATATAATGAAAAAAATATTTCAGTAACACCTATGTATAAAAAAATGAATATAGAAGGAAATAAGATAGTTATTCATTTTTCTAATAGTGAAAGTGGATTAATAAGTATAAAAGGTAATTTAAATAATTTCGAAATTAGTGATGAATATGGACGTTTTTATAAGGCTAATGCCCAAATAAAAGGAAATTTAATAGAAGTTTGGAGTAATAAAGTTAGTAATCCAGTTAATGTAAGATACGCATGGAAAAACTCACCTCATGATATAAATTTATATAATAGAGAAGGGTTACCGATATCTCCTTTTACAACTGAAATAAATTATCTGTAAAAATTAAAATAAAATCAATGAAGAGTGGAGGTTAAGCTTGTGTATGAAGATGAATTTACTTTAAACGATACAAATAAAAGTGATTATCAGGTTTATACAGTTAAAAACCCTGTTATATGGTCAGATGTTCCAGATCCAGATGTAATAAGAGTAAATGATATTTATTATATGGTTAGTACTACAATGCATATGAGTCCAGGTGTACCAATTATGAAATCATATGATTTAGTAAATTGGAATATAGTTAACTACGTTTATGACATACTTGATGATAGTGATAAACAAACTCTAAAAAATGGAGAAAGTGCATATGGTCAAGGCTCATGGGCAAGTACCCTTAGATATAATAATGGAAAGTACTATGTATCTTTTGGAGCATATGACACTAATACAACATATATTTATCAGACAGATGATATAGAAAATGGACCATGGAAACGTTATGACTTAAAGGGAGTTTACAGAGATGCATCATTATTGTTTGACGATGATGGACGTGTATACCTTATATATGGTGGAGGAGAGATATGGGCAACAGAATTAACTTCAGACGTAACGGCAATTAAAAAAGATGGATTTAATAAGGTTATTATTGAAAATGCTACTAAAGTTGTTGGGGATATTGGAGATGGTCTTGTTGCGGAAGGTTCTCATATACAAAAAATTAATGGGAATTATTATATATTTAATATTGTATGGCCAAAAGGTGGGATTAGAACAGAAATAGTTCATAGATCTGATAAGTTAGAAGGTCCCTATGAGGGCAGAATAGTATTAAAGCAAAGTATTGTTGGAGGTATAGCACAAGGTGGAATTATTGATACACCTGAAGGAAAATGGTATGGAATGTTATTTGAAGACCATGGAGCTGTAGGTAGAATACCATATGTTATACCTATTATATGGAAAGAAGATTGGCCTATATTTGATGATGTATATGATACTGGAATTATTAGTGAAAAAATTAAGTATAGTTTTGTTGATTCAGATGAATTTGATGAAAATAAAAATGAACTAAAATTAGTATGGCAATGGAATCATAATCCAGATAATAATAATTGGTCTTTAACTGAACAGCCAGGATGTTTAAGATTAAGGAATGGAAGAAAGAGTATCAATATTTTGGATGCAGTTAATATACTTACTCAAAGAACAGTTGGGCCTAAATGTTCAGGGAGTATTAAAATTGATGTAAGTAATATGAAAAATGGTGACTATGCAGGATTAGCAGCATTTCAACAAAAGTATGGATTTGTTGGTATTAAGATGGAAAATGGCATTAAATATATCGTTATGATTAGTGGTAGTTCTGGATGTGATAAAGAAATGGGTAATATTCCTATAAGTCAAAATAAAGTGTATTTTAAAATAGATTTTGACTATGAAAATTTATCAGATAGTGCATATTTTTATTATAGCTTAAGTGGGGATGTATGGAATAAGATTGGAAATAAACTAAAATTAGAATATACAATACCACATTTTGTTGGATATCGTTTTGGATTGTTTAATTATGCAACAAAAGAAATAGGAGGATATGTTGATTTTGATTATTTTAGAATAGAACAAAATATTTAATTATTATTTAGAAGTAGGTTACTAATTTTAGTATCATTAAGGCTGATATAAAGTTAAAGAGAGGTATTAATGGATGAAAAGTGAAGTTAATCAATATGTACCTCCTATTGGGTACGATAAGTTAATAGAAAGTGTTGATTATGGAACGATAAGTAAAGTTGAATACTATTCAAAAAATATAAAAACAAAAAGAAAGTTTAATATATGGCTACCTGCTAATTATAATGAGAATAAAAAATACCCTGTTTTATATCTTTTACATGGGATTGGTGGAGATGAAAATGAATGGTTAAATGGAGGAGCACAGTATATTATTGGAAATTTAATGGCAACAAAAAATGCAAGCGAAATGATAATTATTTTTCCAAATGTGCGTGCTAGGCAAGATGATTCAGCAAATCCAGGTGATATATTTACATTAGAGCATTTTAAAGCATTTGATAACTTTATTAATGACTTATTAAATGACTTAATTCCGTATGTAGAGAAGAATTATTCAGTTAAATTAGGAAGGGAAAATACTGCAATTGCTGGATTATCTATGGGAGGAAGAGAAGCTTTATATATTGGATTTACATTATATAAAATTTTTGGATATATTGGTGCTTTTTGTCCAGCGTTTGGTATATTTAAATACTTGAATAATGGTGTTTTTGAAGAGGGATTATTTACTGAGGAAAACTTTAAAATACCGCAGGACCTTAAAACTTTAATTATGATTGTAAAAGGTAAAGATGATAGTATTGTAATGAATGAGTCAATAAGACAACATAATACGTTAGTTAAAAATAATGTTAATCATATTTATTATGAAATAGAGGGTGGACATGATTTTACAGTTTGGAATCATGGTTTATATAACTTTTTAAAAAGAATATTTAAAGACTATTAAAAATTAAGTGAAGTTTTCTTGAGAAACTTCACTTAATTTTTTATATTTATTTTTTCTAAATAGAATTAAGAAAAACAGAACAAATTTATAATAGTGAAGTTTATAAACAATAATTATTTAAAGAAAATATATAATTTAGCGTATTTAAAAATAATACAAAAATAGTAACATTAAATATGTAAATGTATACAAGGGGGGATTTTATGAAAAATAAAAAAAAAATTATGAGTTTATTGCTTAGTGGATTAGTTATATTAAATCCATTATCATCAATAGCTGTAGAGGCTGGTGAGATTAGTAAAGAAGTTGTATTTTATGACTTTGAAGATGGTAGTAATGGAAAATGGTACAATAGTGGAGAGGGAAAGGTAGAGATTACTGCTGATAACCCTATAAGTGGTGACTATAGTTTAGAATGTTATGAAAGAACACAAGGTTGTAATGGTGCAACATTGGACTTGAAAGAATTATTAAAGGAAGGAAAGACATACGATATTTCATTTAAAATTAGAGCTAAAGATGAAGGTGAAAATTCAGTTAATGTAACGATTTATAGACAATATAATTTATTGGACAAAAATGGTAATATAACAGGTGAAAAAAAAGAGTATTATGATAATTATGAAGGTGGATGGTTAGAAGGAAAAAATATAGTTGATGCTAAAATAAATTTAACCGAGGCTGTTGCATTAAATGGAACATATAAGTTAGAGGATGCAAGTAAAGATAAAGAGCTTATTGCATTAAATATAAAAATAGAATCTAACAATGCAAATTTAGCATATGTAATTGATGATTTTTCAGTTTCTGAAAAAAGTAATGTAGAATCAGAAGATAATGAACAAGCCACTGATGAAGTGAAATTTAACTTTGAAGGTGAGAATTATGATTTTACTGGAAGAATAAATTCTACAGTGGAAGCAGTAAATGAAGAAGCTTATGAAGGTAACTATTCTTTAAAAGTTTCAAATAGAAGTGAAACTTTTGATGGTCCAATAATTAATATGACAAATTACCTTGAAAAAGGAGAAACATATAGGATTTCTTCTTGGGTTAAATATAATGATGGACCAGATAGAAAAACATTTAAAGTTCAATTTTCAAATGAATTTATAGATAAAGATGCTCAGTATGCGACTATTGGGGAAAAGAATGTTAAAAAAGGTGAATGGACACTAATAGAAGGTGAATATACAATTCCAAATTCTGAAGATTTAAATAGTTATTCATTTTATATGGAAACTTCATATAAAGAAATTGCTGATAGTGATCCAGAAAGTACTGATTATGATTTAATGGATTTCTATATTGATGAAGTAAAGTTTGTTAAGGTTGCAAAATCAGATGATAAGCATGAACCGGATATTAAGTCATTACATGAAGCTTTAACTGAGTCTTTAGGGCAAAATTTTGTTATAGGTACAGCTGTAAGACCAGACCAATTAGAAGAAGGTAGTGAGTATGAAGCACTAATTAATAAGCATTTTAATGCAATAGTTGCAGAAAATGTAATGAAAGTTGAGCCAATGAGACCAAGTGAAGATGTGTATTATTGGGATGACGCAGATACTCTTGTAAATTATGCATATGATAATAATAAGCTTATGAGAGGTCATGCCTTAGTTTGGCATAGTCAAATGCCAAGCTGGTTCTTTAAGGATTCAGAAGATAGTAGTAAAGAAGTTTCAAGTGAAGATTTACTTGAAAGAATGACAGAGCACATAACTACAGTAGCAAGTCGTTATGCAGGAAAAATATATGCATGGGATGTTGTTAATGAAGTAATGGCAGATGGTGTGTCTGAAAATGGATTAAGAAGAGATAATGAAAACTCTAAATGGGCAAGAATAATTGGTGATTTAGATGGTGATGGTGATGATGATGATTATATAGAAGCAGCATTTAGAGCAGCAAGATTAGCGGACCCTAATGCTAAGTTAATAATAAATGAGTATGGAGCTGAAAGCGCTGGTAGAAAGCAAGATGCATTATATAATTTAATAGAAAGACTTCTTATAGCTGGAGTACCTGTAGATGGAGTGGGATTACAAACACATATATCTATGTATAATCCAGATATAAAGAGTATTGAAGCTACTATAGAGAGATTTTCAGAATTGAAAAAGTATAATCCAGATTTTACAGTACAAATTACAGAATTAGATTTATCTATATACAAGAGTGATAGCGATAAAGAAATGCCAATAACATCTGAAGTATTATTACAACAAGCTTATAGATATCAAGAATTATTTGATTTATTTAAAGAGCAAACAGCTAAAGGAAATATTGATATGACTTTAGTTTGGGGAGTTACTGATAATGATTCATGGCTTGATAATTTTCCTGTTGAAGGACGAAAAAATGCTCCATTATTATTTGATAGAAACTTTAAAGCAAAACCAGCTTACTGGGCTTTAGTAGATCCAAATAGTCTTGAAATTAAAACTAAGAGTATTGAAGCGAAAAAAGTAGAAAAAGTTAATGATTTAGCTTGGAAGTTATCAAATAGTATTGATGTAAATAAAATAATTGAAGGTAATGATGGAGCAAAAGCTAATGTAAGAGTAATTTGGGATGAAGAAAATATTTATATAAATGCGGATATAACTGACACATCTTTAAATGAAAATGATAGTATTGAATTTTATGTTGGCAGTGCTGAAGCTATAACAATAAAGCGTAATAGTGTAAATGAAAAGGTAGATGGTAGTGGATATACTGCAACAGCAACAGTTCCAGTAGGAGATAAAAGTATAGAAATTGAGGATACTATAAGCTTTGAAGTTAGAATCAATAATTATGATAATGATAATTTAAAATCAGTTTCTGTATGGAATGATGTAAATGGTGGAGAAATAACAGAAAAAGATTTTGGAGAAATTATATTTATGTCTACAGCTAAAATTGCAAATGCAATAGAAGGTAATCCTGAAATTGATGGTGAAATCGATGATGCATGGGATAAGGCTGAAGTTATAAATGTAAATAATTTTTCAGTAGGAAAAGATGGAGCAATAGCAGAAGTTAGAACTTTATGGAGTGGGAAGTATTTATATGTATTAGCAGAAGTTGTTGATGATGTATTAAATTCAGATAATGAATATGATCATGAAAAAGATTCAGTTGAATTATTTGTTGATTTAAATAATGCTAAAACTCCATTGTATGATGAAGATGATGCTCAATATAGAATAAACTATAAAAATGAAGCTAGCTTTAATGGAAATTGTAATGTGGATAATTTTAATTCAGCTACTAAAATAGTTGAAGGTGGATATATAATTGAAGCAGCAATTTATGTTGGTGAGAATAAGGAGAATTCATTAATAGGATTTGATGTACAAGTTAATGATGCAGATGCTACAGGTAAGAGAGTAACTGTAGCTAACTGGTGTGATATGTCAGGAATGGGATGGCAAAGAAGTTCTGAGTATGGAAATCTCATAATGAGTAAAAATGTAGATGTTGAAGCTCCTGATGAGGAAAATAATATTCCAATAATAATAGCTGATGATATAGTATTAAATTTAGGTGATGAATTTAATCCGTATGATATAGTTATAGCTAAAGATAAAGAAGATGGAAATATAACTGATAAAGTAAAGGTTGTTAAAAATACTGTAAATACAAAAAGGATAGGAGAGTATAAAGTAATATATTCTGTAGAAGACAGTAAGGGTGCAAGTGCAATAAAAGAAATAAAAGTCATTGTTACTAATAAAAATATTGTAAGTAATAATGGAGATAATAACAATAGCAATAAGTTGCCACAAACAGGTAATGAAAATGTTATTTATATGGTAATTATAGCTATTATAGCTATTTTTATTGGAAGTAAATTGAGGTATAATAAAATTATTAAGTAAAAAAGGGGAAAACGTTAAAAAGTAAAATTGGGAGTTTGTTATGAAATCATTTAAACAAAAAATAATATATGCTACAATAAGCATTCTTATTTTGGTTATTGTAGTTAATATATATAGAAAAATAAATAATATTAATAAAGATATTAAAAGATTTACAGCATTTTATGCAGTTCCAGGAGATAAAATTACAGATAGAAATAGAATAAAAAATGCTATAACACAAAAAATAGGAGCAGAAATAAATGAAGAGTGGTTAAATAATAAAACTCCAGAAGAAAAAATTCAAAGTATGATTGAGTTAGGAAAGTACCCAGATTTTATAGATGGCGGAGATGCTACACAGGCACTAATAGATGCAAATGCGCTAGTACCATTAGAAGATTATATTGACAAATATCCTAATATAAAGAGTTATTTATCAGAAAGTGATTGGAGAAAATTAACTGATAAAGATGGGCATATTTATATAATTCCGCAGTTTGGGATTGTTAAAGGTGAAGATAAGAGTACAATCCATAAGGGAGAAGCTTTTTGGATACAAAAAGAAGTATTAAAATGGGACAACTATCCGAATATTAAAACACTTGATGAATATTTTGATTTAATAGAAAGGTATAAAGATGCACATCCAACTATTAATGGTGAAGAAACTATTGGATTTCAAATTTTAACTTATGATTGGAGGATGTTTTGTTTAGAAAATCCTCCTCAGTTTTTAGCAGGCTATCCTAATGATGGAGGTGCTATAGTAAATCCAGATACATTAGAAGCAAAAATATATAGTGATATTCCAGAAGCAAAAATGTATTTTAAAAAGCTAAATGAAGTTTATAACAAGGGGTTAATAGAATCAGAAACTTTTACACTTTCGTATAATCAGTATTTAGAGAAATTATCAACTGGAGCAGTTCTAGGGATGGTAGATCAATATTGGCAGTTTGAAAGTTCTGATATTGAATTGTTACAAAAAGGTCTTAATAATAGAAGATGGATACCGCTAGCATTAACAATAGATGAATCTGTAACTCCTAATTATTATAATTATATGGTAGTAAATTCTAGTAGAGGAATAGGGATAACAAAGAGCTGTGAAGATATAGATGGAGCCATGAAAGTTATAAATGATTTATTAGATCCTGAAATTCTTATTTTGAGAAATTGGGGAGAAGAAGGTATTGATTATATGGTAGATGATAATGGTGAGTTTTATAGAACAGAGGAGCAAAGAGAAAATTCATTAGATAATAAGTGGGTATTAAATAATATGTGTTATTATCAATACTTACCTATGTACAAAGGTATGTTAGATGATGGAATAAATGCTGTTGTGCCTTGGGAGCAGTCAAGGGAGTTTTATGAAAACTTAGGATCAAATGATAGAGAGCTATTAGAGGCATATGGATATGAAACATTTAATGAATTTATACCTAAAGTAAATGATAAGATATCAGAATGGTATCCAATATATTCATATTCCAATAACTTGTTTACAGATTCAGCAGCTGGAATTGCAAAGGAAAAGATGACAGAAATTAAACGTAAATTTCTTCCTAAAATTATAATGGGAAGAATTGATCAATTTGAATCTAATTGGAATGATTATATTTATGAATTGAGAAATAATGTGGATATATATATATATGAAGAGGCTCTTACTAATGAAGTTAAAAGAAGAGTAGAAGAATATAGCAAATAAATATATAGAGGGTTATATAGATATTAAAATTTATATAACCCTTTATTGTATTGTGAAAGTATAATATAACTTTTATTTATATATATAAAAATAAAAGTTATATTATATAATTTATGGTATTTTTTATATAATTTATTATGTTGAGAGAGGGGGCATGTAAACGTATAATTTAATCAATGGTTGGTTATTAAAACCATATAAGAGGAGAATGGGGGAGAGAAAATGAGAAAATCAAAAGTAGTGATATCGACTATTATTGCTGGAATAATGTCTATGTCAGTTTTAACTGGCTGTGGTGGCGGTTCAAAAGCAAATGAAAATGTAGGAACAGAACAAGTGAATGAAGATGGCATAAAAACATATACAGCTTTTTATGCAGTACCAGGAAAGGAATTACCAGATGATAATAGGATTAAAAATGTAATTGCAGAAAAGATAGGTGCAAAAGTAGATGAACAATGGTTAACAGGACAAACATCTCAAGAAAGAATTGGAGTTATGATAGCAGGAGGGGAATATCCAGATTTTATAGATGGTGGAGATGCAACACAAAATCTTATTGATGCTGGTGCATTAATACCTTTAGATGAACATTTAGATAAATATCCTAATCTTAAGAATTATTTAAGTGAAAAAGAATGGGATAAAGTTAGATCTGAAGATGGTCATATTTATATAATACCGCAATTTGGAGTAAGACAAGGTGAAGATACAGCAACTAATTTTAATGATGAGGCATTTTGGATACAAAAGGCAGTATTAGAATGGGATAATTATCCTGAAATAAAAACTTTAGATCAATATTTTGATTTGATTGAAAGATATAAAGAAGCAAATCCAACTATAAACGGCAATCCAACTATAGGTTTTGAAATATTAACACATGACTGGAGATATTTCTGTCTAGAAAATCCACCACAATTCATAGCTGGATATCCTAATGATGGTTCTGCAATAGTAGATCCAGAAACGTTAGAAGCAAAAAATTATAATACTATTCCAGAAGCTAAGGAATATTATAAGAAATTAAATGAAATGTATAATAAAGGTATATTAGATCCGGAATCGTTTACTAATTCATATGATCAATATATAGCAAAGCTTTCAACTGGAACAGTACTTGGTATGGTAGACCAACACTGGCAGTTCCAATCAGCTGAAACAGCATTAATACAACAAGGATTAGATGAAAGAACTTGGGTTCCGTTAGGTTTAGTTGTTGATGAAAGTGTACAACCTAAATATAGAGCAGTAACAGCATTAAATGTTTCAAATGGTATTGGAGTTTCTGTAAGTTGTAAAGATGTTGATGGAGCATTACAATTTTTAAATGATTTATTAGATGAAGAAATTATTAAATTAAGATCTTGGGGAGAAGAAGGTGTTGACTACGAAGTAGGAGAAGATGGAGTATTCTACAGAACTGAAGAACAAAGAGCCAATCCAAAGAATGAAGAATGGAAACTTAAAAATATGTGTGATTATGCATATTTACCGCATTTTACAGGAACATTAAAAGATAATATTAATGCTATTGAACCTGGAGATCAACCAAAAGAGTATTATGCAACTTTAAGTGATATAGATAAGAAAATATTAGATGCATATGGATATGAAAAATTCCCAGATTTTTTAGGAGAAACATTTGAAGATGTAGGACCATGGTATCCAATATATTCATTCACTAACCTTTTATCTGCAGATTCAGAGGCTGGAATAGCAATGCAAAAAATGGATGATATAAAAAGACAATGGTTACCTAAAGTTATTATGGCTAAAGATGGTGAATTTGAAGCTTCTTGGGATAAGTATATGAATGAATTAACTACAAAGGCTAATATAGAAGCGTATGAAAAAGCTTTAACAGATGAAGTTAAGAGAAGAGTAGAAGAATTCGAAAATTAAAATAATAAATGGTATCGAAAGATACCCTATATTCAAATATAGGGTATCGAAAGATACCCTATATTTGAATATAGGAGTATTAGTATGGAGATTAAATTCAAAACTAAAAAAATAAGTAATGTAGAGAAAAAAATAGATGTAAATACAAATAAAAAAGGTACATGGGAAATAATGAAAAGACAAAAAACACTTATTCTGATGGCTATTCCTTTTATTATTTATGTAGCTATATTTTGTTATGCGCCTCTTGCAGGATGGGTAATGGCATTTCAAAATTACAAACCAGGTAAGAGTATATTTGAACAAATATGGGTTGGACTTGATCAATTTAAATTTTTATTTTCAGACGATGTGTTTTTGAAGGTACTTAGAAATACTTTAGCTATGAGCTTAATAAATTTATCACTTGGTTTTATTTGCTCTATTGGATTAGCATTAATACTTAATGAGGTAAGGAATAGACATGCAAAAAAGTTTGTACAAACAGTATCATACTTACCACACTTCTTATCTTGGATAGTAGTAACAGGAATTGTTGCTGAAGTTTTATCACCATCTACAGGAGTTGTAAATGAAATATTGCAAAATATGAATTTAGTAGACAATCCTATAAACTTTTTTGCAGATCCAAAATATTTTTGGGGAATTGTAGGTGCAACTAATGTTTGGAAAGAAGTAGGATGGGGAAGTATTATTTATTTGGCAGCAATGACATCTATTAATCCAGACTTATATGAAGCAGCAGAAATTGATGGAGCAGGCAGATTACAAAAGATATGGCACGTAACTTTACCAGGTATAAAGCCTACAATATTTATCTTACTAATTATAAATATAGGTAATATTTTAAATGCTGGTTTTGAAATACAGTATTTATTAGGTAATGGTTTAATTCAAGATGTTTCTCAAACAATAGATATTTTTGTATTAAAATATGGTATTGGATTGAATAACTATTCTCTAGCTACTGCGGCAGGAATATTTAAGAGTGTAATTAGCATTATATTAATTTTTATTGCAAATAAAGCTGCAAAATCAGCTGGTCAAGAAAGTTTATTCTAGCATAAGGAGATGGTTAAAATGGAAATTAGAAGACGTAAAAGAAGCACTAAAGATATAGTATTTGATACAATTATAGCAATTTTTCTAATTATATTTGTTATTATTACTTTATATCCGATTATAAATACTTTGGCAGTATCTTTTAATGATGGTATTGATTCAGTAAGGGGGGGAATACATTTATGGCCAAGAATATTTACTCTTCAAAATTATAAAACTGTTTTTGCAAATCAAAATTTAGGACAAGCAGCGTTTATATCTGTAGCTAGAACATTAATAGGCACAGTATTATCAGTATTTTTAACAGCGATGTTAGCTTATGTTTTAAGTAGAAAAGAATTTATGTATAAGAAGCAATTATCATTTATTTATGTGTTAACAATGTATGTAAGTGGTGGAATGATTCCAACATATATTTTAATAAAGGAATTACACCTTTTAAATAATTTTTGGGTTTATATTATACCTGGATTAATTAGCGCTTTTAACATGATAGTAATACGAACATTTATTAATGGTATACCATATAGTCTTATTGAATCTGCAAAGATCGATGGGGCTGGAGATTTTAGAATATTTATTCAAATAATTCTTCCACTTTGTAAACCAGTACTTGCAACAGTTGCATTATTTGTTGCTGTTGGACAATGGAACTCTTGGTTTGATTCTATGCTTTATTGTTCAGCAGATAATTCATTAACAACATTGCAATATGAACTTATGAAATTATTATCATCAACTACTACACAAGGTGCAAGCGCAGAAGTCATGAAAAATGCAGGTAGTATTGTAACGCCAACATCTATTCGTGCAGCTATAACTATTGTAACTGCAGTACCTATTATATGTTTATATCCATTCTTACAAAGATACTTTGTATCTGGACTTACTATTGGAGGAGTTAAAGAGTGATGAGGAAATATGAGGACAAAAAATATAGAAACATACTTAATGAATACGGATATTCAATTGAAGAAATAGAAAATAGACTAGATGATGTATATAATACTATATTTTATGGAACAGATTGTGAAAGGTTATATCATGAATGTGGTAATGATATGGCATATTTTGTTGATACAGGTAATAATGATGTTAGGACAGAAGGTATGTCATATGCAATGATGATGTGTGTACAAAGAGATATGAAACAAGAGTTTAATAAATTATGGAAATGGGCTAAAAAGTATATGTGGATGGAAAGTGGTATAAATAAGGGGTATTTTGCTTGGTCTGTATCAACAGATGGAGTTAAAAATTCAGATGGACCAGCTCCAGATGGGGAAGAATATTTTGCTTTAGCATTATTTTTTGCATCACATAGATGGGGAGATGGAGAAGGAATTTTTAACTATTCCAAAGAAGCAAAAGATATATTACATGAATGTATTCATAAAGGTGAAGATGGTGAAGGAAAACCAATGTGGAATCCAGAAAATAAGCTTATAAAGTTTGTACCTAATTTAGAGATTACAGATCCATCATATCATTTGCCACATTTTTATGAATTGTTTGCACTTTGGGCTAATGAAGATGATAGAGAGTTTTGGAGAGAGGCAGCCAATAATAGCAGAGAATATTTGAAGATGGCTTGCAATCATGTTACTGGTTTAGCTCCAGAATATTCGTATTATAATGGTGAACCTTACTGTAAGGATAATCGTCAAAGATACTATAGTGATTCATACAGAGTTATTGGAAATTTAGCATTAGATTATTATTGGTTTGAAAAAGAACCTTGGGAATGTGAATGTATAAATAAAATACAAGTATTTTTCAATGAGACAGTTAAGGGAAAAGATGATTTAATATATGAAATAGATGGAACTATAATAAATGAAAAAGCCCTTCATCCTATAGCTATTATAGCAACTAATGCAATGGGATCGATAGTTAATAATGGGAAATATTCTAAAGCGTGTATTGAAAAGTTTTGGAATACATCTTTAAGAACAGGGACAAGAAGATACTATGATAATTGTCTTTATATATTTGCTCTACTAGCATTAAGCGGTAATTACAGAGTGTGGTAGAGTATGTAAGATAAGTCAGTATAAAAAATATTGGCTTATCTTAAGTAGTTTGTAAAGATAAAGTTATATGAATTAATAATTATTTAAGGAGAAATAAATATGACTAAACTAGTTAATCCAATTTTAAAAGGTTTTTATCCAGATCCATCTATATGTACGGTAGATGATAATTATTATTTGGTTAATTCAACATTTTCTTATTTTCCAGGAGTACCTATATTTAAAAGTAAGGACTTAATTAATTGGAGTCAGATAGGAAATGTACTGACAAGAGAATCACAACTCAATTTAACTAATACAAAACATTCAGAGGGGATTTTTGCACCAACAATTAGATATAATAATGGAAAGTATTATGTTATAACAACTAATATATCAAGAGGAGGAACATTTATTGTTACAGCTAATGTGCCAGAAGGACCATGGTCAGATCCATATTATATTGAAGGTGCTGAGGGAATAGATCCGAGTTTGTTTTTTGATGATGATGGAAAAGCATATTATGTAGGAACAAGGCCTAATAGTGATGGTTGTAAATACAATGGTGATTGGGAGATTTGGCTACAAGAAATTGATTTAGAAAGTTATAAGTTAATAGGAAATAGTAGAAGACTGTGGAAAGGTGCACTAAATGGAGTAATATGGCCAGAGGGACCACACATTTATAAAAGAAATGATTATTATTACTTAATGATTGCAGAAGGTGGAACAGCAAATGAGCATTCTATATCCATAGCAAGAAGTAAAAATATATTTGGAGAATATGAAGGAAATCCATGTAATCCAATACTTACCCATAGGCATTTAGGAAGAGATTATAAAGTAAAGAATGTTGGACATGGTGATTTAGTTAGAACCAGGGATGATAAGTGGTTTATAGTTATGTTGGGTAGTAGATATTGTGAAGGTTATTGTAATATTGGTAGAGAAACGTTTATTGCAAAGGTTAAGTGGGAGAATGATTGGCCTATTGTTAATGAAGGAAAAGGTATGCTATCAGATTATGATGACTTAGGTATGAAGGAATATAAAGTTGAGGCAAAGGAAACATGTTATCATTTTGATAGTAATAAGTTAAGTGATAAATTTTTAGTTTTGAGAAATCCTAGTGATGAATTATATTCACTAACAAAGAGACCTGGATATTTGAGATTATATTTAAAAAATATAGGGTTAGATGAATTAGATAATCCGGCATATGTATGTGTTAGACAAGAAGATTACAATTTTTTAGCAGCAACATCTATGGAATTTTTACCAATAGATGATGGTGATAGTGCAGGGCTAGCAATTGTTCAAGATAACAAACATAATATGAGGTTTATTTATACAAAGGAATCAGAAATTTTAAAAATAAGGTTGATAAATACAATTAATGGCTTAGATACTATTGTTGCTGATGCTGAGGTTGAAGCAAATTTATTAAGATTAAAAATAGTTGGAAATTGTCAAAATTTAGCATTTTATTATTCAATAGATGGAGAGAATTATAAAGAATTAATTAGTAATGTAAATGCTACAACTTTAAGTACAGATATTGCTGGTGGATTTGTTGGATGTACTATAGGATTATTTGCATATACTAAAAATATAAAAGGTGAAAATTACTCAGATTTCCTTTACTTTGAATATAGAAATATGTAATAATATACATATATATCAAGAATATACATATATATCAAGAATATATAGAAGATATATATGTATTTTATAAAAGGGGAATTTATGTGATAAATAACTATAGTATAAAAACTAAGCTTTTTAGTATTTTTTTCTTTGCTGTATTAATTCCTATGCTAACAAGTAATTATATTATATATACTAATATAACTAATAATATTATTAAAGAGCAAGAGGCTGAATTGAAGACAATTATTGAAAGAGTTGTTTACAATTTAGATAGAGTAATGCAAGACTCGATATCGGTTTCAAATCAATTATATAGATCGAAGGTTTTAGATAACTTTATATCTACACAATATGAAAATCCAATAGAATTTTATGATCAGTATATGTATATGTTAGATAATAATATTTTAAGGTATTACTATAATTCACAAAATGAATATAGTATTACCATATATACTGACAATGATACTATTTTAAATAGTAGTGATATGGTTAAATTAACTTCAAAAATTAAAGAAAATGAGTGGTATAAAGAATTTAAAAAAAGTGATAGAAATATTAATATTTCATCAAGTTATGATAAGAATGGGAATATTAGTATTTCACTTATAAAAAAGTTAGATTATTTTTCAAATGATAATGAAAAAATACTAAAGATAGATATAAACTATAACTCTATTTTGCAAGATATAATTGTTGAATATAGTAATTTTGGAATAGATATTTATATATGTAATGATAAATATATATTATTTTCAAATAATGAATTAAATAGTAATACCAATAATAGCAATACTTTGGACAAAATAATTCCAAAGGATATATTATTGCAACAGGAGTATGAAATATATGGTTATAATGGAATATGTAATATAGTAGTAACTGCAGAAAAAGATATTTACAATAGAATATTTAATAATAGTAAATTTAAAGGTATTATTATCTGTTTACTAATTTTAAATTTAGTAATTCCAACCATTGTAATTTTATTAGTTTCATATTCTATAACTAATAGATTATCATTATTAACTATACATTTAAAAAAGGTTAAGAATGGCGAGTTTGATACTATAGGTGTTGAGGTTGGTAAAGATGAAATAGGATCTGTAATGAATAACTTCAATTTAATGGTAGCAAAAATTGAGGAGCTTATAGATGTAATTTTAAAGAAAGATATTGAACAAAAGGAATTAGAATTAGCTAAAAATAGAGCAGAGCTTAAAGCTCTTCAAAGTCAAATAAACCCACATTTTATGTTTAATACTTTAGAAAGTATTAGAATGAGAAGCCTAATTAAGGAGGAAGAGGAAACTGCATTTATAATAGAAAATTTGGCCAAGCTATTAAGGCAAACTATTAATTGGGGTGAAGATAATATTAAGATTTCAGATGAAATAGGATTTGTTAATAATTATTTAGCTATACAAAAGTATAGATTTGGAGATAGATTAGATTTTAATATGAAAATTTCATCTGAATGTAATAATATTAGAATTCCAAAGTTATCTATATTAACATTTGTTGAAAATTCGTGTATTCATGGAATGGAAGGTGTAACATACAATGTGCAGGTAGGTATAGATATAATTATAGAGGATGATTATTTATATATATGTATTGCTGATAATGGGAAAGGAATATCTGTTGAAAAGTTAAATGAAATACAACATAAAATAAATAATTGTAACTTTGAATTGATTAATGGTGGTAGAGGGCTAGGGGTATTAAACGCATATATGAGATTACAAAAGTATAGTAATAATACAATGGATTTTAACATTGAAAGTAATCAAAACTACGGTACTACAATAAAGATAAAATTAAGAGTTATTGAGAATATGAGGTGTTTATAGATGATTAATGTTTTAATAGTTGATGATGAGCCATTTATTAGACAAGGTTTAAAAATATTAATTAATTGGAATTATTATGGATATAACATAATAGGAGAAGCGTCAAATGGCAAGGAAGCTATCAAGTTTATAGAAAAAAATAAAGTAGATTTAATAATTAGTGATATAAAAATGCCTGAAATGGATGGATTAGATTTAGTAAAAAACATTTATCAAAAATGGAATAAAAAAATTAAATGTATTATGCTTAGTGGTTATTATGAATTTGAATATGCAAAGAAAGCAATAAAGTATGGTGTTAAAGAATATATTTTGAAGCCAATAGAAAGAGAAGAATTGACTAATATACTAATATCATTTAAAGATGAATACGAAAAGGAAAGAGAATCGGATTATATAAAAAGAGAAAATAATAAAGTGATTTATGAAAGACATTTAAATAGGATAATTTGTGATGAATATAATGATGAAGATTTAAAATATATACAATGTTATCTTAAATATAAAAATTATCTAAGGTATATTAACATAGAAATTTATTCAAATGAAAATAGTGAGAAATGCAGAACAGAAGATAAAAGAAAGGTTTATGATAATTTAAAGGATTGGTTAGGCAATAATAATTTTTATAATATAATTTATGACATTATAAAGGAAGATAAACTTGAGGGAGTTGGATTAATATTTAGTAGTGTCTTATCTGATGAGTTAGGATTAAATGAACAACAGTATATAGAAAAATTAAAGATGCGATTAAATAGCTCTAATGAATACCAATGTAGATTACTTATTGGAAAGAAAGTAGAAACACTAAATGAAATTGGTATATCATATAACTCTTTATATATGATTAAGATTTTACAGAATAATACTAATAAAAAAAATATATTTTATTATGATGATATAGATAACAAAAAAAGTATAAATTACAATTTAATTAATGAAAATATAAACAAATTAATAAAGTCAATAGAAGATGGCGATGTAGTTAAAATAGAAAATTATATTGATATGTTTTATAGGGCTTTTAATAAAGATACTAATAATTTGAAAATTATTAAGATATATATTGATTATTTATTATGTAATTTAATAAATATTATTAAGGAGTTAAATTCAAGTACAAATAAAGATAAAGTATTAGAATATATAAATGCTGAATTGTTTAATAAGATTATAACAACTGGAAATGCTAGTGATTTAAAAAGGTTTTGTGTGGAGGTTTCTACATATTTAAGAGATTTAAGAAATAGTTCAATGCATAGTATATTAGCTTTAATTGATAAAGAGGTTAATGAAAATTACATGAAGCCACTAACTTTAAAGTACCTTAGTGAAAAATATTATTTAAATACTGCATATTTGGGGCAGCTATTTAAAAAGAATTATAATAAATCTTTTAAAGACCATTTAAATGATTATAGGATTGAAAAGGCATCGCTTATGTTAAAGAGAAGTAATGAAAAAATTTATAAGATTGCAGAAGATGTTGGATATAATAATACAGATTATTTTATAAGTAAATTTGTTCAAGTAAAAGGAATTACTCCGTTGCAATATAGAAAAAAATTTAGAGATTAGAATATATTTTAGATAAGTAAAATATTTATGCTAAATTTAAAATAAGATTGAATATATATGATTAAACGATTATTGAATATTAAAGGATATATAAGAATAAAGTAATAAAACATAGCCCATAATATTATAAGAGAGTTGATATTATGGGCTATATAAATTTTAAAGAAGAAAAATATAAAGCAAAAAATCAGCTGCAAAATAGACAAAGTAATAATAAAAAGTTATTTGATGAGTTATTAAAAAGTAGATATTTACCTAATACATATAATCTTGATAAAGAATATAGTTATAAGGAATTTAATCTTAAGCATTTTGGTGGAGGTAAAATATTAGGTGAAGATGATTTTATAGAAATTGCTAATAGTGATATTATTTGTTCAATATTAACTAATTGTACATTTGGTAATATTAAATTTAAAGAATGTAGTTTTATAGGGTGTAAGTTTTATGAATGTAATTTTGAAAGTGGGGGAGTACTATTTGAAAACTGTACTTTTTTTTAAGAAGAAAGTGAGAAGAAACCTTCACTTAATAGATTTGATAATTTTTCATGTGAATTTTATAAGTGCAATATTTATGCAAAGTTTGATGGATGTATATTAAGTTATTTAATATTTGATAAATGCTTAATTCATAATAGTTTTTTTAATTTAAGTGATATGAGTAGTCTAATGGTTATTAATTCAGAGTTTAAAAGGATTAGAATTGAAGATTGTGATTTAAGTGGGGCTAAAATAATAGATACATATATAATAGATTTAGATTTTACTGATAAAATGAAAACAAAATTTGATCAAAAAACCTTCTTTGATCAAATAAAATTAAGAGAAAAGAATAGGGATGAATATGAGGGCATTTATATGACATATGAAACTATAGCTGATAAATTTAAGGAAAATTCCTTGAATAATAATTTTGGTGAGTATTATTATTTAGCAAAAAAAATTGAAAGAAATGTTTTAGATTTTGTTCCTAAGTTATCATCATATTTTTATTGGGCTACATGTGGGTATGGTGAAAGACCAATTAACTCTATAGTATTTTCTTTAATAATGATGATTATATTTGGAATTTTATATTCCATTTTTGGAATTGAGATTGATGATACTAATACTGTAATCTCTTTAATGAAATATAATATATACAATTATAGAGAGATTTTTGATTGTTTAAAAGAGGGAATTATATTAAGTATAAATTTATTTAGTGGAGTAGGAGCAAATGAAAGTATTCCTATAAATTTATCAGAGATTATTGCAAGTTTTGAAATAGTATTTGGTGTTATTATGATGGGAATAGGAACAGGAACTGTAGTAAGGAAATTGGTAAGATAAATTTTGAAAGGTAAATTACTTTTGTTATATGAAAATTAATAAAAGTAATTTGACTTATTTTTATTTTTTATTGAAAATGTATACAAAAACTTTTTAAAAGTAGTTGCAAAAGTATAGAAATGGTATTATAATAACTTATGAAATAACATTTAAAAAGTGATTTAATAATAGTTTTAAAAATATAGAAATAAAAAGAATTTATGAGTAATTCGGAGGGGTTTATGAGATACTTATTAGGTTTAGATATTGGTACATCAGGAACAAAGACAGCTTTGTTTGATGAATTAGGAAATACAATTGAAACTGCAACTTATGGTTATGATTTATTTCAACCACAAGTAGGATGGGCAGAACAAAATCCAGAGGATTGGTGGCAAGCTTGCCTTAATGGAATTAAAGATGTAGTTAAAAATAGCAAAGTTAATGCTTCTGATATAAAAGGTATAGGTTTAAGTGGACAAATGCATGGACTTGTATTAGTGGACAAGGATTGTAATGTTATAAGAAATTCAATTATTTGGTGTGATCAAAGAACTGAAAAACAATGTGAATACATGACAGAAGTTTTAGGTACGGAAAAGTTAATTGAAATAACAGGTAATCCAGCATTAACAGGATTTACTCTTTCAAAGCTATTATGGGTAAGAGATAATGAACCAGAAAATTATAAGAATATATATAAAGTTCTTTTACCAAAGGATTATATAAGATTTAAATTAACAGGTGTATTTGCTACTGAGGTTTCAGATGCAAGTGGTATGCAAATGTTAGATATAAACAGTAGAAATTGGAGTGATGAATTACTTCAAGCATTAGAAATAGATAAAAATATATTAGCAGATGTTTATGAGTCAATAGTTATAAGTGGACATGTTACTGAAGAGGTTGCAAAGATTACTGGATTAGTAGCTGGTACTGGAGTAGCTGGTGGAGCAGGAGATCAAGCTGCTGGTGCAGTAGGAAGTGGAATAGTAAGTGAAGGAATAATTTCAACTGTTATAGGTTCTTCAGGAGTTGTATTTGCTTCAACAGATACTCCTAGATTTGATAAAGAGGGTAGAGTTCATACTTTATGTCATGCAGTTCCTAATAAGTGGCATGTTATGGGAGTAACTCAAGGTGCAGGACTTTCTTTAAAGTGGTTTAAGGAAAACTTCTGTAGAAAAGAAATTGATGAAGCTAAAGAAAAAAATATGAATATATATGATTATTTATCAAAAGAAGCTGCAGGTTCAAAACCAGGAGCAAATGGAGTAATTTATATGCCATATCTTATGGGAGAAAGAACTCCTCATATAGATCCAAATGTAAAAGGTGGATTTGTCGGAGTATCATTAATAAATAAGCATGCTGATTTTGTTAGAAGTATTTTAGAAGGTGTTAGCTTTAGTTTAAAGAACTGTTTAGATATTATAGAGGATATGAAAGTTGAAATTACTGATGTAAGAGTTAGTGGTGGTGGAGCAGAAAGTGAAGTTTGGAGACAAATTTTAGCAGATATATTTAATTATAAATTAAGCACAATAAAAGCATCAGAGGGACCAGCATTGGGAGTTGCTATATTAGCAGGTGTAGGTGTTGGAATATATGAATCTGTTGAAGAGGCATGTGAAAAAATTATAAAAGGTCAAGATGTTGTAAATCCAAATTGTGATAATATTGCCCTTTATGATAAGATATATAAAGTATATAATTCACTTTATCCAAGATTAAAAGATATTTAAGTTCTTGGATGGTGACATTCGAGAGGGGAAGACATATTTGATAGAAGTAAATCATAGCAAAATTAAAGAAACAAATAGAAAAAAAATAATTAAGTTATTATTAGAAAAAAATGAAATAACTAAATTAGATATTTCAAGAAGTTTAGATATAAGTATTACTACAGTTTCAACTAATATAACAGAACTTAAAAAAGAGGGGATTGTTAGTGATGTTAGGTCTTTAGAATCTACTGGTGGAAGAAAAGCAATGGCATTAAAAATCAATGAAAACTGTAGATTTGCTTTAGGAATAGCGTTAACCCCTCGTCATGTGAAATTATCTATAATAAATTTAAAAAAAGAAGTTATAGAAGCTGTTAGGATAAGACATAATAATGAAGGATTTGAAAATATAGTAGCTATTGCTAAAGAGAATATTAAAGAAATATTAAGTCGAAATGATATTTCTATTGATAGATTATTAGGAATTGGTATTTCAATTCCTGGTACAGTAGATTCAGAAGAAGGAATAATAAAAAATTGTTATCTATTAGGAGCAGAAAATTATAATTTAAAGGAAAACTTTGAGGAATTTAATACTCATATATATATAGATAATGAAGCTAATCTTTCAGCATATTATGAATTTCTAAATAAGAAGGATGTTTTAAATAATCTTTTATATGTTTCTATAACTGAGGGATTAGGATTAGGAATAATAATAGATGGAAAGATTTATAGAGGAAGTAATAATGCAGCAGGAGAAATGGGGCATATTAAAATTGCTATTGAGGGCAAGAAGTGCAAGTGTGGTTCTAATGGTTGTTTAGAATCATATACTTCAACTAATGCATTATTAGAAGAATTCAATAATTTGAGTAGCAAAAAAGTAGATGATATAGAAGAGTTTATAGAAGTATTTGAAAAGGGAAATAAAACTACAAAAGATGTTTTGGAGAAGTATTGTAAAATGCTTGGTATAGGAATAGCTAATTTAACAATGCTATTAGATCCAAGAAGTGTAGTTTTAGGTGGAGATATAAATAGTTTATTAAAAGAAAATATAGACTTCTTAAGAAGTGTTGTATATAAAGACAATTTATTTACAAATGAAGAAAATTGTAAGATAGATGTTACAGAATTTAAAGAATCATATCTTTTAGGCGCAGCAATGGTTCCATTAGAAGAGTTTTTGAATTAATATAGTAACTAAAATCTACAATTAAAAGGGCAGAAATTATAACTGCCTTTTTATAAAAAAACTTTTAAAACTAATTTTAAAAAGTTGTTAAATAATATTTATAATATAAAGGGGAGTTTAAAATGAAGTTATTTTTAGATACTGCAAATGTAGAGCATATTAAAGAAGCTAATGAAATGGGAGTTATTTGTGGAGTAACTACAAACCCATCATTAATAGCTAAGGAAGGTAGAGACTTTAATGAAGTTATAAAAGAAATAACAGAAATAGTAGATGGACCTATTAGTGGTGAGGTTGTAAGTGAAGATGCAGCAGGAATGATAAAAGAAGGTAGAGAAATTGCTGCTATTCATCCAAATATGATAGTTAAAATTCCAATGACAGTTGAAGGTCTTAAGGCTGTTAAAGTATTGGCTAGTGAAGGGATTAAGACAAATGTTACATTAATATTCTCTGCTAACCAAGCATTATTAGCAGCAAATGCAGGGGCAACTTATGTTAGTCCGTTTTTAGGAAGAGTAGATGATATATCTATGGATGGTATGGAACTTGTTAGAACAATTGCTGAAATATTTGATGTTCATGGAATAACAACAGAAATAATAGCTGCAAGTGTAAGACATCCAATTCATGTTATAGAAGCAGCTAGAGCAGGTGCACATATTGCAACAGTACCACATGCTTTAGTAATGCAAATGGTTAAGCATCCATTAACAGATGCAGGTCTTGAAAAGTTTAAGGCAGATTGGGCTTCAGCTTTTGGTAAATAGTATAAATAAGAAATAAAATAAGTTTCTAGTTTGCTGTAACCTTTAGGTACAGTAAATTAGAAATAAATTTAAATAATCAAAAGGGGTTAAAGATGAGTAGAGAACTAGATAAATTAAGTATAAATGCAATAAGAGTACTTTCAGCAGATGCAATAGAAAAATCAAAATCAGGTCATCCGGGATTACCACTTGGAGCAGCAACTATGGCATATACATTATGGAGTAAAATGAATCATAATGGAAAGAATCCTAATTGGGATAACAGAGATAGATTTATATTATCAGCAGGTCATGGATCAATGCTTGAGTATTCTTTATTACATTTATTTGGATATGGAATAACTGTTGAAGATATTAAGAATTTTAGACAAGTAGGAAGTTTAACACCAGGACATCCTGAATATGGTCATACTAAAGGTGTTGAGATAACAACTGGACCTTTAGGACAAGGTATATGTAATGCAGTTGGTATGGCAATTGCAGAAAGCCATTTAGCAGAAAAGTTTAATAAACCAGGATATGAAGTAGTTAATCACTATACTTACTCTATAGTTGGTGATGGATGTTTAATGGAAGGAATTTCAGGAGAAGCTTCTTCATTAGCAGGAACTTTAGGGTTAGGAAAGCTTATAGTTTTATATGATTCAAATAATATATCTATTGAAGGGGATACTGATATAGCATTTAGAGAAGATGTAGCAAAAAGATATGAAGCATATAACTGGCAAGTAATTAAAGTAAATGATGGAAATGATATTGAAGCAATTGAAAAAGCAATTGAAGAAGCTAAGAGCGAGACTACAAAGCCATCAATGATAATAGTTAAAAATCAAATTGGATTTGGATGTCCTGCAAAGCAAGGAAAAGCATCTGCACACGGAGAACCTTTAGGAGCTGAAAATGTAAAAGCAATGAAGGAAAACTTAGGATGGAAGCAAGAAGAGTTATACGTTCCAGCAGAAGTATATTCTAACATGGATAATTACATTAATGCAGGAGTAGAAAAAGAAAATTTTTGGAATAGTTTATTTGAAGCATATCAAAATGAATATCCTGAATTAGCAGCAGAATATTCTAAGTGGATGTCAGGAGAAATCGATAGTGAGGCTTTATTAAATAATGAAGATTTTTGGAGTTTTGATAAAGAAATGGCTACAAGAGAATCTTCAGGAATTATGATAAATAGATTAGCAGAATTGATTCCAAACTTTATTGGAGGATCAGCTGATTTAGCTCCTTCTAATAAAACTTATATGTCTGGAAAAGGTGATTTTTCAGCAGAAGATAGAAGTGGAAGAAACCTTCACTTTGGAGTAAGAGAACATGCAATGGCTGCTATAGCAAATGGTATGTATGCTCATGGAGGATTAAAGGTATTCTGTGCAACATTCTTTGTATTTAGTGATTACATGAAAGGGGCAATGAGATTATCTTCATTAATGAATTTACCAATAGCTTATGTATTAACTCATGATAGTATTGGAGTAGGGGAAGATGGTCCAACTCATCAACCAATAGAGCAATTAGCAGCACTTAGAAGTATGCCAAATATGACTGTATTTAGACCAGCAGATTCAAAAGAAACTGCAGCAGCTTGGTATTATGCAGTAACTAATGGTACAACTCCAACTTCATTAGTATTAACTAGGCAAAAGTTACCACTATATGATGGATGTGCAAAGAGAGCATTAAAAGGAGGATACATTCTTAAAGATTCTAAGAAAGAAACTCCAGATGTAATATTAATGGCTTCAGGATCAGAAGTTGAACTTATATTTAAGGCAGCAGATGAATTAGCAGTTAAAGGTATAGATGCAAGAGTAGTAAGTATTCCATCATTTGAAATATTTAATGCTCAAGATGAAGCTTATAAAGAAAGCGTACTTCCAAATAGTGTTAGAAAGAGAGTTGCAGTTGAAGCATTAACTTCATTTGGTTGGTATCAATATGTGGGATTAGATGGAAAAGTAGTTTCGCTAGATACATTTGGTGCATCAGGAAATGCAGCAACTTTATTTGAACAGTTTGGATTTACAGTTGAAAATGTTGTTAATGAAACAATGAAATTATTTAGCTAATTAATATAGCTATTAATTTATTAAATACAAGCTTCTTGTCATGAAATTCTAAATATTTGATTTAGAAACCAAAGAGAACACATAAGGATTTTAATTGGACATGGTATTTCTTATTAAAATTTTCTTCTTTACGAACACACTAAAGTTGTTAAATTCAATTTACACTTAGCATTAAAATTAATTGCTGTTTAATTTTAGAAAGATAAAGGAGCTTGTACTTATATATTAAGGAGATGAATTGAGTGGTTATAAAAAATGTCAATGATATAGAGTTTAAAAAGTATGGTAGAGTACTTAAGAATTATGATGTTAAAGAGCTTTTAAATAAAATGGAAGCAACACCATTACCAGAAGGGGTAATATATGAACCTTCTATAAAAGAATTAGAAAATTTAGATGTGGCTAAAGAATTTAAAAATAGAGAATTTGGAGGCCTTGATATTCAAATAGGTTATTGCAATGGCAATAATTATATGCTAAATGCAGTTGAGTATCATAGAACTAGTGAAATTAATATAGCTGTTACTGATTTAATTTTATTATTAGGTTTGGAACAAGATATTGAAGACGATTACTCTTATGATACTTCAAAAATTGAGGCTATTTTTGTACCAGCAGGAACAGCAATAGAAGTTTATGGAACTACATTACATTATGCACCATGCAATGCTAATAATAATGGATTTAAATGTGTAGTAATACTACATAAAAATACTAATACAGCATTGGAAGTAAATATAGAAAAACAAGGTGAAGATGCATTATTATTTGCAAAAAATAAATGGCTTATAGGACATCCAGAAACAGATCTTGAAGAACAAGGAGCATTTATTGGTCTTAAGGGTGAAAATATTTCAATAAAGTAAATTAAGAAATTAATATGCTTTTGATATAAGTAAAAAGTTAAGTAATAAAAATTAAAAATAAATTATTAGAAAAAATAAAAGGAAAGTTGAGGAGAATTATTATGAATTTCAAAAATATACCAGACGTAAAATTAGGAATTGTTGCAGTTAGTAGAGACTGTTTCCCAATGGAGTTATCTACAGGACGTAGACAAGCTGTAGTAAAAGCTTATAAAGAAACTTATGGAGATATATATGAATGTCCAACAACTGTTGAAAGTGAAGTTCATATGAGACAAGCTTTAGCTCAAGTTAAAGAAGCAGGAGTAAATGCTTTAGTAGTTTATCTTGGAAACTTTGGACCAGAAACAGCAGAAACTTTACTTGCTAAAGAATTTGGTGGACCAGTTATGTTTGTAGCTGCAGCTGAAGAAACAGGAAACAACTTAGTTGGAGGAAGAGGAGATGCTTACTGTGGAATGCTTAATGCTAGTTATAACTTAGCGTTAAGAAACATTAAAGCATATATTCCAGAATATCCAGTAGGAACTTATGAAGAAGTTGCAGAAATGATTAAGGAATTTGAACCGGTTGCTACTACACTTTTAGGGTTACAAAACTTAAAGGTTATATCTTTTGGACCAAGACCACAAGACTTCTTAGCATGTAATGCACCAATTAAACAATTATATAACTTAGGTGTTGAAATAGAAGAAAACTCAGAATTAGATTTATTTGCAGCATTTAATGAACATGCAAATGATCCAAGAATTCCTGAAGTTATAGCTGATATGGAAAAAGAACTTGGAGAAGGTAATAAAATGCCAGGTATCTTACCTAAATTAGCTCAATATGAATTAACATTATTAGACTGGATGGAAGCTCATAAAGGATCTAGAGAATATGTTGTATTCGCTAACAAGTGCTGGCCATCATTCCAAACTCAATTTGGATTTGTACCATGCTATGTAAATAGTAGATTAGTATCAAGAGGAATTCCAGTATCATGTGAAGTTGATATTTACGGAGCATTAAGTGAATATATTGGAACTTGTGTAAGTAAAGATGCTGTTACATTATTAGATATTAACAATAGCGTACCAAGAGATATGTATGAAGAAGAAATAAAAGATAAATTCAATTATACACTAAAAGATACATTTATGGGATTCCATTGTGGAAATACTCCAGCATGTAAGTTATCATTTAAAAATATGAAGAATCAAATGATTATGGCTAGAGCTTTAGAGCCAAATCAAGAACCAAATATAACTAGAGGTACTTTAGAAGGAGATATCGCTCCAGGTGAAATCACATTCTTTAGATTACAAAGTAATGCAGATGCTGAATTAACTGCATATGTTGCAGAAGGTGAAGTATTACCAGTCGCAACAAGATCATTTGGATCAATTGGTATATTTGCTATTCCAGAAATGGGAAGATTCTATAGACATGTATTAATAGAAGGAAGATATCCACACCATGGAGCAGTTGCATTTGGACACTTTGGAAAAGCTATAACAAATGTATTTAACTATTTAGGAGTTAAAGAAGTTGGGTTTAACCAACCAAAAGGAATGCTTTATAAGACTGAAAATCCATTTAAATAATATTTTATAATTAGAAACAACCTATATAATAGAAAACTCTATTATATCGGAAATGCAAGGGATGCAGCAAAGGTTTTAGGCTATTCAGATGGAAAAAGTGATTTTATTAATGGTAGTTATGACATATGTATTAGTGAAGAGAACATGAGAAGAGTATTAAATAAATATAAATTCAAATATTTAATTACTAGTAAAAGGGAATGTAATGGTGCTTCAGATAATATATATTCTGCTATAGTTTGTAATAAAGATAAATTTTATAGAAGTAATAAGTATAATATTCATATTATAGATAGGGTTGGAAGTGGTGATTCTTTTGCAGCGGGATTTTTGCATGGAATATTGAGAAAGTATTGTTTAGAAAATTCTTTAGAGTTTGCGGTTGCAGCATCAGCTATAAAACATACTATTAAAGGTGATTTTAATATAGCATCTGAAATAGATGTAACAAATATTATGAAAAGTAAAAATGATGGATTAATAAATCGTTAATATTTTATATAAATAAATAATTAAGGTATATTTGATAAAGGTAAGGAGAATAAGTATGATAAATAGAAAAGTGAAAATTACACATGAAGAGGCTTTGGAAAGAGCAAAAGAAATAGTTGGAAAAATGACATTATTAGAAAAAGCAGAACAATTAACATATAATGCACCAGCTAATGAAAGGTTAAATATTCCTAGATATAATTGGTGGAATGAGGGGTTACATGGAGTTGCAAGAGCTGGCACAGCAACTGTTTTTCCACAGGCAATTGGACTTGCAGCAATATTTGATGATGAGTTCTTAGAAAAGGTTGCAGATGTCGTTTCAACTGAAGCTCGTGCAAAGTATAATGAGTTTTCAAAAAATGATGATAGAGATATTTATAAAGGAATAACTCTTTGGTCGCCAAATGTAAATATATTTAGAGATCCAAGATGGGGAAGAGGTCAAGAAACATATGGGGAGGATCCATATTTAACATCAAGATTAGGAGTTGCTTTTGTTAAAGGGTTACAGGGCGATGGTAAATATCTAAAAACTGCTGCATGCGCAAAGCATTTTGCAGTGCATAGTGGGCCAGAAGGTGTAAGGCATGAATTTAATGCTGTTACTAATAATAAAGATTTATATGAAACATATTTACCAGCATTTGAAGCATGCATAAAGGAAGCAGATGTAGAGTCTGTAATGGGAGCATATAATAGAACTAATGGAGAGCCTTGCTGTGGAAGTAAAACATTATTAGTTGATATTTTAAGAGGAAAATGGGGTTTTAAAGGACATGTTGTTTCAGATTGTTGGGCAATTGTAGATTTTCATATGAATCATAAAGTAACTAGTACTGCAACGCAATCAGCAGCACTTGCAATAAAAAATGGATGTGATTTAAACTGTGGTAATGTTTATTTACAAATGATGTTAGCTTATAAAGAAGGGTTAGTAACTGAAGAGGATATAACTATAGCAGCTGAGAGATTAATGGCAACTAGAATAAGGCTTGGTATGTTTGATGATGATTGTGAATATGATGAAATACCTTATGAGTCAAATGATTCAAAAGAAAATAATCAATTATCATTAGAAGCTGCAAGAAAATCTATGGTTTTATTAAAGAATAATGGTATATTACCTTTAGATAAATCAAAACTTAAATCTATTGCAGTTATTGGGCCTAATGCAGATAGTAAAATAATGCTCAATGGTAATTATCATGGTACAGCATCAAAGTACACTACTATCTTAGAAGGTATACATGCTGAAGTAGGTGAAGATATTAGGGTTTATTACTCTGAAGGATGCCATTTATATAAGGAAAAGGTTGGTGGATTATCATTACCTAATGATAGATTATCAGAAGCTATTTCTGTAGCTAAAAAAGCTGATGTAGCAATAATGTGTTTAGGGTTAGATTCAACTATTGAGGGGGAACAAGGTGATACTGGGAATAGTGAAGCTGCTGGAGATAAGAGTGATTTAAATTTACCTGGAAAGCAACAAGAATTACTAGAAAGTATAATTGCTACAGGAACACCAGTTATTGTAGTTTTAGGGACAGGAAGTGCATTAACTTTTAATAATGTAGATGATAGATGTGCAGCAATTTTAAATGCTTGGTATCCAGGAAGTCATGGAGGGCAAGCAGTATCAGAAATATTATTTGGAAAAGTATCACCAAGTGGAAAGCTTCCAGTTACATTTTATAAGGATACTAAAAATTTACCAGATTTTGAAGATTACTCAATGGAAAATAGAACTTATAGATATATGAAGGATGAAAGTTTATATTCTTTTGGGTATGGATTAACATATTCAAATGTAGAACTAAGTAGTTTAAAAGTAAAAAATAATCAAGATAAATATAATATTAATATAGAGATTGATATTAAAAATACAGGGAATTATGATATTGAAGAAGTAGTTCAATGTTATATCAAAGATTTAGAGTCAAAGTATGCTGTGAAAAACTATAGTTTAGCTAACTTTAAACGTGTATCTTTAAAGTGTGGAGAAACAAAAACTATTAAAATGAGTTTAAATAAAAGAGCATTTGAAGTTGTTGATTATGAAGGGAATAGAGTAGTTGATAGCAAAAAGTTTAAGCTGTTTGTTGGAGTATCTCAACCAGATACTAGAAGCATAGAATTATTAAAAAAGGCTCCACTAGAATATGAAATATCTTTATAATTTTTAAAATATCTAGAGTATAAAAGTATATAAGAAGAGTTGTTTTTATAACAACTCTTTTTGTTATACCAATAGTTTGTTATTGACAGCAAAATAATGATATAATAAATTTAATCAAATGAAGAGGGGGAAGTATATGATTATAAAAGGAATAAGATACCTTTTTTATATGGTTTATGCTAGATTAAAGGGATTTAAATATGAGCATATTAAGAAAAAGGAAGGTATAGAGAAAGCAACTGAGTATGTTAGACAATGCATGTACTTATGGGCAAAGTTTACAATAAATATAATAGGTATGGATATTAAAATTAACGGAAAAGAAAATATACCAGAAGGCCCATGTGTTTTTATAGGAAATCATACAAGTATATTAGATATACCAACTATATTCTATTCAGCTGATAGGCTTGTTGGATTTGTAGCTAAAAAAGAGGTTTTAAAGGTTCCAATATTAAGTTATTGGTTATCAAGAGGAAAATGCATACCTTTAGATAGGCAAAATCCAAGGGATGCTGTTAGAGTAATTAATGAAGGAGTAAAAAATTTAAAAGATGGCTATTCAATGATGATATTCCCAGAGGGAACTAGAAGTTTAGATGGAAAAACACTTCCTTTTAAAAAGGGAAGTTTAAAACTAGCAATTAAAGCTAAGGTGCCAATAGTACCTGTAACAATAGATGCTGCATTTACTTCATTTGAGGAAAATAATAAATTTAAGCCATCAACAGTTAATGTTACCTTTTGTAAGCCTATAGAGACTGAAGGGTTAACAAGAGATGAAGAAAAGACTCTAGCTGAAGATATTAGAAAAATAATAATTAGCAATTTAAGAAAAGAATTTAGGGAATAATATATTAAAGTAATTTTAATGGAGGAGTTATGGATAATAAATATGATAATAATGCAAAAATATTTAAAGCATTAAGCGATTCTAATAGATTACAAATTATTCATATATTATCTTGTGGTGAGAGATGTGCTTGTAGATTATTAGAACACTTTAAATTTACTCAACCAACATTATCTCATCATATGAAGGTACTAATGGAGTGTGGATTAGTTGATTCTAGAAAAGAAGGAACTTGGAACTATTATAGCTTAAATAAAGATAATGCAAATGAGCTAATAAGATTTTTAAATGAGCTAATGTTAAGTAATAAAGAGTTAATAATAGAAAAAAGCAGTGACTGTGATTGTTAAATTAATAAAAATGGTCTCATAATAAATTTACCTGTTATGAGATCATTTTTGCTTTTTAATATAAAAATTAAAGTAAGTTACTAAAATTATTTATTTGAAAGTACTATGAATGTTGACAAGTGAAAAATAAAAAACTATATTAAACATAGATAAGTATCTATATTTAATGATTAAATGGTAAGTATTATTTATTATTAAATAACTAAAAATAATTTTAAGGAGAATATATGAAAAAAAATGACTTAACACAAGGAAAAGTTATTAATGTACTTACAGCTTTAGCACTACCTATTATGGGAAGTTCATTATTGCAATTTACTTATAACTTAATAGATATGCTATGGGTAGGTGGATTAGGAAGTGATTCTGTAGCAAGTATAGGATCATCAAGTTTTTTTATTGGATTAGGATATTCCATTAATTCATTAGTTGTTATAGGAACAGGAATAAAGGTTTCACATGCTATTGGACGAAAGGATAATAAGGAAGTAAAGCAATATATTAATTCAGGAATAGCAATAAATTTTATTATAGCAATAATATATGCGTTAACTTTAATAGTTTTAGGAAGAAGTTTTATTTCATTTTTAAGTCTTAATAATGAGTTTGTAGAAAGAAATTCATATTATTACTTAGCTATAAATGCACCTATTTTATTTTTTGCATTTTTCAATTCTCTATATACAAGAATATTTAGTAGTTTTGGAAATAATGGAGATTCCTTTAAGATAAATGCTATAGGAATGATAATGAATATAATTTTAGATCCAGTATTTATTTATGTATTTAAGTTAGGGGTTTTAGGTGCAGCAGTAGCAACATTAATATCAAATATAGTAATGTTTGTATTATATAAAATAAAATCAAATGGAATATTACATTATGATAAGAGCATAGGAGTTGATAAAGAAAAAATACTAGACATTGTAAGACTAGGTTTTCCTATGGCATTTCAAAGAATACTATTTACAATAGTTAATATAATTTTAGCTAAGATAATTGCTATATTTGGGACAAATTCAATTGCAGCACAAAAAATAGGTTTACAAATTGAATCAATAACCTATATGGTTATTGGTGGATTAAATGGAGCAATATCAAGTTTTACAGGTCAAAATTTTGGTGCTAATAAATTTAAAAGAATAAAGCAAGGATATTATACTGCATTATTATTAGGAATTATTTATTCAATAATTATGTCTATAATTTTTATTGTCTTTAAAGAGCCAATTATAAAACTGTTTATTAGAGAGGAAAATACCATTTTAATAGCTGGTGGTTATTTACAAGCAGTTGCATTTTCTCAGAGCTTTAGTACAATAGAAATGGTATCAAATGGATTATTTACCGGTTTAGGAATGCCAAAAATACCAGCTATAATTAGTGTTGTTTTTACTCTTTTAAGAATTCCAATGGCTTTAATACTTATGAAGAGTCTTGGAATTAATGGGGTATGGTGGAGCATAGCTATTTCAAGTATATTAAAAGGATTAGCAGCCTATTTTATATATCTAATAAAGATAAGGAGAAATTATAAAGATGTTAAATAAAATAAAAAAATTATTTTCTAGTAAAGAAATTTTAAGTGGAAACTTTGGTATTGAAAGAGAAACTTTAAGATTAGATGAGAATGGGTATTTAGCCAAAAGTGATCACCCAGAAGAATTTGGAGATAAAGCACATAATCCATACATTACAACAGATTTTTCAGAGAGTCAAATAGAAGTTATAACACCAGCATTACCAGATGTTATAGAGGCATATAATTTTACAAGGGCATTATATGATATAGTTGCAATGGAAATTGGAGATGAATATCTATGGCCAGAATCAATGCCATGTATAATACCAGATGATAAAGATATTCCAGTAGCTAAATTTGCTGATCATAGTAAAGAATCACAAGAGTATAGAGAGAAGTTATTGCTTAAGTATGGAGGTAAAAAGCAGCTTATATCGGGAATTCATTATAATTTTTCTTTTAATGAATCTATAATTGAGAAATTATATGAAGATAGTGAGAAAAATTTATCTTATAAAGAGTTTAAAAATAGCATATATTTAAAGGTTGCTAGAAACTACTTAAGATTTAGATGGCTTATAGTATATCTTCTTGGAGCAGCTCCAGTTGTACATGAAAGCTTTGTTGATAGTTGTAAATGCCCATTAAAAAAAGTTAGTAATAATGAATATAGTAGCCTAGGAGCAATATCTCATAGAAATGGAAAGTGTGGATATAAAAATAAGGTAGATTTATTTCCTAGTTATAATAGTGTTAATGAGTATATAGAAAGTATAGATGGATATATTAAAGATGAGATAATAGAAAGTCATAAAGAATTATATAGTCAAGTAAGATTAAAACCAAGTAATACAAAGAATTTTAAAGAGTCATTACTTAATGAGGGAATAAAATATTTAGAGTATAGAACAATTGATATTAATCCTTTTGAAAAAGGCGGAATAAGTTTAGCTGATTTAAGATTTTTACAAGTATTTAATATTTATTTATTAACTAAAGAAGAAAGTGAGTTTGAAAATTGGCAAGAAGAAGCTTTAGAAAATCAACAATTAATAGCAGTACATGGAATTGATAATATAGAATTAAAACATGATGGAAAATGTATAAATAGAATAGATTTTGGATTAGAAATACTTAATGAAGTTATGGGTATTAATAATGAATTAAATTTAGGATTTGAAGATGTAATTAAAGATATGATTGATAAAGTTAAAGATAGTAAATTAACTTATGCATATAAAATAACCCAAAAAATAAATGAAGAGGGATATATTAATACATTTTTAAGTTTAGCTAAAGGATATAAAGAATCTGCATATAAAAATAGATTTAAGCTAGAAGGATATGAAGATTTAGAACTATCAACTCAAATTTTAATGAAGGAATCTATTAAAAGAGGTATTACTGTAAATGTAGTTGATAGAAGTGAGAATTTTATATCCCTTAAAAAAGATGAAAAAATAGAGTATGTAAAACAGGCAACTAAAACATCTAAAGATACTTATGTTTCTGTATTAATTATGGAAAATAAAACTGTAACTAAAAAGGTTTTAGCTGAAAAAGGAGTTAAAGTACCAAGAGGAGAAGAGTTTAATACTATAGAAGAGGCTAAAATAAAAGCACATAAATATATTAATAAACCTATAGTTATAAAACCTAAGAGTACTAACTTTGGGATTGGAATTAATATTTTCCCTGAAGGTGCAAATTTAGAAGATATAATTCATGCTTTTGAAATAGCATTTAAAAATGATACAACAGTACTTATAGAAGAGTTTATAAAAGGAAAAGAATATAGATTCTTAGTAATAAATGATGAGGTAGTAGGAATATTACATAGAGTTCCTGCTAATATTATTGGTGATGGAGGAAAATCAATAAAGGAATTAGTTGAAGTTAAAAATCAGGATCCATTACGTGGTAAAGGATATGTAACTCCTCTTGAAAAGATAAGATTAGAGGAAAATGCAGAATTATTCTTAAAACAACAAGGTAAAAACTTTGATTATATTCCTAAAAAAGATGAAATAGTGTATTTAAGAGAAAATTCTAATATTAGTACAGGCGGAGATAGTGTAGACTATACAGATGATATTCCACAAAAGTTTAAGGATATAGCAGTAAATGCATCAAAAGCAGCTGGAGCTATGATTTGTGGGGTTGATATGATGCTTGAGGATTACAGAGATGAAAACACTAATTATGCAATAATTGAATTAAACTTTAATCCTGCTATCCATATACATTCATATCCATACAAAGGAAAAGAAAGAAAAATTGCAACTCACGTATTAAAATTATTAGATTTAATATAAATGTTTATTTAAAGGGGAATGGATAATGGAGAATTTAAGGAGGAAAATCCTTATGGAATTTATTTTTCAATATAATTTATAAACTTCTATAGCAGTTTATAAATTAATTATCCATTATCCATTTTACATTGATTAAGTGTGAGAGTTGAAAAAAAGTGGGAAATTGTTTATAATGACTTAAGATATAAAAAAAGTTAAATGAATATATTTAATAAAATTTAAAATGTATTTATTTAAGTTGTTTTATAATTATTATATAAAAATTATATTTAAATAAGCTTAGCAACATTAAGCAATAAGTAAAATTAACATAATCAGATGTTAAGTATTGTAAATGCAATGTTAAGTAGGGATCTTTATAATAGTGGTTAGTTTAGTTAAGAGAATTGAACGGATTGAATTATAAAATAATATTTAATTATAAATCAGTTGATTTAAAACAACTTTTGTTTTTGTGCAAAAAAATAGAGAAATATAGATAAAGAAAATAAGATGGAGGATTTTAATGGAAAGCAAGAAAAAAATAAAAGTTATACCATTAGGTGGACTTGGAGAAGTAGGAAAGAATATAACGGTAATAGAATATGGGGAAGAAATAATAGTTGTAGATTGTGGAATGACTTTTCCTGATTCAGAAATGTATGGAATAGATGTAGTAATTCCAGATGTAACATATCTAGTTAATAATAAAGAAAGAGTAAAAGGATTTTTCATAACACATGGACATGAAGATCATATAGGAGCAATACCATATATATTAAAACAAGTTAATGCACCAATTTATGCTACTAACTTAACTGTAGGTTTAATTAAAAGTAAGCTAGAAGAGCATAAAATGCTTGATATAGTAGAGTTAAATGTTGTTAATGCAGGGGATACTATAGCTTTAGAAAAAGTAAAAGTAGAATTTATTAGAACAAATCATAGTATTGCAGATAGTTGTGCTTTAGCAATTCATACTCCATTAGGTATTGTAGTACATACTGGAGATATTAAGGTAGATTTTACTCCTGTAGATGGGAAAGTAATAGATTTACAAAGATTAGCTAAGCTAGGTAAACAAGGGGTTTTATTACTTATGGCTGATAGCACTAATGCATGTCATCCAGGTTATACAATGTCAGAAAAAACAGTAGGTGAAACCTTAGATAATTTATTTAGTAAGGGTAAAGGAAGAATAATTGTAGCTACATTTGCTTCTAATATTCATAGATTACAGCAAATAATAAATTCATCAATTAAGTATGGAAGAAAAATTGCATTTAGCGGAAGAAGTATGGAAAAAATATCTGATGTTGCTATAAAACTTGGATACTTAAATATGCCAGAAGGATTATTAATAGATTTAAAGGATTTAAAATTATATAATAGTGAGCAAATAACGATTGTTACTACTGGAAGTCAAGGAGAGCCTATGTCAGCTCTTACGAGAATGGCATCATCTACTCATAAAAATATTCAAATAGAAAAAGATGATATGATAATTATATCTGCTAATCCTATTCCAGGAAATGAAAAGGCTATATCAAAGGTTATAAATGAATTAACACAAAAGGGTGCTAATGTTATTTATAAATCTATAGAGGAGATTCACGTATCAGGTCATGCTTGTGAACAAGAATTAAAATTACTACAATCAATTTTAAAGCCTAAGTATTTTGTACCAGTACATGGTGAGTATAAGCATTTAAGAAAGCATATATTAATAGCTGAAGAAGTAGGTTTAGAAAAAGGTAAATCATTTATTTTAGAAAATGGTGATGTATTAAGCTTAAATAGAAAATCAGCAACTATCTCTGGAAAAGTTCAAGCTGGAAATATACTAGTTGATGGTATAGGTGTTGGAGATGTAGGAAATATAGTTTTAAGAGATAGAAAGAATTTATCAAAGGACGGTATTATAAATATTATCGTTGCAATAGAAAAAGAAACTAAAACTATAGCTTCAGGTCCAGATATAGTAACAAGAGGATTTATATATGTTAGAGAGTCAGAAGAATTAGTAAATCAAATAAAAGAAATATCTTATGATAGTATACAAACATCTATAGATAAGAATATATTTAAGTGGTCTGAAATAAAAAATAATATTAGAAATGATGTTGGTTCGTTTATATATAGTAAGACTAAGAGAAAACCTATAATTGTACCAATAATAATGGAAGTATAAATAAAATATAATAAATACAAAAAAGATATCATAATTATTTTACGATATCTTTTTTTGTTGAAAAATATAAGTTTTTAAACCTCTATTTTTATTTTACAATTATTTTTACTTAATTTATAAGTAAAAATATTACCGATGATTTTAATTGGTCTAGATATAGAAGATGTAGCAACGCATAACAAATCTTTAAAGTCATCAATAATCATATTTTCCTTTTGTGCTTTAAGCTCCAAATTTTTAGGAAATAATTGCTTTGTCATAAAGCAGCCATCTTCATATATTATTTCTGCAGTCTTTTTGTAAGTAAAACTATTTTCTTGATAGGTTATAACATCACCCTCAAATATTTCTCTGCCTGAAGCATCATAGATTCCAGTAGGCATTAAAAGAACTGAATCATTAAAAGAAACTATATCTTCATCATTTTTTTCTTTATCAAAGTAATAAATAATTTCATCAATGTAGTCTATTCTAGTTACTTTAAAGCATTTATTTAAAACTTTATTGTATATTTTGAATTTTAATTCTTTTTCCATTAAAAACACTCCAATCTCTAAAATAGGAATAGTTATTTACATAACATATATTATATTATAACAAATTGGAAAATATTTGAAAATATATTTAATTAAAATTACATAATATTTCTTATAGAATCATAAATATAAATTATTAAAATTATTTATAGGTTGGTGAGGATAATGTTAAGTATAGATGAAATAAGAAATATTAAATATCCTTATGAATTATTTAGTGATGATATTGAAGATATAAAAAGTAAGTATGTTGAACTTATGAAAGTATATCATCCAGATTTAAATGGGAAAAAGAAAGAGTATGTTGAAATTACTAATAAAATAAATAATTTATATAAGCAAGCAGAAAAAAATATTGCTAAAGGAGTTTGGGAGAAGCCAGGCTTTATAAGATTAAAATGTATAGATGGAAAGTATTATACAATGAACTTCAGAATAAGTCATATATTTGAAATAGGAAGAATGTATATAGGTAATGAAGAAATATTATATTTAATTAATGATAAAAATGAAAAGATGGCTATTAATGCAATAAATAAATTAAATAATATAAAATATTCTAATATTGAGATGAAAAAGGAATTTGATAACTATTTACCACAGATTAAGAAAAGTTTTAGAACAATAGGGGGAGAAGTAGGGATAGTAGTTAAAAAGGATGAAGATTTAATTTTATTAAGAGATTTAATGACATATTGTAATGGTAAGATACCTATAAATACAGTAAGTTGGATTTTAAATTCATTATATAATATTGCATGTTTTTTAAGTTTTAATGGGCTTACTCATAATGGAATAACATTAGATAGTTACTTTGTATCCATAAAAAAGCGTTATGGAGCATTATTAGGAGGTTGGTGGTATGCAATTAAGGAGGGAAAAAATATTTTAGGTGTACCTAAAGATATATCTAGCTTAATTAGTTATGATATGAAGAACAATAGAATAGCTACATCTAAATTAGATTTAGAATCAATTAGATTATTGGGGAAAACACTTTTAGGAGATAAAAAAGGAATACTATTATCAATGGATATTAATATACCTAACAATCTAATGGTTTGGTTAGAAGAAAATTCTAGTGACAATCCCTTTGATGAATATATAAATTGGAATAATATATCTAGTAGAATAGAGATGAAAAATGTTAATGGAGTTAGTATAGATAAAGATGATTTATATAAGAAATTAGGAGGAAACTAGATTGCAATATGCAATCTAGTTTTAAATTTCAGTAAGATGATTCCAATATCGTTTAGGCATATGTTGTTTTTGAAGTTTACTATTTTCACGCTCTTTAATATTTACAGATTTATAAAAGGTTTTCCATAAGCTTTCAAAATTTGTATCATTATTAAGAGTAGAAATTAAGTATCCTTCATCCTTAGATAAATCAGTTATTATCGCAGTTTTTTTATTATAAATAATGGCTTTCTCTCTTTTTAAATCGTGAATAATAAAGTTTTGATCAGAAAATCTTAGAGTAAAATGATTAATTATTATAGGCAAAATATTATAAACAGGTTCAATTTGAGCATAAAAGCTTAAAGGAGCAATTTCTTTAAAACGTACAAATCCTGTAAACATATGAGCCTCTCCAGATACTTTTCGATAATACTTATCTACTGATATTATAGTATCATTATTTTTAGCAAGATTTATATCAGTACCGTATTTATAGCATAATTTTAAATAGTTTAATATTAAATCTTCAGCACCTTCAATTTCACTAAGATATAGATAATATATATTATTTAAAGCTTTTCCATTTAATTTTTGGATAATGCTATTATATACTCTTTTGAATTTATCGAGTTCAGTAGTGATTTCTTTTATCTCATTTAATAGAGAAGGAATGTGATTTTCTAATTTATTTATTGTACAAGGATCCTTAGATTGATATGCATAAAAAATAGCTGTAAATAATCCTTCTAAAGAACCATCATATAAAAATTCAATCATAATTATATTTCTCCAGTATAAGAAGTTATTTTATCATTTAATAGAAGTAGCTTTTTATCTGCAGATAAATCATTATCTAAATGAGTATTATATGGTAATAAAATTTTATTTATCTCATTATCAAAAAAGCTTATTTGTTCAGAATCTTTTTCCACTAAGTTTAAATCTATTTTAGGAGTAAGAGCCTTTTTAATTTTTTCATTATCAAATGATACACAACCGAAATATTTACCATTACAAGTTATAAAATATTGTGCTCTTTTTATAACAATGCCAAGTTTCTTTAAATCTAAAAAGTTTAAGTTGCTAATTCTACGAGCACTAATTATTTTTCTAGCACCTCTTACACCTATTCCAGGAACTCTTATTAAAAGTTCATAGGGAGCTTTATTTATTTCTACAGGAAATAAATGAATATTATTTAATGCCCAGTTTGTTTTAGGATCAAAATTAATATCTAAATTAGGATTTTCTTGAGATAATAATTCAGAAGCCTTAAAGCCATAAACTCTTAATAACCAATCACCTTGATAAAGTCTATGTTCACGTAATGTAGGAGGTGTTTTGAGGTCAGGTAAGTTTTTACCGTGGTTAACTGGAACATAGGCAGAGTAATAAACTCTTTTTAAGTCAAATTTATTATAAAGGTTTTCTGATAAATTAAGAATGTTTAAATCACTTTCTTTTGTAGCACCTACTATAAGTTGAGTACTTTGGCCACCAGGAACAAAAGTGGAATAATTTTTAAAGGTTTTAGCTTCATGCTTAGTAGCAATTATATTATTTTTTATAAATTTCATAGGTTTAAAAATTTCATCCTTATTCTTTTGTGGAGCAAGCAGTTTTAATGAATCTGAAGAAGGTAATTCAAGATTAACACTCATTCTATCCACTAAAGAACCAGCTTTTTTTATAAGTTCTTCATCAGCTCCCGGAATAGCCTTCAAGTGAATATAACCTCTAAAGTTGTATTCATTTCTTAATTTTTCAACTACTTGAGTTAAGCGTTCCATAGTAAAATTAGCATTTTTTATTATTGCAGAACTTAAAAATAAGCCTTCTATATAATTTCTTCTATAAAAATTTATAGTTAAATCTACTATCTCATCAACAGTAAAATAAGCTCTTTCTATATCATTTGAAATTCTATTTATACAATAAGCACAATCATATATACAATAATTAGTTAAAAGGATCTTTAAAAGTGATATGCATCTTCCATCAGGAGTAAAGGTATGGCAAATTCCACTTGATGAAACTGAACCAATACTACCTTTTTTAGAGCTTCTATTTGAACCGGAAGATGAACAAGATACATCATACTTAGCGGCACTACTTAAAATTCTTAGTTTATCTGAAATTTCCATATAAATTCACCAACTTTAATATTTATTAATAATAAGATTAACTTTTTCATTATTAGTATTATTATATAATAAAGATATTATACGAACAAGTGTTCATATGCGGAAAGTTTTTATGTTAAATAATAATGATTATTAATTATAAGAATTTTATGATATAATTAGGATATAATTAAATTAAGAAATGTTAGTATATTAAATTGGAGGATTACATATGTCATTTGATAAATTAGATATAAAAGATAATTCAGCGAGAGAAGGAAGAGCTTGCATAATAGTTTCTAATATAGTAGGAAAGGATTTGCAAAAGGTTAAAAACTGTGCAATGATTTTAGGAATTAGAGATCAAATACTAATAAACTCTAAAAATGGAAATACTATAATTAGTGATTTATTAGAAAATAATATAAATTCAGAATGTGAAGATGGTAGAAAAGAAAGAGCTATAATTTTTAATTCAATAGCACCAGCAAAAATGAATATTTTTATTGAGAATCTTAAAAAAGTAAAAGTAAACAATGTTTTAAAAGCAGTTGTTACAGAAACGTCTATAAATTGGAGCGTAAATGAAGTGATTTCTAACTTAGTTGCAGAGCGTGCTGCAATGAGTAAAGGAAACTTTAACGATATACATCATAAATAGAACTGAAATTTAAAGTTTAAGGTTATAATTTAAAAGACAAATACTATTATAATTAACGACTCCTCATATAAGTTTGTAGTAGGAGTCGTTAACTGTAGTATGTAAATTTTGAAAATAGCAGTTTTAGTATAAAATTAGCATATATGTTTTATTGTTCACAAAAAAAAACTTAGGTATAATTTCATTATCAGATACAACTTAGTAGAAGAGGGGAATTATATATGTATAAGTATGGAAGAGGAATGTGGAAAACAATAGAAGATGGTAATGAATTATCATGGGTAATAGGTAATGGTATTGGTGGATATGCTAATCATACTGTTGCAGGGGGCGGTGCACAGGCCTTTCATGGATATTTAATAGCTTCATTAAATGCTCCTGTAAATAGAATGATGATACTTACTAGAACTCAAGAGCAAGTAATTGTTGGAGATAGAGAATATGATTTAGCATCTCAACAATACATAGGTAGTTCAAAAAATGGACAAGAGCATTTAGAACAGTTTATTTTGGATACGATTCCAGAATATTATTATAGAGTTGAAGATATTACAGTAAAGAAAACTATAGCAATTGAATATGGACATAATACAGTTGCTGTATGTTACGAAATAGAAAATGGTAGTGAAGAAAGTAAGTTAAATATACTTCCATTATTTAATTATAGAGAAGCTGGAGAAACAAGTGAAAGAGGAGACTTGAAATTTGATATTAATATATCAGAAAAAACTTTAACTTTAATACCAGAAAAAAATAAGGATATAAAAATAGATTTCTATACATCTGAAGGAAGTTTTTATGATAGAAAGCTAATTCCTACAAGTATGGCAACTCCGAATTATTTAATAGAGGAAAATCACTTTTATATGATTGACCATAGAACTGGATTTTTAGGGGTTGATAATCATTATACTCCATATGAAGTACAAGTTGAATTAAAGCCTTTTGAAAAGAAAAAGATATATGTTAAATGCACTATAGAAGGTTTAAATGAAAAATCAGGTTTTGATATTGTAAGAGAATATAAAGAAAGAGCTGAAAAGTTAGTAAAAAATGCTGAATTAGGAGATGAATTTGCTAATAATTTAGTTAAAGCTGGAGATCATTTTATCGTAAATAGAGAAAGTACTGGATTAAAAACAGTATTAGCAGGCTTGCCATGGTTTACAGACTGGGGTAGAGATACAATGATTGCATTTGAGGGTCTTACTTTAGTAACAAAAAGATTTGATGATGCTAGAGAAATATTAGAATCATTTGCTAAGTATATAAAAAATGGATTAGTTCCAAATGTATTTCCAGATGCTAATACAGAGCCAGGATATAATACTGTAGATGCTTCTTTATGGTACTTCCAAGCAGTATATAAATATTTAAAATATACTGGAGATTTAAATGATTATAGGTTTATAGAAGGAAAAATATATCCAAAATTAAAGGAAATATATAATGCTTACTCTACTAAAACAGATTTTTCTATTGGTATGGATGATGATGGTTTAATATATGCTGGTGGTGGACTTGACCAAGTTACTTGGATGGATGTAAGAGTTGGAGATTATGTTGTAACACCAAGACATGGTAAACCAGTAGAAATTAATGCTTTATGGTATAATGCATTAAAAATAATGGAAGACTTATCAGAGAAGTTTGGAGAGGATAAGAGTGAATATTCAAGTCTTTCAGAAAAGGTTAAGGAATCATTTAATAATAGATTTTGGAATGAAGAAAATCAATGTCTTTATGATGTTGTAGATGAAGATGATGATAAAATAAGACCAAATCAAATTTGGGCAGTATCATTACCTTTTGCAATTTTAGATAGAGAAAAGGAAATGAAGATAGTTAATACTGTTTATAAGCACTTATATGCAACTTATGGATTACGTTCTCTTTCATTTATGGATAAAGATTATAAAAGAAAATATATAGGAAAATTATTTGATAGAGATTGTGCTTATCATATGGGAACTACATGGGGCTTTTTAATAGGTGGATTTATAACTGCATATTGTAAAGTTAATGATTATTCTGATGAATCCATAAATAAAGCAGAGCATATGTGTAAAGTTTTTGAAGATACTATGAGAGATGGCTGCATTAATGGAATAGCGGAAATTTTTGATGGAGATTTTGCATCAACAGGCAGAGGGTGTTATTCACAAGCATGGAGTGTTGCAGAAGTATTAAGAGCGTATACACAAGATGTAATGCCATATTTAAATAAGTAATAAAATTATATTAACCCTACTAAATATTAGATTTATTTAGTAGGGTTATAATATATTAAAATATTATTAAATAATTGTAAGTGTATAATATTATTAAATTATTAAACATATAAGTAATGTATAGTTTTTAAGTAAATAATTATATTGGAGGTAAAATTAATGGATAAGAATGAAAAAATTTTATTAGGAGCTGCATGTTTTTTTGCAGGTGCAGTAGCAGGTTTTTTAATAGCACCAATTAAGAAGGGAATCTATTGCGGTAATAATAATGGAAATAATTATATGAATAAAGATGAAGAAGAAAATGATGAATTAAATGAATTAAATGAAATAGATGAAATAGATAAAGTTTTAGATGAGGTTAATGAAGCAATAAATAATGCAAGAAAAGAAAAAAATGAAGAAGTAATAGATTCAGAAGAAAAATAAGATAATTTATATAAATTTAAAGCAGAAATTTTATTGTTGCTTACAATAGTAATATTTAATGTTTAGTTCTAACTTCAGTAGTTAAATTGTAAGTAAATAATTGACATATGGACAAGGTGAGAGTATAATAAATAAGTCCTGTGAGGGAGTAGTTAGCATGAAAATGTGGTTAGGTCAACATAATGGTTTTAATAAAGCCTGGCTTAATCTTAAATAACGAGACTCATGGATGCTTTTTTGAGCATCCATGAATCTCGTTATTTTTTTTTGCTTATAATTCCCAAGAGGATAAAAATAAAATGTGAGGAGAATGATTATGAACATTATTATAATTGTATTTACAGCATTTGCTTTAGCTATGGATGCATTTGCTGTATCAGTTAGTAAAGGAATGACTTTAAAGAATTTAACAAAAGGAACAGCTATAAAAATAGCTTTATTTTTTGGAGGCTTTCAAGCTGCTATGCCATTAATTGGTTGGGTTTTAGGTATAAGCTTTCAAGGATATATAAAAGCTATAGATCATTGGATCGCTTTAATATTATTAACTATTTTAGGTGGAAAAATGATTTATGAATTTTATGAAAATCGTAAAGAGTCTGCTAATGAAGGTAATGAGATAGTAAGTGAGATAAGTACTACTTTAGATGCTGAAGAGAATAATAAAAGTGAATTATCTAATAAAGAATTAACTACTCTTGCTATAGCTACAAGTATAGATGCTTTAGCTATTGGAGTAAGCTTTGCATTTTTAAATGTTAATATACTATCTTCATCATTAATTATTGGAATAATAACATTTGTAGTCTGTTTTATTGGTGTTATTGCAGGTAAGAAGATTGGTGGAATATTTAAAGATTATGCTGAACTTGTAGGAGGAATTATTCTTATTATTATAGGAATAAACATTTTTAATGAACATACAGGATTTATAATGAATTTAATACACAGCATATTTAAATAAAAGATTAGAAAATAGATAGGTAATGGTTAAAGTTTAATTATTATCTGTCTATTTTTTTATTGAATACTAATGAAAATAATTACATAAGGTTGTATAATATTATATTATTAGATTAATATAAATAAAAAATAGAAGAATAGAGGTATTTAATATGAAGAGAATATTTGAGTTAACAACTGGGGATATAGAAAGATTAAGTAAAAATGAATTAAAAGATATAATAAAAAACTCAGAGGGTAGAACAGTTATGGCAGAAACTATAATAAGTTATACACCTTATGTAAAAGAAGTATCTAACTTAGAATTAGCTGCAAGCTTTGGGGCTGATATGATAACTTTAAATACTTTTAATTTTGAAAAACCTTATATTTTTGGATTTGGTGAAGCTAATCTTTCAAAGGGGTTAGAGGATACTTTTAGAATTGTAGGTGAAGAGATAAAAAATAATATTAAAGATAAAAATTATATAAGAAATATAAGAAAGTTAGTTGGCAGATTAATAGGAGTTAATTTAGAGCCAGTTCCAGAAGGAAGTACTTATGAAATGGGATATAGATTAAATAAAGAAAACTTAGAAAAAGTAAAGGAATATGGATTTAATTATATAGTAATAACAGGTAATCCAAGTACAGGAGTTACTGAAGAAACTATTTGTGAAGGAATAAAGCTTGCAAAAGATATTTTAGGTGATAGTACATTAATAATTGCAGGGAAAATGCATGGAGCAGGTAGTGGAAACATATATGATGAAAAAGTAACTAGAAGATTTGTTAAGTGTGGAGCTGATGTTGTTTTAATTCCTGCACCAGGAACTGTTCCAGGTGTTACAGAAGAGATTGCTAAAAAAATGATAGACTCAATTCATGAAGAAGGTGGTGTTGCAATGACAACTATAGGAACTTCACAAGAGGGATCTTCTGAAAGTGTAATTGAAAAAATAGCTTTAATGTCTAAAATGGCAGGGGCTGATATTCAACATATTGGGGATTGTGGAACCTTTGGAATGGCATTACCTGAGAATATAATGAAGCTATCAGTAACGATAAGAGGAATAAGACATACTTATAGAAGAATGGCTCAATCAATTAGAAGATAGTAAATTATTTATAGGCTAGTTGCAAATTAAAAGTTAATGCATATATTAAATATAATTAATTCTAATGGTGGTATTTTTAAGTTGAGAAAAAGACAAGCTAAATATATTCCAGGATTAAAAAATTATACAATAAGAAGAAACATACTTGCTTATGGAAATTTAGAAAAGTATAAGGCTTATAGAAAACATAAAACAAGTAATAGCAGAGTTTGTTTATTATTAGGGTTATTTATAATGTGTATAGGGATTATAAGTACATTTAAAAATATAATTGTTTATTCTCCATTTAGAGGTATGTATTCAACAACTGGAGGAGTAAGTTTTACAACTAGTTCTATAATATTATTTATCGGTATAATAATTTTAGCTTTACGTAAGTTGACTATTTTAGGGATTATATGTGTAGCTTTAGGGATAGTAAGTATAGTAATTTCCATATTTTTTTCTTTGAGAATGAGCTTATTACCAATTTCACTCATAAAGGCAATATTAATTTTTGGAGCGATTTTTTTTGGCAGTGCATTAATAATTCGAGGAATATTAGAATTCATAAGAAAATAATATTGTAAATTCATAATATAATAAAGTAAAATTTTGATTGTATAAAATTTTAGCTGGAGGTATATGAATTTGAATAATATATTAAAAATAACAAGAAAAGATGGAGTAGAGGTTGAAGTTGAATTAAAAGAGTTAGATTTATCTTATTTAGATAAGATTATGGATTTACAAAAAATAATAATAGATGGACTTGAAAATAAGGAGTTATATGCTGACACAGAAAGAGAAGAGTTTGAAGAATACATAAAAGAGAATGGAAAAATAATTGGATATGTTACGGAAAAGGATGAACTTATTGCAATGGGAGTGTATGCTAAAAAAGGTTGTGATAAATCAAATTATGGGTATGATATTGGTTTAGATCATAAAGAAGTATTAAAGACAGGTCAAATAGAATCAACAGTAGTTAAAGATGAATATAGAGGAAATAAGCTTCAAAAAATAATTTGCAATGAGTTGGAAAAAATTGCTGTTAAAAATAATACTGAAATACTATGTGCAACAGCATCACCATATAATGAGTTTAGTGTAAATACATTTATAAATTTGGGATATGAAATTAAAGGCGACAAATTAAAGTATGGTGGCTTAAGAAGATATATTTTTGCAAAAAGAATTTAAAGTAAATATTATATAATTTTACTAAAAGACTACAGTAATGTTGCATAAGCAATGCTACTGTAGTCTTTTTATATAAAACTTATAGTTTATATTTATATATGAGTAAAAGCTTATAATATAGCAAAAAATAATAGAAATATAGTTATAAAAATAAATTAAAATTAATGTGTTTAAATTAAAAGGAGCATTAAAGATGAGTAAAATAAATTTAGAAGATGATAGAAATTTAAGTATGTTAGTAGATTTTTATGAATTCACTATGTCAAATGGATACTTTGAAAATAATTTAAAAGATAAAATAGTTTATTTTGATATGTTTTTTAGAAAAAATCCTGATAATGCAGGATTTGCAATTACAGCTGGATTAGAACAAGTAATAGAATATATAAAAGGATTAAATTTTAATGAAAGGGATATTGAATATTTAAGAAGTAGAAAACTTTTTAATGAAGAATTTTTAGATTATTTATTAAATTTTAAGTTTACAGGTGATATTTACGCTATACAAGAAGGAACGCCTGTATTTCCCAATGAACCATTACTAACTATTAGAGCAAAAGTAATAGAAGCACAGTTAATAGAAACAATGTTACTTTTAACAATTAATCATCAAAGCTTGATTGCTACAAAAGCTAATAGGATAAAAAGAGCAGCAGAAGGAAGAGAAGTATTAGAATTAGGATCAAGGAGAAGCCAAGGGTATGATGCAGCTATATATGGAGCTAGAGCAGCGTATATAGGAGGAATAGATGGAACAGCAAATACTATTGCTGATGAAATGTTTGGAATAAAGGCTGTTGGAACTATGGCTCATTCCTGGATTCAATTATTTGGAGATGAGTATAAAGCTTTTGCAACTTATGCTAAAACTTATCCTGATAATTGTATTTTATTGATAGATACATATAATGTTTTAAAGTCAGGAATAATTAATGCTATTAAAGTATCTAAGGACATATTAGAACCTCAAGGAAAAGAAATAAAAGGAATTAGGTTGGATAGTGGTGATTTAGCATATCTTTCAAAAGAAGTAAGAAAAATATTAAATATAAATGGCTTAGAAAAATGCAAAATAATAGCATCTAATAGTTTAGATGAATATATAATATCAGACCTTATGACACAGGGAGCTTGCATTGATGTTTTTGGTGTTGGAGAAAGATTAATAACTGCAAAGTCAGAACCGGTATTCGGAGGAGTATATAAATTAGTTGCAGTTGAAGAGGAAGGAAAAATATCTCCAAGGATTAAATTATCAGAAAATATAGAAAAAGTAACTAATCCAGGCTATAAAACAGTTTGGAGATTATTTGATAAAGAAAGTAATAAAGCTATAGCAGATGTATTAACATTAGGAGATGAAATAATAGATGATTCAAAGGAATATGAAATATTTGATCCTGTATATACATGGAAGCGAAAGCTCTTAACAAATTATTATGCTAGAAAAATACAGGTACCAATTTTTATTAATGGAGAATGTGTTTATAAATCACCTAATCTTGAGGAGATTCGTAAATATTCTTTAAAGCAAGTTGATTCATTATGGGATGAAGTAAAAAGATTTACTAATCCACAGGGATATTATGTAGACTTATCAGAAAAGTTATGGCAGTTAAAAAATAATATGATAAAGGAATTTAGAAGATAAAAGTAATTATTAAATAAATTTGTTTAAATATAAGAAAAGTATATTCAAAAATTATTAAGAATAGCCTAATACAAAATATTTGTAATAATAGGGCTGTTCTTAATTTTGTTTAATTTACATATAAGCTTTCAAAAATAGAAACTTTATATAAAAATTGAAAATAGTTACAAAAAAATGAAAAAATGACAAAAATATGAAAAATTAATGAAAAATATAGAAAATTAATCTAAAAAAATATATAATTTATTATGTCAAAATATATATTTAAATAGGTGAGGATGTGAAAAAAATATGCAGAAGAAAAAACTAAAAAAAATAATTGCTATTTCTGGGGTTGTTGGAACTATTTTAACTATTAAATCTATTCCAGCTAATGCAACAGAATTAAATAGTGGAGTATCAGTAGCTTCAATAAGTAAGGGACAAGTTGTTAATGTAACTTCAACTTTAAGAATTAGAGAAGAAGCAAGTACTAATTCATCTGTATTAGGAACTATTAGGAATGGAAGTACATTTGATATTATTTCTAAAAGTGGAGGTTGGTATCAAATTAAGTACAATGGAATTACTGGTTATGTCCATGGAGATTATGTAAAGGAAGTTACAGCATCTTCATCAGTGTTAACAAAAGGTAAAGTATATAATGTATCTACAAATTTAAGAGTAAGAAGTGGTGCTTCTACAAATTCATCAATATTGGGATATATTACCAATAACACTGAAGTAAGCATAGTTGGAACAGAAGGATCATGGTATAAAATACAATACAATGGTGGATATGGATATGTAAGTAAAGAATATATAACTGTTAATGGAAGTTCAAGTAATAATGGAGGTAGTTCGAATAATAATAGTTCTTCAGAAACAGAAATTAATAAAACAGGATATGTTTATAATGTAAGTAGTGGAGGGCTTAGGGTTCGTAAGGAAGCATCTACTAGTTCTACTGTTTTAGGAACTTTATATTCAGGTAATTCTGTAAATATAATTGGAGAAACAGGAAGTTGGTATAAGATTAAATATAATTCATCATACGCATATGTTCATAAAGATTATATAACAGATAATAAACCATCTTCAGAATCAAGTAATGGAAATAATACATCAAATGATAATAATAATTCGTCTGAAGCAATGAATGAAATAGGAATTGTTACAAATGTTTCTTCTAATTTAAGGGTAAGACAGAAGCCTTCTTCAAATTCATTAGTATTAGGGTATGTATTAAATAATGAAAAAGTTAATATAACAGGAAAAGAAGGAAATTGGTATAAGATTAATTTTAAAGGATCAACAGGATATGTAAGTTCGGATTATATAAGAATATCTAATGGTAACGATAATAATAATGGAAATAGTGGAAATAATGGGAATGGTGAATCTGTTTCTAATGCATATAATACTGTACTTTCAGAATTAAAATCTCATATTGGATCACCATATGCTTATGGTGGCTCTGGAGAGTTAGTTACTAATTCATCAATACAATCATTAAAAAATAGATTCCCAGATTATTCTGCAGCAGGAAAGTATGATTCTTTATATAAATATGTTGATAGTGGTTTAAGAATGTTTGACTGCTCTGGATTTATGCAATGGGGATTTAGTAAAGCTAATATAAGGATTGGAAGAACAACTTATGATCAAATAAAAAATGGTGTAGAGGTATCTCTAGATAGTGTACAACCAGGAGATTTATTATTCTATAGCAATTTAGGACATGTTGGTATGTATATAGGAAATGGACAATGGATTGAATCACCAAACTCAGGAAAAACAATAAGAATAGTAGATGTTCCATGGAGTTCAATTGGTAGAGCAAGAAGAGTTTTATAAAATTTATTTTTGTAGATTAAAATAAATTATTTTAACATATAATTAAGCTTAAATTAATAAAAACTGTATCAAATTTATGATACAGTTTTTATTAAATTTATTTATCATTAATTCTATCTATATATTCTTTCATTAAATTAGCTGATGAAACAAATTTATCTTGTTCATTAGGAGATAATTGAATATTTAATACTTTTTCTACTCCGTTTCTTCCAAGAATAGTAGGAACGCTTAAATAAGCATCATTAACACCATAGTAGTTATTTAATAAAGTAGAAACAGTTAATATGCTTCTTTCATCTCTAATTATAGCTTCAACAATTCTTTCAAGGGCTATAGCAACAGCAAAAGCAGTAGCACCTTTTCTCTTAATAACTTCATAAGCACAGTTTTTAACATCTTCAGCTATAACATTTTCAGTTTCTTTATCCCAAGATATAGAGTTTTGCTCAGAGAAGCTTTTTACTGGTATACTTCCAATCATTAATGATGACCATGTTACAAATTCGCTATCACCATGTTCACCAAGAACATATCCTTCTACATTTCTTCCATCAATTCCAAAGTATTTTCCAAGTAAGCTTCTAAGTCTTGCTGTATCTAATACTGTACCAGAACCTATTACTCTTTCTTTTGGGAATCCAGAAAGTTTATATGTCATATATGAAAGAACATCTACAGGGTTAGATACTACTAGTAGAATTGAATTTGGACTTAATTCAGCAAGCCTTGGAATAAAGCTTTTAAATATAGCATAATTTTTATCTACTAAATCTAATCTAGTTTCACCAGGTTTTTGTGGTGAACCTGCAGTTATTATTATTATATCTGAATCTTTAGTATCTTCTAAAGTACCTAAAGTAACATTACAAGGTCTGCATAAAGAGCTACCATGCATTAAATCTAATACTTCTCCTAGAGCCTTTTCTTGATTTATATCATTAATTACAATTTCTCGTGCTATTCCTTTTTGTAATAATGCAAATGCAGTTGTAGCACCTATTGCACCTGCGCCAATTATTGATATTTTACTCATAATTTCACCTCATTTAATTAATATATATAGTATTTTCTATTTTTAAAAAATATATTATATATATAGGGAATAATTATTATTAACTAATAATTACATTATAGACTTGCTAAAAATTAAAATCAACCATATTTTACTTTAATATTACAAAATTTCATATAATGTCGAAAAGTGTTAACAAAGTATTAACAAAATAAAAATAAAATGTTAATATATAAGAATGAATACATAATATGACATAAGGCGATAAATATACAATAGGGGGATTTGGTTTGGAAAATAATTATAATAATATAAGAATAGATAAATATGATGATGAGCATATGACAGTAGGAAAATGGATAGGAACATTTTTATTAATGCTTATTCCGATAGTTAATATAGTATTAATGTTTGTTTGGGCTTTTGGATCAAATGTAAATAGAAGTAAGAAAACATATTTTCAAGCACAATTAATAATGTGTGGTATAATTTTAGCTTTATATATTATAGCAGTTATATTAATGATAGGAGTATTTGGTTAATAGCAAATTATAAAAAATATATGTCATAGTATGCTAAAAAAAGAAGTATGACTAATGCTTCTTTTTTTTTTTTATGTATTAAATTTTGGATATATGTACTATTTGTGGCTTTATAATAAAGTTGATATAATCATTAATATACAAAAAATATGGGGTTTATATAATAAATAATAAAAATCACATAAATAAGTAAGTATGGGAGGCTAATAGATGAATTACTATAAAGTTTTAGGCATTGAAGAAAATGCTACACAAGAAGAAATTAGACAAGCATATGAAAAACAAGTTAAATTATTCAAGTTAGAAGTAAAAGATGAAAAAAGATTAGATAAATTCCTAGATTTGTTTAAAGAAGCATATGATGCATTAATTTATAAAGAAGCTATAGTGAAAGAACAACAAGAAGAAATATTTGATCAAGAAGTAAGTGCTTTATTTAAAAATAATAAAATTAAAGAGAAAGCAGCTGATGTTACAGAAAAAGAAGAAGTGATTAATTCTAGCTCTGAAAATATAGAAGGCAGTTATGCAGCTACAGTTTTAATGAGTAGGGAAGAAATATTAAGGGAATCTTTGATTCAATATAATAAGTCAGAAGAAGAGAAAATTATATTTAAATCAAAAGAAGATTTTGAGGATTGTGATGGATTTTTTGATGATGAAGATGATGATGACGAAGAGGATTTTGACGAAAAAATTATAAAAAAGATAAGACAAAAAAATAACTCTAAAAACAAGAAAAGCAGTAATCAAAGAAAAAATAATTCATCTAAAAAAAATAATGTAGGTAAAAGTAATAAAGAATATAATGACAGAGACAGAGACAGAGACAGAGACAGTAGAGGTATAAGAAATAGAAATTCTAATAAAAAGGTTGTAGTTAAAAAAGAAAAAGCTTCTAATGAGATTTTAAATGTACTGTTAATTCCATTAAAAATAATTGCATTACCAATAATAGCTATATTATCAATATTGATTTTTATATGTAGAATAATAAGTATATCATCATGGTTAGTAGCAAAAATCATAATAATTGGAGTTATTGCTATTGCCGCTATTCATGGATATCAAATTTATACGGGTCAAGAAGTAATTAATTATAATATATTTATTGCTTGTGGAATAGGATTTATAGTTTCACTATTTTTACCAAGTATAGTTAGAATAGTACCTAATATGTTACAAGGTATTAATAATAGTTTGAAAAATTTTGTTTTTTAAAATTATTTAAAGGGGGATACTTTTATCCCTCTTTTGTTATATAATAAAATAAATTAAATTCCAAACTTAAGATAGAGTTTTAACTATATTTGAAGCTTAGAAGTCGTTATCTAGAGGGATACAAGCTATAATCTCATATCTAAAAAGAGGTGAGATTATTATAACTACTAGATACCAGATAAAAAATAATAGTTTGATTGGGGAGTAAATATGATATTTAGAAAGACAACAATAAATGACATAAAAAATGTAATGGAAATAATAAGCGAAGCACAAGAATACTTCAAAAGAAACGGAATAGATCAATGGCAAAATGGATATCCAAATAGTGATACAATATATGATGATATAAAGAATAATAGTAGTTATGTATTAGAAGATGAAAGTAAAATAGTAGCAACAGCAATGCTTTCTTTTGAAGAGGATAAAACTTATAAAAATATTTATGAGGGAAAGTGGTTAAGGGATATAGGAGAATATGCTGTTATACATAGAATTGCAGTTAGTGAAAAAATTAAAGGTAAAGGAACTGCAGCTAAGATAATTAAATTAATAGAAGAAAAATGTAAAGAGAAAAATATAAAGAGTATAAAAATAGATACTCATAAGGATAATATTTCAATGCAAAGATTACTTGAAAAAAGTGGATTTAAATATTGTGGAATAATATATTTAGAGGATGGAAATGAAAGAATAGCTTTTGAGAAAATTATATAGAAATAAATATGCGAATGTGTAACTATTTTGTAACTTTATAGTAAAATTTAGTGTTATAATATAACTATAAATATATAAACTTTAAAAGATAGTAGGATAAGAGATGGAGAGAGAGAAGAGTAAATTAGATGAAAAAATAACAACTGGAAGAGAATTATTAAAAATAATTGAAGAAAAGGAAATTGAGATAGAAAATCAAAAGGCAAAATTAAAATTAGCCAATGAGGAAATAGAGAAGATAAAATTAGATTTAAATGAATTGAGAAAAAATATTAGCAATTCTATTAAAAGTTATGAAAATTACAAATTTGAAACAAAGATTGACTCTGATTCAGAAAATAAAGATAAGTCAAAAAAAGAAGATAGTAGTATTTCTATTGAGATTGTTGAAGCAGAAGATGATGAGTTTGTAAATCAAGCAATAAGTAAACTTATAGCAGAAGTAACAAATTATGAAGATAATAAAGATGAGAATTTAACTAAAGAATTGGCAATAGATATTGTTGAAGATGAAAAAATTGTTGAAGATGAGATAACTTTAATTGAAAATATTAAGATTGCATTTATAGAAAATAATAATTATAAGGTTTTAGATATCTTAAATTCAATATTAGATAATAAAGATTATGTAGAAGTTAATTTTACAAAGGAAGAAAAAATAATATTATTATATTTAGGGTATTTCTATAATAAATTAGAAGGCTTACTTAAGAAATATGAATCAATAAAAGAATACTATAATTCAGAAGATAGTGAAGTAACTCTATTGAAAAGCTTAATAGAAGAAAAGGATTATCCTATATATAAAGCTATAAAAGAAACTATTGCAAATAAAATGAAAAGCGATAATAAATTGTTTAAAGGCTTAGATACGCTTATAAGAGTAAGAATAATAGATAAAATTATTAATATTGCATATATGACTTTTGAGGAAGTATATTCTGTTAAAGATTTAAAATATGGACAAGAGAACATAACTCTAAAGGCATGGGTTAAAGAAAAAGAAAAGACGGAGTATAGATTAGTTGAAGGTTTATATTGTAATACTACTGAAAAGCTATATATGTTAGAAAGCTCTATATGTGTATTAGGTCTTAACATTAAAAAAGTTATTGATGAAGAAATTAATAATGTAAAATATGAGAATAAGGTGTATTATAAGAAAGAACAGACAAACTGTAGTATAAAGGAAGAAGAAAAGAAAGTAATTAGTAATTATAAAGAAACTCCTGATAAAGATAATGATTATATAGAGGAATATGATGATATTGATGAAGATGATTTAAGTATCTGGACAAGGGTTAAAGAAAAGTTTACATTAAGATTAAAAAAAAGATAATAAAATAATAATTGCCTAATTAGTATTTTAATTAGGCAATATATTTGTATAAAAACACAAGTAAATGTTTACAGAAGTTAATTAATACTGTATAATAAATTTGTAAAAACTTTTTAATATAATGTTATACACGGTATAAGGATAAGAGACAGTTAAAATAACAATAATATTTAAGAATTAATTAAGGGTAAATTAAGGATATTGTAACAGAATTGACAAATTAATAAATTATAATATTTATAGAGGTGATTAATATGGAGAAAAATTTACAGTTTGTAGATTCATATCATGAAAAAAATTATGTTGAGTTAGTTCAAAATTTTATGGGAAAATTAAATAAAGATTTATATATAGTATTAAAATTATTAAGTATTAATGAAGTATATGTAGTGGCTAAAGAATATATAATAGGAACAAATATAATGTTTAAAGAATTATTAAATGATTCAAGAATAGTAAATACATCAAGATTTTTAGTAGAATTGGCATATAGCTTTTTTACAAGACAGTTTTCAGTTAATGAGATTTCTAGTACAAGAAATTTGAGCTTTGATACAAGAAATTTCATAATAAACATAATAAATTATTATTCTAAAATGGATAAAGAAGAAAATTTCTGTGCGTAGCAATTAATATGTAAAAGGTAACTCTTAAATTAAAATAGGAGTTACCTTTTTATATTATAAAGTAATTTTTATAATTCTAAAAATTACTTTATAATATAAGAACACATATCTGAAGGGTTGTCCCCGATTCTAACAATAAATTCAGAAATGTTTTTAGGAATTGTAATAACTGTTCTTGTAACTCCAGAATCAGAAGCTTGTAGTCCTTCACTCTTTTCAAAGTTCATGGATCTTATAATATAGTTAGTATCACTAGTATGAATTGTACTTCCATCTAAATTACAAACTTGAATTCCTACATGAGAAGCTTGTCCTTGCTTTGTTACTTTAAGGTCATCAGCTAATGTTGTTGTATACTCAATAATTACATATTCAAGTGAATCATTTATTAGTTGAGGAATTTTAGATGTAGGGTTAGTTGAATTATATTCATCAACTTCATTTTTGCTAGAGTTCCTCTAATAATATTGTCTAAAGTAATAGTAACTTTTTCTTGAGTAATTTTATTGTTTGTATCAGTTATATTTTTTGAAACAATAACACTTTCTCCAACTGATAAAAACTCATCAGATGAAACTTCATTTTCATCTTTACGTCTGCTTTTTTCTTCTGAACGACTTTCCCTAGAAGATTCATTAGTAGAAGCATTAGCTCTTATAGAAGAGTTTTTGTTTGAAGAGCAACCTACAGCAAGTGCAACTACCATAATAGATAAACATACCAATCCTATTTTATGTTTCATAATAATACCTCCGTATTTATAAAAAGTTCATGCAACTCCTTCATTATAATCCTGAAATTTTACAAAGTATATGAGTGTATTAATTCGAAAAAAGAAGAAAAATAAAGTATTATGGAGATAATTTTAAAATATAATAATTAAAGTTGGTATATGTACCATTTTAAGAATTTTAAATAAAAACCATTAAAAATTTTTATGATAACGTAATCAAAGGAGAAATATATACATATAAATGGAGTTTTTTACAGTTTTATTCCCTTTTTTACCATGAAAATAATTGAATATGTAAAATAATCCATAAATAAAAAGTTGTTGAATTATTTTTGAATATATAGTAATATAAGTAAAAATAAACCGGTGATGTGGAGATAAAAATAGATCGTGCACTTACAGAGAGCTTAGATAGCTGAGAGCTAAGCAGAACGCAGCCTATTAAATGGACCACGGAGGGCATAGGGAAAAGAATTGCAAATTCTTAGTATTCTATGACGTTTGACATACGTTAGTTGTCTAGGATATGTTAGTATCCGATAAAGTGTACGATTATTTCGTAAATTAAGGTGGCACCGCGGGTGTAGTGAATTCTACCCGTCCTTGACAGTAAATTTAGCTGTCAAGGACGGGCTTTTTATGTTCTTTGGCAGGGTATATTAATTTTAAAGGAGGAAAATATGAGTTATTCAAGTGTATAAGAAACAAAAAATTATTATAGCAAACTCTAAATATAGAGTTATTCCTGTAAATATAGAATTTAAAGTAATAATATTAAAAATTATATAAAAATGAAAGAAGTAATGAGAAATGTAGGAAGGTAGGTAGAGTTTATGAGTAAAAGTAGATTTGGAGAATATGGGGGACAATATATATCAGAAATATTAATGAACGAACTTATTAAGATCATACAGGATCTCACAAAATAAACAATGTACTGGGACAGGTATTATTAGCTAAGAAGTTAGGGAAAACTAGAGTTATTGCAGAGACAGGGGCAGGGCAGCATGGTGTAGCAACAGCAACGGCAGCAGCACTTTTAGGATTAGAGTGTGAAATATTTATGGGGAAAGAAGATACAGATAGGCAAGCTTTAAATGTATACAGAATGAAGCTTTTAGGAGCAAAAGTAAATTCTGTAACTTATAAATGATAAAGATGTACAGCTTATAGGATGTGAAGCTGCTGGAAAAGGTATTGATACAACATTAAATGCAGCAACTATAACTACTGGGAGTGTTGGAATATTTCATGGAATGAAGTCTTATTTTTGTCAAGATGATAATGGACAAATAGTTCCAGTATATTCAATTTCAGCAGGGTTAGATTATCCAGGAATAGGACCAGAGCATGCTTATTTATATGATAAAAATAGAGCGCAATATGTTTCTGTAACTGATGATGAAGCAGTTTCAGCTTTTGAGTATTTAGCTAGAACAGAGGGAATTATTTGTGCTATAGAAAGTGCACATGCTGTGGATCACGCTATAAAGATTGCCACAAAATTTAGTAATGATGAGAGTATTATTATTAATCTTTCTGGAAGAGGAGATAAAGATGTTGCAGCAATAGCTAGATATAAGGGGGAAGAAATTTATGAGTAAAATATATAAAGCATTTCAAAGATGTTCCTTGTGTTGTTGATTTTGGAATGGATAATGTAAAGCAAGCAAGAGAAATTATAAAAATATCAGATGGAGTTATTGGAGGAAGTGCTATAGTTAAGATTATTAAAAAGTATGGTGATAATGCCAATGAAGAGTTATTTAAATATATTAGAAGAATGAAAAGTACCATTAAAAATGAAATTTAATATTTTATAGTTACAAGTACTCAATTATAATAAAATAAGAGTATGTTATAAAAGGAGAGAGACTAATGAAGAAGTATTTATTAGATACTAATATAATAATTAGATTATGGGATGAAGAAGAAAAACATTTAGATAAAATAATTAAAGAAAGTAAGGTAGTTATATTAAATGAAGTATTAAATGAATTATCTGTAAAGGAAACAAAAGAGTATAGAAGAAGAGAAGTTTTAAGTGAAAGATTTTGCAAGCTATTGCCTTATAGTATAGAAGTTGAAAAGGATAATATAAGTGGATTTTATATGATATTTGACTATGAAAGTAAGGATAAGCTTGATAGTAATAATTTATCTAAAAATGATTTATTACAGTTGTATGCTTGTTATGTTAATGATGATTTTAATTTAGTTACTGAAGATAAGGAGTTATATAATATTGCAATGCATATTTTAGGGGAGAAAAGAGTATTGTCACTAAAAGAATTAAACAATATTATTTAAAAATAAAAGTATCCCTATTTTAGATGTTGAATTACTTTAATGGATATATTATAATTTACAAGTATTTCGTTGAGAAATTTGGGAGATACTGTTTAAATTCAGAGCCGAAGGGGAAAGTGCGGCAAACTCTCAGGCAAAAGGACCAAATTTTGAGAAAACTCTGGAAAGCCCATATACGGCACCGACGAAGCAATCTTAGATATAGTAAGAGAATCTTTCAGGTAAAAAGACAGAGGCGCAATTATTTTAATAATTAGTCTTTATGTATTATTAAATAAGGGGGATTTTTTTGGACTATATTGCAATTTTAGAGTATATCGGTGTTTTTGCTTTTGCCGTATCAGGAGCAATAGTAGCTATTGAAGAAGAGTTTGATGTTTTTGGAATATATATAATAGCTATAATTACAGCTATGGGGGGAGGAGTACTTAGGGATATCGTTACAAATTCAGGTATACCAGTATTCTTTACAAGTTATGTGACGATTCCATTTATTATTGCTGGAGCTTTACTAGCTATATTCTTAAAGGGAAATTTAAAGTATAAAAATTTATTTGTATTCATTGATGCAATTGGACTAGCTGCTTTTTTTATATCAGCAGCAGTAAAAGCAATTGGTAGCAATTATAATTTTATGTTATTTATATTCGCAGCTAGTATTACTGGTGTTGGTGGTGGAGTATTAAGAGATATAATAACTAATAGAAAACCACAAATTTTTAAGCATGATATTTATTGTGTTGCAGGAATTATAGGTGTTACTATACTTTGGTTTGTATATCCTGTAATTGGATTAGAGGTAGCACAGTTAATAACATTAGTAATAATTGTGCTTATTAGAATGGTAGGTTATTATAAAACAATTAATTTACCAGTAGTATATAAAGAAAGAGTTTAAGACTAATATTAAGATATTAAAAAGGTATAAGAATATTCATTCTTATGCCTTTTTTATGAATTTATTAGAAAATAAAAAACTATTTAGTATTAATAAGAGGAGAAATATTAAAATTAATGGAAAATTATTACGGTTATTATCTTTGATGGCAATATAAGGGCGGTGGGTAATTTATATATTTAGTTATAATTTAAAAATTAATTAATATACAACTTAAATAATGCTGGAAAAACAATTTTAAAAAAACATATTGAAACTTGTATAGTTGAAGCAGTAGAATCTGGTGATAAAAAAGCTATAGATAACTTAAATTTAGCAATAGAAAAATTTATAAGATAAAATTTTGTATTAATATATGGAGCCGTTACGGCTCTTTTTTCTTATATAAATTAATAATATATATTAAATATGTTAGATAGATAAAGAAAAAATGAGAAATATTAACTAAAGTATAGAATTATTTAATTAAAATAGATAAAATGGATAAAAATAAGGATTAAAGCTAAAAAAATAATAAAAAGTTATAATTGATAAAAGGTAATAAAGTTGTTGGAGGAATAGTAGTTGCAGGTGTAATTATAGTAGGTGGAGTATTATTAGCATTATCAACTCATAAAATAAAACCAGGATATGTAGGTGTTGTATATAATCTAAGAGGTGGTATTCAAGATAATGTATTAACACAAGGATTAAGAATTGTTTCACCATTTCAAAAGGTATCACAATATTCAGTTGCCACAGAACAGGCATATCTTTCAAGAGATAAAAAGGAAGGATCATTAGATGATGATTCATTTATGATACCAACTTCGGATGGAAAAACAGTAAATGTTGATTTAGAGTTTAGCTATCATTTTGACGTAGATACACTTCCAGAAACTTTTACAAGATTTAAGGGACAAACAGGTAAGGAAATAGAGGATAATTTTATAAGAGGTAAAATGAAAGCGTGGGCATCAGAAGTGTCTTCTACATTTTCAGTTATAGACATATATGGTGAAAAAAGATCTGAATTAAATTCAAATGTTTTAGCTCATGTAAAGGAAAAATTTAATGAGTATGGAATAATAATAGATTCAGTTAATTTCTCAAGAATAGAATTAGATGCTGAAACAGCTAAAGCTATACAAGAAAGAATAAATAAACAACAAGAGTTAGAAACAGCAAAGATAGAAGCACAAAAAGCACAAATTGAAGCAGAAAGAAAAAAGGTAGAAGCACAAGGGGAAGCTGATGCTAAAATAATTAAAGCACAAGGTGAAGCGGAAGCTAATAGAGTTTTAACTGAGGATCTTAATGATGAAATTTTAATGAAAATGTATATAGAAAAATGGGATGGTATTTTACCAAAGGTTAGCAGTGATAATGTTAGTCCATTTATAGATATGAACGGATTAGATTAAAAATTAAAGGTGTATGCATAAAAACTTTATTCTACACACTTGAAATAAATTGCGAACTACAGTGAGAATGAAAAATGGAATATTACTTTTACGGTAAGCGGTGAAATTTTCGCTTTGAATTTATATAATTGATTCCGTAAAATTTGCTAAAGTTTTTAAACTTGCTAAAGCTTCAAACAGTAAAAACTTCTTAACACAAATTTTACTACATCAATTATTAAATTCTACAGCTTAATTTCAATGCTTCCCTCCAAATTAATATTTCATTTTTTCTCTTCACTGTTTTTCTTATTTCCCCGATTTATAGTTAACGACTCCTGCTACAAATTTATAGCAGAAGTCGTTAACTTTAGGAAAATTCGGCTTAAATTGCAGACTTAAGCTTTAGTTCGCAGTTTATTTGTTAAGTGAGTTGATGATTTTGATACAAACTAATTAATTTGTCATTTTTAATTTTAAAAAAGTATGGACTTTTTATAAAGAAATGTATATAATATAAATATACGGCGCCATAGCCAAGTGGTAAGGCAGAGGTCTGCAAAACCTTTATTCCCCAGTTCAAATCTGGGTGGCGCCTCCAATTATATTTAGTACGAAGTACTACACTAAAGAGGATTCATAAGTGGATTCTCTTTTTTTGTTGTTTAAATATATATGTTTATAAAAGAGAGAAACATATAGTAATAGATAATTATAAACATATTTGAAAGTAATATGTCATGAAGACATATTTAAATAATTTTAAATTAATAATTATTTATGTATATCACGAAGGTATAGCATTTCTTTGCTATACCTTTTATTTTTTATATTTAAATTACGGGAGGGGTTTTATAATGAATGAAAAGACAAAAGATCTAGTATGGGCTGCTTTATTAGAAATAAAAGAGAATTCAAAAGTTTTAGATATAGGTACTGGAACAGGAATATTAATTAGCTACTTATTAGAAAAATCACCTTCAAAATTAGTTGGATGCTTCTCTAATATTTTTTCAATAACTGGATAAACAGAAGATGAACTAATAAATATGTAGTCTTTAAATTATCCAACTGAATCCAATATATTTCTAATATCTTGTTGATTATATGTACATATATCTATTATTGCATCGAAAGAAAAATCCTTTAAAGAATCTTTTAAATTATTTCTATAAAATTAATAAAAATAAAAATCTAGCTATTAAATATTATAAAAAATAATATTTAAGGAATTTTTAAGAAAATCTTAATGGAAAACAAAAGATGATTAATTAAAAATAGGTTAAAATATGATAGTATACTAATAAAGGGAAAATATTGTAAATAGGGGGAGTAATAATGAAAAAAACAATAAATAAAAAAATATTTAGTGTTATTTTATGTATTTTTATATTTAGCTTAGTTATGCCAAATATAAAAGTAAGTGCAAGCAAAAATGAGACTAAGTATGATGTAACAATAAATTATGGTATAGATGGGAAGTATAGAGCTCAAAAATATATGCCAGTTAATATTGAAGTTAAAAACTTAGAAAAAGATTTTAATGGAGAAATAGAAGTTAGAGTTGCAAGTGATAATTTTGGTGGATATGACTCATATTCAAAAGAAGTTACGGCAACGGCAGGAGAAAATATAAACATTACAATACCAGTAAAGTTTATGGAAAACTCAACTAATGGAACTGTCTGTATAGTAGAGAATAATAAAGTTCTATATGAAAAAACATTATTAATTTCTTCAGGTAGAATTTCAGAGGGAAATGCATTTACAGGAGTATTAACAGATGATGCTACAGCGTTAGGATATCTAGGAGATATAACATTTTCAGATTCTACACACTCAAATGTAGGAAAAATGAGCTTAGTTAAATTAAATGAAAATTTATTAAGTGAAAATGGACTAAATATAGCTGGATTAGATTTAATAGTAATTAATAACTATAACACAGCAAATTTAAAAGAAGAACATTACAGTGCGTTAAACAATTGGGTTAATGAAGGTGGAACATTATTAATAGGTGCAGGTGCTAATGAAAGTAAAACAATTAATAATATAAATAAAGGTTTTTTAAATATTTCTTCAAGTGGTACTACTGAAAAGAGTGTTGTAACTGTTTCAGAAAACTTAAATTTAATATTATCACAAATAAACTTTGAAGGAGCAACAGTTGCTAATAATAGTAATGGAAATAATTTAGTATATTCTTTAAATAGAGGTGCAGGAAAAATATTAGTAACTGCATTTGATTTAGGTTTAGAACCATTTATTTCAAGTAGTGATTCAGCTCTTATGCTACAAAATATGTTAATAGGAACTTTTGATAAAATTTATGAACAAAACTATAATGGTGGATATTCCCAAGATAGTTACGAAATAAGCAATATATTAACAAGTATTCCAGTTGAAAAAATGTTAAGTACAGTAACATTAGGTATAATACTTGGAGTTTATGCAATTTTAGTTGGGATAGTTTTATATCTTATACTTAAAAAAATGAAAAGAAGAGATTTAACATGGATAGTTATACCATTAACTGCAATTGTATTTACAGTAGTAATTTATTTATTAGGAAGTAAAATGAAAATTAAAGATGTTGTAGTAAACAATATTAATATTATAACTACTGATGAAGAAGGAAAAGGTCAAATAAATGGATATATTGGTATTGCAAGCAAAAATAAAGGTAATATTAAAGTAGAAAAAGAAGAAAATTTAGAAATAAAGTATATAGATGATAATTATTACTATTATGGAGATACAGAAAGTAAATCTAAAAATTTAAGAGTTAAAACAACATATACAAATAATAATTCTTATTTTACAGTAGCTAATAATAATGTATCTGAAATGAACAAATTTAAAGTTTCAGGTAAAGAAATAGTAATGCCTAAAATAGAAAATACTTTGAAAATTAAAAATGGAAAATTAGAAGGTACTATTAAAAATAATTTAGATGCAGATATTAAAAAGTTAATAATAGTTTCAGGGCAAAGTGTCTGGGAGATAGGAACAGTAAGTAAAGGTGAGGAAATTTCAATTACTGATTTAGTTTCTAAAAACTCTTTTGGTATTTATAGTTATGCTGAAAGTTTAACTAGTGAATATTATGAATCAAGATGGAATGATGAAATAGATTCAAATAATCCGAAATTTAAAAATGTAGAAAGATATGCTTCTTTATTAAGAGTATTAGGAACTAATAATTATGTAGGAACTACAACAAAGATTATTGCTATTACAAATTTACCAATAGATTATAGCTTAAAGTTAGAAAGTAAATCAATTTCAACTTATGACTTAACAGCAGTAATACAAGATGCAAATATAGATTTTAAGGATGAAAATGGAAACCTTAATTTCCCAGAAGGTTACTTTAAATACAAGGTAAATCATATAGATTCAGCTGTATATTTTGATTATTATGAGGGCTACATTAATGGTAACGGAGAAGTTATTTTAGATTATGAAATTGATAGTAATGTGGATGTAAAAGAAATAAATATTAATGTATTTACTAATAGATGGGGATATCAAGCTGGAATTGATGGAGAGTATTATATTTACAATTATAATACTAACCAATATGAAAAATTTAGCTTGTCATCAGGAAGCTATAAAGTAATAAATGATGGAAGCTATAGCTCAAATAATATAATAAAAATCAAAGTCGTTGCTAATAATGAGAAAGAGACCGCAGCTCCTCAAATAAGTATAAAAGGGGTGGAGAAGTAATGCTAGTTATAAAAAATCTTGAAAAATCATATGGAAGCTTTAAAGCTGTAAAGGGATTAAATTTAGAAATTAAAAAAGGTGAAATATTTGGTTTTATAGGTCCAAATGGTGCTGGAAAAAGTACAACTATGAAAATTATATCTGGACTTTTATCTCCAGATAGTGGAGAAGTTTATGTAGATGGAATAGATGCAATAAAAAATAATAGAGCCCTAAAAGATAAAATTGGATATATGCCAGACTTCTTTGGTGTGTATGATAACTTAAAGGCAATTGAATATTTAGAGTTTTATGCTTCAATATATGGAATTGTAGGAAAAGAAGCTAGAGAATTATCTATGGATTTACTTAGATTAGTTAATTTAGAAGATAAGTATGACGCATATGTTGATGGATTATCAAGAGGTATGAAACAAAGATTATGTTTAGCTAGATGCCTTGTTCATAATCCAGATCTTTTAATATTAGATGAACCAGCTTCAGGAATGGACCCAAGAGCTAGATATGAAATGAAGGGGATACTAAGAAACCTAAAAGAAATGGGTAAGACAATAATAGTTTCTTCTCATATATTACCTGAGCTTGGAGAAGTATGTACTAATATAGGTATAGTAAAAAATGGAGTGGTTGTATGCCAAGGTACTGTAGAAGAAATAATGACAAGAGCTGCAGGGGCATCACCTATAGTATTTACAGTATTAGATAAAGAAGAAGAGGCAATAAAGCTTCTTAAAGAATTACCATATGTAGATAATATAAAAATTGATGGTAAGAAAATTACAGCTAGTGTAATAGGAAATGACGAAGATATATGCAATCTTTTAAAATGTTTAGTAGTAAAAGATATTCCAATAATAAATTACAGCAGAGCAGTTGGTAATTTAGAAGATGTATTTATTCAAATTACAGCAGATAGTGATGAAGAGGAGGCGTAAAAATGAGAGTGAATCCAGTTTTAAGAAATGAAAGTAAAATAGCTGTTAGAAGTATTAAGTTTACATTAATGATATTTGCATATATAGCAGCATTATCAGTAGCGGTAATGATTTATTATGCTTCAGTAAATTCACAAGTTTTTTCTAATGGATTATATCTAGAGTCATCAACTATATTTTATGTTGTAATGGCAATAGGGCAAGCTGTATTACTATTTTTTATAGTTCCAGCATTAACATCAACAGCAATATGCTCAGAGAGGGAAAAACAAACTTTAGATATATTATTATCCTCAAAATTAACTCCATTTCAAATAATAATAGGAAAAGTTTCTGCTTCATCACTTAGAGTAATTATTCTTATAATTGCAACAATCCCTCTTTATGCAATTGGAGCTTTAATTGGTGGAATTAAAATGAGTAATATATTTGGGCTTATAGTATTTTTTATTGTTAACACTATATTTGTAAGCTCAATAGGTGTTTTTGTATCAACATATATAAAAACATCAAAAGTAGCAACAGCCCTTACTTATGGATTAGTATTATTTATTTATGCAGGTATAGTAGCTATTACCTGGGTAATACTTATGGTTACTATTTATCAAATGAGTATTAGTGGGAATATTACATCAACTATGCCTAAGGCATCACCTATAGTTTATATAAGTCCAATTGTTGGATTTGCTAGTTTGCTTTTAAATCAAGTTGGTTTAGGTGGGCAATTTAATAGTATGTTTTCAGAGTTTGGAATAAGTATGCATTCAGAATATATTTCAATAGTTATACAATTAATTCTTTCAGCAATATTTATATATTTAGCAGCAACTAAACTTAATCCATTAAATAAAAAGATTAAAGTTAAATCTAAAAAAGTAAAGGAGTAGGAAGATGAATTCTTTAGATAGAGCTATTTTAGATTTTTTAAATAAGGCATCTAAAAGAATTAAAGCAAACTTCTTATTAAATTTAAGCATAGTAGGGTTAAAGCTTCTACTATGCTTAATCTTTAGTTTGCTATTAATTTCGCTTTTTGTACCAATTCCTTATGTTTTAGAAATTTCTCTTGGGATATTAGTTATAGGATTAATAATTATATTAATATATGGATTTGTTAAAGCACCTAAAAAAGATAAGGTTGCATTAATAGTAGATTCTAAGGGGTTAGATGAAAGACTTATCACATCATTAGAGCTTATAAATTCTGATGATAATATATCAATGGCCCAAAAGAAGGATACAGTTGAATATATTAAAGGTTTTGATATAAAAAAGAATTTAAAAATTCATATTGATAAAAAGCAGATGTTATTAGTTTTAGCACTTGTATTTATGTGTATTTTAGTAATGTTTGTACCAAGTAATGCAAGAAAAGAAGCTCAAAAAATAAGAGACTTTGATAAATATCAAAAGACAGTAATAGAAAAGGTTGAAAAGGAAAAAGAAGAGATAAAAAAATCAGAGGATTTAAGTGAAGAAGAAAAGGAAGAGCTTAAAAAGATTTTAGAAGATGCAAAAAAAGAATTAAAGGAAAGTGAAAAGAAATCTGAAGTAAATAAGACTTTAGAACGTTTAGAGAAAAAATTAGAAGATAAAAAGGAAAGCTTAACTTCAGATAAGGCAAAGGAAGCCTTAGAAAAGGCAAAGAAGGATTTATTAAAAGATTTTAATAAAGAAAAAGAAGAAAGTGCTAAAAAAGATGTTAATAAATTAGTAAATGAACTTATGAAAAAGCAGGAAAGTAAGCCTTTAGGAGAAGCTATATTAAACGGAAATCAAGATGCTATTAATAAAGAATTAGCTGAGCTTCAAAACAAGCTATCAAGTATGAATAGTGCAGAATTAAATGCTCTTTCAGAAAGTTTAAAGTATGCTGCTTTAGAAATGAGTGATGAGGAATTAGCACAGGCTTTAGAAAATGCAGCAAATTCAGTATTAGATCAAAAGTTAGATGCACAAAGTTTATCAGAAGCTATTACACAATCAGTAAATAATAGCAATGGTCAAAACCAAAATCAAAGTAACGGACAAGGTCAGGGCCAAGGGCAAGGTTCAGGTCAGGGAGCAGGTCAAGGTCAAGGCGGTGGTCAAGGACAAGGTGGATCAGGAGGTAATGGATCAGGCTCAGGTTCTGGATCTGGAACAGGCTGGAATACTGGGAGTACTGTAGGAAAAGAAAATGATTTAGAAAATTCTACAGGAGAGCAAATATATATTCCAGGAAGAAATGAAGGTAGTGATTCGAATCTTACTGGAAATAAAAATGATGGTGGAAATACCCAGCAAATAGAAAGTCAAAATGGTCTTAATGTAGGTGGAGAAAAGGTAGATTACGATAAAGTAATAGGTGATTATAGTAATAGTGCCTTAGAAGGAGCTAATAATAGCAACTTACCACAAAGCTTAAAAGATCTTATAAAAAACTATTTTGAAGGATTAAATTAAGAGGTGATAATAATGGAAATAAATGAACAATCAATAATAAAGGTTTCAGAAAAAATAAAAAGATGTGAAGAGGAAATAGGAAAAGGGATAATAGGTCAAAAGGATACTATTAGAAATGTTTTAATAGCTATTTTTGCAGAAGGAAATGTTTTACTAGAAGGTATGCCTGGTATGGGTAAAACTCAATTAGTAAAAACAATAAGTAAGGTGTTAAACTTAGATTTTTCAAGAATACAATTTACTCCTGATTTAATGCCAGCAGACGTTGTAGGAACAAATATTGTAGTAAAAGAAAATGATAATACAGTATTTAAATTTGAAAAAGGACCTGTATTTACAAATTTATTATTAGCAGATGAAATTAATAGAGCAACGCCTAAAACTCAATCTGCTCTTTTAGAAGCAATGGGAGAAAAAACAGTAACAGTAGGAAAAATAACATATGAAATGCCAAAGCCATTTATGGTACTTGCAACACAAAACCCTATAGAGCAAGAAGGAACATATCCTCTTCCTGAAGCACAGCTTGATAGATTTTTATTTAAGTTAAATGTAGAATTCCCTAGTCTTGAAGAATTAAAGGATATTATGGATTTAACTTTAACAAATAATAGTCCAGAATTTAATAATGTCTTAGAAGGTAATGAAATATTAGAACTTAGAAGAATTATTAAAGAAATTAAAATAGCAGAACCAGTTAAGGAATATGCATTAAAGCTTATACTTGCAACTCATCCAGAACTACCAAATGGAGCAGAGATAGCTAAGCAATATGTAGAAGCAGGAGCAGGTCCAAGAGCAGCACAAGGTATAATTGCAGGAGCAAAGGTGAGAGCTGTAATGGAAGGTAGACTTAATGTATCTTTTGAAGATATAAAAGAACTAGCATATCCAGTATTAAGGCATAGAATTATTTTAAATTTTGATGCTATAACGGAAGGATTAAATGAAGAAGCTATAATTACTAAAATTTTAGAAGACTTAAAGGTAGTGTAAAAAATGAGCGAAAAGATGTTTAATGAGGACTTCTTTAAAAAGCTAAATAAAATTAATATGTATATAAATTTTAAGCTTAGTGGGGGAACTCAAGGAGGTCGTAAATCAAAGGCAAAAGGTGTATCTGTAGAGTTTTCAGATTATAGAGAGTATGCCTCAGGGGATGATTTTAGAAGAATAGACTGGAATGCTTATGGAAGATTTGATAAGTTTTTCGTAAAAGTTTTTATGGAAGAAAGAGAAGGGGTATTTAACTTCTTCATTGATAAAAGCAAATCTATGGATTATGGAAAAGATAATAAAAAAGATACAGCTTTAAAAATAGTGGCATCATTAAGTTATATTGCTTTAAATAATCTTGATAGAGTTAACATAAGTACTATGAATGATGGAATTGTAGAAAATTTAAAAACAAGTACTGGTAATAGAGGGTTTCAAAAAATACTAAGAGATTTAGAAGCCTTAGAGTTTAATGGAACTACAGATTTAGCTAAAAGTATAAAGAAAAGACCTTTAAATTTAAGAGGAATATCTATTGTAGTTTCAGATTTTTTAAATAACTCAGGTCTTGAAAGCTTAGAAGATGGGTTAAAGTATTTAGCTTATAAAAAGCAAGAAATAATATTAGTGCAAGTGTTATGTGAAGAAGAAATAAATCCAGAGTTTAATAATGAAATTACACTTATAGATAGCGAAACAGGAGAAAATATTAAGCTTAGTGTAACACCATCATTGATTAAGGATTATAAAGAAACCTTAAAAAATTATAATGAACAAATTGAGAATTTAGCTAGAAAATATGGTGGAAAGCTAATAACTGTTAATTCATCTATGAATATAGAGGAAATAATATTAAGTGAATTTAGTAAACGAAAAGTATTATATTAGAGGGGGAGATATTATGGGTTTTACTAATTTGTGGCCATTATTTTTACTTTTAACTATTCCTCCAGTAATAATGCTTTATGTATTAAAGAGAAAGTATAAGGAAGAAGTTATATCCTCATCTTTGTTATGGAAGGAAGTATATAAAAATACTAGAGCCAATACACCTTGGGAAAAGTTTAAAAAGAACATAATGTTATTATTACAAATTTTAATTATATTAAGTGTAATATTAGCACTTATGAGTCCATTTTTAAATTTTGGTGGAAAGTCATATAAAAATGTAATTATGGTAATAGACAATAGTGCTAGTATGAATACATTATATAATGATAAAAATACTAGACTAGATCAGGCAAAAACTCTTGCAAAGGAATATTTGAATAGTACAAAGGATGGTACTAATGCTTATGTAATCTCTTACGATAGTACATCTAATTTACTTTTAAATGGTGATTTCAATAAGGGTAATGCGGAAAATATAATAGATAAAATTAAAAGTACCTATGCAAGTGGTGATATAAGTGATGTTGTATCTTTTGTTAAAGCTATAGGGGATGGTATCGGAGAAGGATATGAAGCTTTAGTTTTTACAGATAAAGAAATATCACTTCAGGATTTGGAAGGAAAAATAGTTTATTTAGGTAATAGCGGATTAAATGCTTCTGTAGATAATGTATCTCATAAGTTTGTAGATAATAAGGTTAAAGTTATAGCTAATGTTACTAATAATGGAGATAGTTTATATGATGGAGATTTCTCTTTATATAATGGTGAAGAATTAGCAGCTGTAGAAAATATAAGTCTTCAAATAGGAGAAACTAAAACATTATCCTTTGAGCTAGATTCTATAAATGGAGATTACTTAAAAGGTGAATTATCAAGAAAAGATATATTAATGGAAGATAATACTTATTATCATGTATTAAGTGAAAATAAAGTTAAAAAGATATTATTAGTTACACAAGAAAATGTATTTTTAGAAAAAGCCTTTAGTGTTATAGAAAATACAGAAATTTATAAAACTAACGATGCAAGTAATATAAGCAGCACCGATGATTTTGATCTTTATATATTTGATAATATTATGCCAGAATCAATTCCAGCTAAAGGAAGCTTATTATTTATAAATCCTAAGTCTAATGAATTATTTAATGTGTTAAAGGGTGGAGAAATAGGGCAGGCAACAGCAGTTAAGGGTTCAGTTTCTTCATATTTAGAAGATACACAGTTTACATTATCAGAGTATAACACTATAGAAACACCATACTATGGTACAAATATTTTAACTGTGGATAATAATTCAATAGGATTTAAAGGTGAATTAAATGATAGAAAAATAGCAGCATTATCTTTTGATTTACATTCAAGTGATTTTGCTCTTAAAAAGGAGTTTCCTATTCTTGTATATGAACTTGGAGAAGATTTAATTTCTACAGGAATGGTATATAGTAATAACTTTAAAGCTGGAGAAAAAATAGTAGTTAAATCTTCAGATTATGAAAGTGAAATAAATGTTACTTATCCAAATGGAGAAATTAAAGGAATTAAATCAGGTGATGAAGTACATGGAGAAAAAGCTTTAGGTATATATAAATTAGAACAAAATGATAATAAAGAAAGCTTTTCTGTTAACTTTCCAACAAGTAGTGAAAGTAATACATCAGTAGCAGCAGTTGGAGAAAATGAAAATATAGTTAATGGAGAAAATTCATTAAAAAGTGGAATTAAGTTAACACCATTATTTATATTATTATCAATAATAATAGTAGCTATTGAATGGATATTCTACAAGAAAGGTAATTAGGAGGAGAAAAGTTATGAAATTTGATATAGGAAATCTTTACTTTTTAATATTAATTCCAATACTTATCTTCTTCATTTATTACAGTGTTAAGAAGTTTAAAAACAATAATAAAAATGAAGTGTTAATATTAATAAGCAGAATAGTTATTTTTACTCTGATGCTTTTATCTTTTGCAAATATAACAATAAGTATTAAGGGGAAGAATATCTCTACAGTATTTTTATTAGATGTATCAGAAAGTATAAGTTCTTTTAAAGATAGTGGAGAAAACTTTATAAATAGTGCTTTAGAGATAATGCCAAAGGGAAATAAAGCTGGAGTAATATTATTTGGAGATAATGCAAAGGTAGATAAAGTTATAGATAATAAAAAACTGTATAAAGGGTTAAGTTCAACTCCAATAAGTACAGCAACTAATATTCAAGCAGCAGTAGAAAGTGCAATAACATTATTTGAAGATGGTACATCAAAAAGAATAGTACTTATAACTGATGGTGAAGAAAATAAGGGAGATATATTAAAATCTATTCCACTAATTAATGCAGAAAATATAGACTTAAAGGTATATAAGGTTACAGGAGAAAGCGGTAATGAAATTTATGTAGATAATGTAACTATACCTGATAATATATCTATTGGAGAAGAATTTTCAGTACAAATAGATTTAGAGTCTAATTATAATGCTTCTGCAAAACTTACTCTTTTTAGCGGAAGAGAAAAGGTTGGAGAGCAGACTGTAGAAGTAAAAAAAGGAAGTAATTCTTTCATATTTAGAGATGTACAAAATAGTGGAGGCTTTAAAAGTTATAGGGTTACTGTAGAAGCAGAAGGTGATACAAATAAAGTTAATAATGAGTATAGTGCCTTTACAAATGTAGTAGATAAACCTAATATTTTAATAATAAATGGAGTAAAGGGTGATTCTACAGCACTAGAAGAAATATTAAAAAATGGTGGAGCTAATATAAAAACAATTAGTCCAGCATCATCACCAAGTACATTAAATGAATTGTTAGAATATAAGTCAGTAGTTTTAAATAATGTTTATAAAGATGATTTAACTAATGGATTTATGGAGAATATAGAAAGCTATGTAAAGGACTATGGTGGCGGAGTTGTAACCTTTGGTGGAGAGGATTCCTATGCTCTTGGAGGATATAAGGATACAGCTTTAGAAACAATTCTCCCTGTAAACATGGATAAGAAGGGTAAAAACGAAGTGCCTTCAATAAGTATTAACTTAATAATAGATAAGTCAGGTAGTATGAGTTCAGAGGGTGGAGGAGTTAGTAAGCTAACACTAGCTAAGGAAGCTGCAATGAAGGCTATAGATAATTTAAGAGAAATTGATGATATTTCTGTAATAGCCTTTGATGATACTTATGATGTTGTAGTTCCTACTCAAAAGGTTACTGATAAGGACTATATAAAAGAGCTTATATCAGGAATACAAATAAGAGGTGGAACATCTATATATCCTGCACTTGAAAAAGGTTATAATCTTCAAAGTGAAAGTGAGGCAAAAATAAAACATACTATACTTTTAACTGATGGGCAGGATTCCATTCCTTATTCAACTTATGAACAGCTTTTAAGAAAGTTTAATAATGATAATATATCATTATCAACAGTTGCAGTAGGAAGTGATTCAAATTCAGGATTATTAACACAGTTAGCAGAAAATTGTAATGGAAGAAGTTATTATACTGATATATATACTGATATTCCAAGAATATTTGCTCAAGAAGTATTAATGTCAGTTGGAACTTATATAATAAATGAAGAATTTACTCCAAGTATAGTAAGTAATCATGAAGTATTAGCAGGTGTACAAACTTCAGAAGGAATTCCATCATTGCTTGGATATATAGGTACATCTTTAAAGGATGATGCAATTGAAATATTAAGTTCTAATAGAGATGAGCCAATACTTGCAGTAAGACAATATGGAATAGGGAAAACTGTGAGCTTTACAAGTGATATTGATGGAAGCTTTAGTAAAAATTATTTAACTTGGGAATATGGACCTCAATTAATTAAAAATATAGTTTATTATGCAATACCATCTTATGGTGAAGAGGGACATTTATCTATAACTCAAGATGGTAATGAAGCTAAGGTTGAGTACTATAATGATAATGTTGATTCTAATACTAAAGTAACAGGTGTTTATAATGGAGAGGATGGTACACAAGGAGAGTTTACATTAACTCAAAGTGAACCAGGGAAATTTGAAGCTAATGTTCCACTAAGTGAGCTAGGATTTTATAATTTTAACATTAGACAACAAGATGGAGAAAATATAACTAGTACTTATAAAGGAGCCTTTGCACTTAAATATTCTGATTAATATAAGTTTAATACTAATTCAGTTAAGTTAGATTCTCTTGTAAGTGAAACTGATGGGAATTTTATAAATAAGCCTGAAGAAGTTTTTGAAGGAAAACTTGAAAAGGAATATAAGAAGATTAATTTAACTAATTTACTTCTTATATTAGCATTAATATTATTCTTATCTGATATAGCTTATAGAAGATTGAATTTAGATTTTTCTAAGTATATTAAGATTGGTATTAGAAATAAGAAAAAGAAAACTAATGAAAAGAATTTTGTGAAGAAAGAATTAGCAGTAGAAAAAGAAGTTGATAATGCAAGAACTACTGAGAAATCTAGCGATTCTTTAAAAGGTGAAGTTAAGAAAAAAGAGAAAAAGCGTAAGCTTAAAAAAGAGAAGAGGGTAGAGAAATCAAGATCTCAAACTCTTGACACTAATGCATTGCTTAAAAAGAAAAAGGATAGAAATGGGGTATAATTAATACCACAGAGATAAGAAAAAATTCATTTCCTCTGGGAAAAAACTGCTGCAAAGTATATGATTTTGCTGCAGTTTTTTTATTGAGTTATTTATTTTCTAGATAAAATCTTAAAAGGAAGTAAAAGTTTTTTGTAAATATTGAATAATTATTATATTTGTTATATATTATATATAACAAATATAATAAAGGAGGGGAAATATGTTCTTAGTATTAGAATTTGATAGTGAAGTTCCGATTTATTTGCAGATAAGAAATAAGATAGTTGAAGAAATAGCTAATGGAGAATTGATAGATGGTCAAAAGCTTCCATCAGTAAGGGAAATGGCTTCTGGAACAGAGGTAAATCTTCATACAGTAAATAAGGCTTATAACTTATTAAAGGATGAAGGATTTGTTACAGTAGATAGGCGTAAAGGCGTATTGATAAAAGTAAAAGAAGCTAAAGATGATGAGATATTCATGGGAAAATATAAGGAAAAAATAAGAGAGATAATTTTAGAAGGTAAGGCAAAAGCTCTTAATAAAGAAGAAATACTAGATTTAGTAAAGAGTGTATTAGATATATTATAAGGGGGAAATGGTAATGGAGAGGATTTTAATGCTAATAGTATTAACATTAGTTATAATAGTGCAATTTTATACAATAAGTATATTGCCTATTAAAGGAAATAAACAATTACTTTTAGGATGTGTTGTTACTGAAGAAATAAGAAATAATATTGAAACAAAAGAATTAATTAAAAGATTTAAGATAATTAATATAATTATTATGATAGTTTCAGAAGTCATTCTAATTTTAGGGTGTTTAAGGAATAGTGAATTAATAATGACTATAGCAATATTTTTTGCAATAATTGTTTCTAGTATATCTTATGGAGTTCATAATACTAAAATGAGAAAGATAAAAAGTATAATGGGCGGATTAAAAAGTAAAAAGCAAGTAACTGTTTTTGAAATAGAAAAAATAAAGTTTAATAAAAGAAATATTATTATAGATATAGTTTTAGCATTAGTATTTATACTGGGAAATATATATTTTACTGTATCAAAATATGATTTATTACCTAATAAAATTGCTACTAATTTTGATATTATGGGAAATGCAACCTATTATTCAGAAAAGAATATAGGAACTTTTTTATCATTAATTATTTCAATTGTTTTTATATCAGTAATATTTATATTTGCTGAATATATAATAAGAAGTACTAAATTAAGAATTGACCCTAGAAATGTTGAAAGGTCTAGGGAAGGAAATATTAAATATAGAAATCTTCTATCCAATACTATGATTTGGGCAGAAATAGTTAGTTTATTATTATTAACAATAGGAAATTTGGTTTTATTACAAGTTATAGATATGAATATTATTATAGTAAGCATTAATTTAATATGTATGATTTTACTAATTGGAGTTTTAGTAATATTTATTATAAAAGCTAATAAAATTAGATTTAATTATAAAATAGAAAAAGATACTGTTGTGCAAAAAGATGATGACGATAAATGGATATTTGGATTAATTTATTATAATAAGGAAGATCCTAGAGTAAATGTTGAAAAGAGATTTGGCATAGGGTATACAGTTAATGCAGGTACGCCAATAGGTATGGCAATATATATTGGAACAGTAATATTATTAATTGCAGTATTAGCATTATCTTCAGTGGCTAAATAGTTAAGACTTTGTAAGTGAGGTACAAATGAGAAAAGTAGTATTATATATTGCAAAAAATTTAGATGCATATATAGCAGATTCTATTAATTAGTACTAGAAATTATAATGGAATATTAGATTTACAGTATAGATGTAGAAAATCTAGTCATTAAAAATTTTAATAGAAAAACTGTTGCAAAGTTAAGAAATGCAACAGTTTTTCTGTTTTATTACTAAATTTTTTCATAAACATACTTATTAGCTAACTTTTTTGTGAGCAGCTTTAGCAGCTTCTTCTCTATGCTTTCTAGAATACCAATCTTCACAAATATTATCAAATTCTTCTTCACTTAAATCAGGTTTAGAAAGCATTGAAGTATAAGGTGCATATTTTTTAGTAGTATCATAATATTTATCAACTAATATATGATCCTTTTTATATTCAAATTTATAGTCCTCATGTTTATCATAATTATAGATTGTCATAAAATCACTCTCTTTCATTAATTTAAATTTTATTACAATAAATTTATTTGACTATTATAAGGACTTACTACTTTTAACTAGTATGAGTAGTGAGTTCTTTTTACTTTGTGTACATCTCTTATTTCTTTGTACAAGTATATTATATGCTCAAAGTCAAGAAAGGTCAAAAATGTAACAGTGATAACTAAAGCTTGATAGTGAGAAAATCAAAACTTTAATTTAATAATAGTTAAGTTTTAAAAAAATATTATAATATTTAGAGATAAATGCCTTGATTTGGGAAAATGATGAAATTGTTTTTAAGTTTTTTTGTAGTTTCTTATAGGTAATTTATATTTAGTAATATTGAGAAATATTATTGATTTCTTGCGGATTTAAATATGCATATGTAAATGTTTACCAAAAAAGAGTTATAATTAAATTTGGTATAAAGTATTAATTAAAAGTTAACTTTTAATTTATTATGTTAAAAAGTAGGGGGAGAAAATGAGGAGAGAGATGTTAAAGAGGTTGCTAGCAACAACAATGGCTAGTGTATTTATTATTAATGGGATGACTATAACCAAGGTAGATGCATTTACTGATAAGAATAATCAAGTAAATATATCATTACCTAAATTAAATCCTGTTCCTGAAAATATGCAAGTTAATGAGGGAATATTAACAATTACTTCAACAGTTAATTTACAAGGTCAAGATTTGGCTGATGAAGATGCAATAAGAACTCTAAAAGAGTTTTTAAGCCAAAATAATATTGTAATTAATGAAACATATGATGAAGCATCAACTACATTAATAATTGGTGAGGTAGAAGATGATATTAAAGAAATGGATGAAGCTAAAGAAAGAATCGGAGTTTCAGCTACTGAGAGCTTAAAAGAAGAAGGGTATGTACTTGCTGTTGACTCTAATGATGGTAATAGTGGAACTATTTTAATTGAAGGTAAAGATGAAGATGGTACTTTCTACGGTGTTCAAACATTAACACAGTTGATTTCTAATAATGGAAGTGATGTATATTCTAATGATGTTATTATAAGTGATGAGCCAACTATGAAAACAAGAGGTATAGTTGAAGGATTTTATGGAACACCTTGGACTCATCAAGATAGATTAGATCAAATAGAGTTCTATGGAGAAAATAAGATGAACACATACATCTATGCTCCAAAAGATGATCCATATCATAGAGAAAGGTGGAGAGAGCCATATCCAGAAAGTGAAATGGCAAGAATGAATGAGCTTATTCAAACATCAAATGATAATAAAGTTGATTTTGTTTTTGCAATTTCTCCAGGTATAGATATTAGATTTGATGGTGATGGAGGAGAATCAGATTTCCAAGCATTAGTAAGTAAATGTGAATCACTATATAATATGGGAGTTAGAAGCTTTGCTATATTATTTGATGATATAAGTAATAAGGATGGAGTTAAACAGGCAGAGTTATTAAATAGATTTAACAATGAGTTTGTTAAAGTAAAAGGTGATGTTAAGCCACTTATAACTGTTCCAACAGAATATGATACTCATGCAATGGGAACAATTGATGAATTAACTAAATATACAAGAGATTTTTCATCAACATTAAGTAGTGACATAATGGTAATGTGGACAGGTCCTGTAGTTGTATCAGAGGGAATAGATTTAGAAAATGCTAATTTTGTAAACTCTGTATATGGAAAGCGAATGGGTATATGGTGGAATTATCCGGTTACTGATTATATGAAGGAAAAATTAGCTTTAGGACCAATATATAATGCAGATAAAGCATTGGAGGGACAAATAGATTTCTTTACTATGAATCCAATGGAACATGCAGAACTTTCAAAAATAACATTAGCAACAGGTGCAGATTATTCATGGAATACATCTGATTATGATTCTCAAGAGTCTTGGAAAAAATCAATAGAAAAGATGTATGGGGAGTTAGCTCCATATATGATAACTTTTGCAGATCATTCATCAAGAATGGAAGCAAGTTGGGCTTCTACTGGTAGAGGCGATGCACCAGAAGTAAGACAAACTATGGATGAATTTCTTAGAAAAATAGTTAAAGGTGAAGACGTTACTTCTGAAATTGAAATATTAAATAAAGAATTTAATGATATGATTGAAGCTGCTAATGTGTTAAAAGAAAAATTACCTAGTAATGTATTATCTCATTGTAATGAAAACTTAGATAAATTAAAGCTTTTAGGAGAAAATGATAAAATAGCTTTAGATTATTTAATAGCAAAGAGAGATAAAAATACGTCAGAAGTAGAAAGATTAGAAGCTTTATTAAGGGGAAATTTATCAAGTTTAAATAGTGGAAAGAAGCTTTCAGAAAAGACTGCATTAGCATTTATAACTGAAGCTTTAAATAGTGATTTTAATGCAAAGGCTAACTTTGATGTTTCAAGTACTTTTGTAGCGCCAGGACAAGAAGTTAAATTTACAAATTTAAGTTCAATGGCATCATCAGAATTTGAATGGACATTTAAAGGGGCAAATATTGAAACTAGCACTGAAGAAAGTCCAACTGTAGTTTATGAAAAAGAAGGAATATATTCAGTAACTTTAAAGGCCAAAAACGCATTAGGTAAGGATGTTATTGTTAAGGAAGGATTAATTACAGTTTCAAATTTTGCAAATACTGAAAAGGTTAACCTTGCTTTAGGAAAATCAGTAAGTGCATCAAGTTCAGTAGCTGCATCAGAATCTGCTGAAAAAGCTGTTGATGGAAAAACAAATACAAAGTGGTGCGCTAATAGTGGAAGTACACATACTTTAACTATAGACTTAGGCAAGGTAGATACGGTTACTGATATAGTTATAAAACATTCAGAAGCAGGTGGAGAAGCCGCTTCAATGAATACAAAGGAATATAGAGTTCTAACTAGTGTAGATGGAAGTAATTACAAGGAAGTAGTAAACGTTAAAAATAATACTGCTGGAGTTACTACTGATAGAATTCCTGTAACTAAAGCTAAATATGTTAAATTAATTGTAGATAAGCCAACTCAAGGTAGTGATAATGCTGCAAGAATTTACGAAGTAGAAGTAATGGGAGTTGAAGATGATATTAAATTGCCACCTGTATATGTAGAGCCGGGTGAAGAAAAAGAACCTATAGTTTATCCAGCACCACAAGAAACTAAATATATATCAGAAGAAGGTATGGAGTTACAAGGTGAAGTTAATGTTGTAGTTCATGGAGAACAAGAAAAACAAACACTAGGAAAGTTAGAAGCTATATTAAATGAAAATGATATAGAATATAGTTTATCAGAGGAAGTTTCAGCTGATAAAGCTAATATAATATTAACTTCAGATAAAGAGCATTGTGAAAATTGTTCTGATTCAGAAATATTATCTAATGAAGCATTAAATAATAAAGAAGGATATGTAATTAAAGCTACTGATGATGAAAATCAAAAAGGAAATATATCTATAATTGCCTCTGATAAAGATGGAGCATATTATGGAGTATTATCTTTAGGACAAATGCTAGAAAAAAGAGAAGATAATAAAATTGCAGAGGTAGTAATTGCTGACTATCCAGAAATAGAATTTAGAGGATTTATTGAAGGATTCTATGGAACGCCATGGAGTCATGAAGATAGAATAAGTCTTATGAAAGATACTAGTGAATATAAGATGAACACTTATATTTATGCTCCAAAGGATGATCCATATCATAGGAGTAATTGGAAGGATTTATATCCAGAAAAAGAGGCTAAGCAAATACAAGAGCTTGCACAAGCTGGAACAGAAAATAATGTTAATTTCTGTTGGACAATCCATCCAGGAGCAACATTAAAATTCACTGAAGCTGACTTTGATGCTCTTATAGCAAAATATGAGCAATTATATGATTTAGGAGTAAGACAATTTGGTGTTTTATTTGATGATACAGATGATTGGACTAATGGTAGAAAGCAAGCAGAATGGATAAATAGAATTGATACTGAATTTGTAAAAGCTAAGGGTGATGTTGCACCTATGATAGTTATTTCAGCAAGATATAACTCAGCATGGGGACCAAGCATGAATAATTACTTTAAGCCTTTTATGCAAACTTTACATTCTGATATCCAAGTAATGTGGACAGGTCATGCTACAATGTCTAATATATCTAAGGATGTAATGGAGTGGCCAAAGACTCAAACTGGAGTAGATAAGGATTTAGCAGTTTGGTGGAATTATCCAGTTAATGACTACTGTGATTCAAGAATCCTTATGGCACCATTACACAATTTAAATACAGATTTAGATAATGTTAGTGGATTCTTCTCAAATCCTATGAATCAAGCTGAAGCTTCTAAGGTTGCTTTATATAGTATAGCTGATTATACTTGGAATACTGATGAATTTGATTATATGAAGAGCTGGGAAACTTCAATAGAAAAGCTTGTTCCAGAAATAAAAGAAGAGTTTATGAGATTTGCAAGCAATACATGTTATTTAAAAGATGATGGTGGAGCAAGCGGAGCTTTTGAATATGATGAGTCTTGGTATTTAAATGAAAAGATAGATGCATTAAAAAATGCAATTTCTAATAATGAATCAGTAATTGATAAAGCAAATGATTTATTAAATGAGTTTAATACTATTGTATCTGACTGTGAGATTATTAAAGAAAATATAAATAATGATAATTTACTTTCAGAAATTCAACCGTTTTTAAATTCATACAATGCTTTAGGTGAAGCAGGAGTAGCTGCAATGAAATCATTAATAGCTGCAGAAGAAGGTGAAATAGAAGAATGGCTTGATAATAATAATTTAGCTAGTGAAAAGCTAGATTTAATGAAGACATTCACTGTTGATAGATTAGAAGGTGAAAATATAACACCTTATGTAGTAGCTGTAGGTGAAAAGAGACTTAAGCCAATTGTAAATGAAGTTATAAATGTTTCAAGAGAGATAATTTCTAAGGCTATATTTAAAGAAATACCACCACAAGTTATATCATCAATAAAAGATTTAAATATTGATGTAAAATTTGAAAATGGAGAATATTCTATAGGTGAAATTAAAGCTTTAGAGCTTAATAAAGATGGATATATTGGAATAGCACTTCCTAAGGCAAATAAATTGTCAGAAGTTATCATTGAAGCAAATGATTATGAAGGGCTAGTACTTGAGTATTCACTAAATGGAATAGAGTGGTCTGAAGCTGAAACAACTGTTGCTGATGGTATAATGAAGACTAATAATAGCATAGCTGCAACTTTTGTTAGATTAGTAAATAAAGGTGATAATAATAAGACTATTGATATTAATACTTTTAAGACAACTCCAGTTTACAAGATGACACCAACTATATCTCAAAATATAGGAACTTATCAAAACTATAGTATTGATAAAGCACTAGATGGAGATAAGTCAACTAAATATTGGTCAGATAAAGCAACATCTGCAGGACATTATATACAAGTAGATTTAGGTAATAAAATACCTCTTTATGATATAAGTGCATATTTTGGTGGTACAGACTATATGAGAAATTCAGAGTATTTAATATCTGAAGACGGTATTAACTGGACTTCTTTAGGAGAATTACAATATACATCTGAAGGAGATAAAAAGATTGCTGCTGTAAATGCTAATGGTCAAATGGCAAGATATATTAAAATACAAGCAAATGGAGATAATTCAGGATGTTGGGTTCAATTATTTGAAGTAGAAGTAAATAAGACTGTACCTGATGCTGGTGATAATTATGTAGAGTTAGTAACTGGTGATTTAGAAGGAAGAGTAGATTATTTATATGATGGAGATTTATCTACTGCATTTGAATCTGAAATTAATAAAACTACTCAATCATTAGTTTACAAGATGACAAGAGTAACAAATGTAGGAAATATACTATTCTTACAAGATAAGGACAATATAAGTGAAGCTAAGGTAAGCGTTAAAAATATAAATGGTGTTTGGAAAAATGTTGGTGTATTAGGAAAGCAATTAAGTGATATAGATGTTAATGAGGATATCTTAGAAATTAAGCTAGAATTTGATATTAATAATCCATCACCAAAAATTTATGAAATAATAGTAAATGAAAATACTGAAGTTGATGAAGATGCATTTAAAGATCATTTACAAATTGCTGTTGATATGGCAAATGAAATTACTGATGAAGAATTAGAAAATGTTGTTCCTGTAGTTGTAGAAGAGTTCAAAGAAGCATTAGCTAAAGCAATAGAAGTTTTAAATAATCCTAGTGCAAATCAAGATCAAGTTAATGCTGCATTTGATAGACTTGCTGCTGCAATGCAAAAATTATCATTCTACAAGGGAGATAAAGAGCAATTAATTAATTTAAGAGATAGAATTAGTAAATTAAATAAGGATGAATTTATAACTTCAACTTGGAGTAAATTAGAAAGCGTACTAGCAGAAGTTAATGTTATTATTGACGATGCAAATGCTTTAGAAAATGAAGTAAAAGAAGGCTATAATAAATTAATGAGAGCTTATCTTGAATTAAGATTAAAGCCAAATAAGGATAAATTACAAGACTTAATTAACAAAGCAGAAGGCTTAAATCCAAGTAAATATACAAAAGAGAGCTATGGTAACGTAGTTAATGCATTAGAAATGGCAAAATTAGTATTTGCTAATGATGATGCTACTGAAGAGGAAGTTCATAATGCTAAGAGTGGTTTAGAATTAGCATTAGGTAGATTAGTTGAAAATACTACAGAGAAGCCAGAAGATAATAATACAAGTGATGATAAGAATGAATCAAATGATGGTTCTAATGCAGGTAATAATAGTAATACTGGAAATAGTAATAATAGTACTACTAATAATAATCAAGGAAATTTACCTAAAACAGGAGGAACTTCAGCTGGAGTAATTGGAGTTTTAGGTGCAATGATATCTGCAATAGGAGCAAGTTTATTTAAAAAAAGAAAATAGATAATTATTAATTTTAAAAGAGTGGAAAGTAGATAGATTTGTAGAATAAACAAATCTATCTGCTTTCTATTTTTTATTTAGTTATTAATTAAAAAGATTAAAAAACTTTTTATATTGCACTTATATACTTATTTAATATATAGTAAGAAAGACTAAGTTTAGTAGATATAAAATAGGGAGTAAAATTACAAATGAGAAAAGTAATATTATATATAGCAACAAGTTTAGATGGATATATTGCAGACTATAATGGAGATGTTAATTGGTTAAGTGGACAGGATCAATCCAATACTGAACAAGGAAGTTACCCAGAATTTATTGAAACAATTGATACTGTTATATTGGGATATAAAACTTATCACAAAGTAGTAACAGAATTATCGCCAGATATTTGGGTATATAAAGGGAAACAAAGTTATGTTATCACAAATAGAAATATAGAAAATAAAGAAGAAATAACTTTTACTAATAAGAATTTAGAAGAACTAATTTTAAATTTAAAAAAACAAGAAGGTAAAAATATTTGGATTTGTGGTGGAGCCTCAATAGTAAATCAATTATTGGAACTTAATTTAATAGATGAATTTTGTATATCAATAATACCTACAATTCTAGGTGATGGAATTTCTCTATTTGATAAGCATACTAAAGAAAGAAAACTAGAATTGGTTAGTACTAGAACTTATAATGGAATAGTAGATTTATGGTATAAGAATAGAAAAAGGAACTCTTAGTTGAGTTTCTTTTTCTATTTTATAAATAAGTTAAATTGCATTATAAAAAAATCTTTTTTATATATTCATCTTTTTTTATATTATTAAAAATTACAAAATTGTATTTTAAGAAGGGATTTATAAAAAAATAGCAATAAAAATATTTACATATAATGTAAATGTTGATAATCTATTTTTATAGAATAATATTTCTAAATATAATTATGGGGTGATGTATGTCTAATAAGTTACACAAAAAATATGGATTATTTACAGCTATAGCAATGGTAATAGGTATTGTTATAGGAAGTGGTGTATTTTTTAAAGCTGAAAAGGTTTTAACTGCTACTGGGGGCAATCTTTTTTTAGGAATTATAGCTTGGATTATTGGTGGTATTATTATGATTACATGTGCTTATACATTTTCTGTAATGGCAACTAAGTATGAGTATGTGAATGGTGTTGTAGATTATGCTGAAGCAACTATGGGAAAAACTTATGGGTATTATGTAGGGTGGTTTATGGCTGTTATTTATTATCCAACATTAACTTCAGTTTTAGCATGGGTTTCTGCTAGGTATACATGCGTGTTATTTGGATTTTCAATATCAGGTGGAGAATGTATGACCATTGCTTGTTTATATTTAGTAGGTGCTTTTGCAATTAACTCTTTATCACCAATTTTGGCAGGAAAATTTCAAGTCTGTACAACTGTTATTAAGTTGATACCATTATTATTAATGGCTGTAGTAGGAACTATTGTAGGCGTTATAAATGGAATGACATCTTATAATTTTCAAACCGTTGTAGAAAAGGTGGATATGGCAGGGGGTCTATTTACTGCAGTTGTTGCAACAGCTTTTGCATATGAAGGATGGATTATTGCAACCAGTATAAATGCGGAATTAAAAGATGCTAAAAGAAACTTACCATTAGCACTTATTATAGGAACTTTTGCTATAATGGTTGTTTATATTTTATATTATATTGGACTTGCTGGTGCAGTTCCTAATTCAGTTATGATGGCTGGTGGAGAATCAGGAGCTAAGCTTGCTTTTGAAAAGATATTCTCAAGTGTTGGAGGATCATTAATATTTGTATTTGTTATTATTTCGTGTTTAGGAACATTAAATGGATTAATGTTAGGTTGTACTAGAGGACTTTATTCAATAGCAGCAAGAGGATTAGGGCCAAAGCAAAAGGTATTTAAACAAGTAGATAATATCACAAATATGCCTACAAATTCTTCAGTTATAGGATTGTTGTTTTGTGGAGTATGGTTATTATTTTTCTATGGTTCTCAATTAACTGAAGGGTGGTTTGGATTTTTTAATTTTGATTCATCAGAATTACCTATAGTCACTATTTATGCAATGTATATTCCCATTTTTATTATGATGATTAAAAAGGAAACTAGTTTAGGAGTATTTAAGCGTTTTGTAATGCCTATACTTTCAATTATAGGATGTATATTTATGATTATTGCAGCTTGTTTCTCACATAAAATGCATGTTGTTGCTTATTTAATTGTTTTTGCAATAATAATGATTATAGGTTCAATAACGATAAATAAAAATAGAGATCATTTAGTTGATGAGCATAAAATAGTTAAAAATAAGTAGAATAGAGATATAAATAATCATAGGATAAATATATAGCAATTTAAGAGGAAGATCTTTTGAAAAAAAGAAAGAAAAAACATTGTAGTTTTAAAGATGATTGTAATTGTGATAAGTTTAGAGGGTTTGAACTTCCTCCTTGTGCAAGATATTTAGGAAGTGCTAATCCCATTGTAAAAGATGGAAAAATTGTATATAGAAATATTAATAGATTATATTTATTTTTATCATTTAATTATTCACAAATTAAGAGTCCAGTATATGAACCATTAAATCCGTTATCTTTTAATTCAAGATCAGATGGAAATTTACAAATTGAATTATATTGCTTTATTATAGGGTTATATATTAATGAGGTTGAAAAAGGCAATATAAGCTATGATAGCAGTGTGAAAATTCATGATGATAAGAATGCAGATGAGTTTATAAAAAAGGGAATCTGTTAAGCTGATATGAAAAAATAGCTTGATTTTTCATAGAATTGCTCGCTCTTTGAAAATTATATAAGTTT
>NZ_JAASHM010000069.1 GCF_019734195.1 Clostridium sp. K13 | reverse complement strand
ATAGCAAGGATTTATCATGAATGTTTTTTTATTTTATTCAGTTGTAAAATTATTCAAGTATTTTTGCACTATTATAGATATAATAAGAATATTTAGTGTGTTATCAATTAAGTTTGAGCATAAGCTGAAAAGGAATATTATCTTAGATTAAGAGATAATGTTATTCTTTTCGGCTTTTTTTTTGCTTAAAAATATAAAATTTTTAGGATTTTAATATTTACCTTAAGAAAAATTTTAGTATATGTTAAGTAGATAATGTTAAAACATAATAAATATTATGTATTAATATATAAATTTGAAAAAGGGGAGAGAAAAATGAAAAAATCATTTATTAAAAAGTTGAGTTTGTCTTTAGTATTAACTTTAGGCGTTGGAATTTTATCTAATACAACGTTAGTACATGCAGACAATAAGACGCAGTATATCGAAAAATATGAAATTTACCCAATTCCACAAGATATCCAATATACTGGAGGTAATGTAACAATTCCTAATGAGGTAAACGTTGTATTAAAAGGAGCTATAGATGAAGCAACTCAAAATCATCTACAAGATACCTTACAACTATTAGATTGTAATATAGTAGTATCTAATCAATTAGAAGAAAATAAGTTTAATATTATAGCAGGTATTTCATCTGAAGAGATAGGATATACACCAAAAACTGAGAATTTATTTAATAAATTTGATGCTAACGTTATAGAGATTAGTGATAACGGTATTAAATTAATAGGAAATGATAGTGATGCGTTATATTGTGCAGTAACAACTTTACAATTAATGATAGAACAATCATCAAATAATCAATTACTAAAAAATGTTGTAGAAGATTATGCTGACATTCAATATCGTGGATACATTGAAGGATATTACGGTATTCCATGGTCAAATCCAGAAATAATTTCTTTAATGGAATTTGGCAGTAAAACTAAGTTAAATACATTCATTTTTGCACCAAAGGATGATCCTTATCATAATAGCAGATGGAGAGAACCATATCCTCAAGAAGAGTTAAATAAAATGGCGGAAATAATAGAGGCTGGTGTTAGAACTAAAAATAGATTTGTTTATGCTATTCATCCATTTATGAGTAATGGTATAAATAAAGAAAATTATGATCAAGAAATGCAATATATAATAGATAAGTTTGAGAGTTTATATGCTTTAGGAGTAAGACAATTTGCATTGCTTGCAGATGATGCAGTTTCTGAAACGGCTTTACAAGTTAAGGCAATTAATACTTTAACTGATTGGTTAGATTCTAAAGAGGGTACATATCCTTTAATTTTCTGTCCACAAGCATATAGTGGTTGGCCAGGAGCATCTTATTATAATCAATTTAGAGATGGAACAACAATTACAATTGATGGACAATCACAACAAGTTCCAGCAGTTAAAGAAGATGTTGAAATTATGCATACAGGTCCAGCTATAATTGGTAATGTAGATGACAATTTAAATAATGGATTTAAAGATGTATCTGGACGTTATCCATATATGTGGTTAAACTGGCCAGTTAATGATTACACAGATTCAACATTATTTATCGGTAAAGCAGAAATGCTTAAAAAGACTAACAAATTAAATGGATTAGTTTCAAATCCAATGTGTGAAGCATAACTATCAAAAATAGGGTTATTCCAAATAGCTGATTTCTCTTGGAATGTTGATGATTTTAATGTTGATGCTTCATGGGATGCTTCATTTAAAAATGTTGATGAAGCAGTAGAAAATGAGTTGAGAGTTTTAGCTAGACATATGTCATATCCAAGGGATGGTGTTTATCATCAAACAGGATTAGCATGGGCAGAATCAGAAGATTTAAGAGAACCAATTGATGCATTAAAAAATAAATTAGAAGCTGGTGAAAATGCAGCAACTGAGGCTCAAGCATTAAAAGTTAAGTTAGAGGAAATATTAGCAGCTGCTAATTCATTAATGGAAAAAGCACAAAATGAAGGGTTAAAAAAAGAATTTGCTCCATATAAAGAATCGTTATCTGCTACATTAGAAGCCGCTATTGCAGGATTAAACTCTATAATTGCAATTAGTGAAGAAGATTACGATATTGCTTGGAATGAATATTCAAATATAGCAACTAAAATTGCTGCTTCAAACTCTGTGACTAAACCTGGATTTAAACCAGGAGGATATACAAATTTAGAGGTTAAACCAGGTACTAAGAGATTACGTCCTTTAGCTACTTATTTAAATTCAAAATTAGGTAAGGAATTAAATAAAATACTTGGATTAGAAGGTGAAGATGCAAAATTATATTATAACTTTACACAATGGGCTAATGTAGCAGAAAGTGAATTTAATAAATACTATGATGGAGATATGTCAACATATACTAAATTAGAATATGGTGGAATACAACAAGTGGGAGGTTATTTTGGATTAGATTTAGGTGAAGTTAAAGATTTAATGAATGTATCAATTACACAGGGGGCTAATGATTCTGACAATGATATATTCCATTATGCAGTTCTTGAAGTATCTAAGGATGGAGAAAGTTGGACAACTATAAAGGACTATTCAGAAGAGTCTGCTCCTCACAATATAAATGTAGATACAAATACTTCAGCACGCTATGTTCGTTTACGTTTAAGCAAGCAAGGATATAACAATAAGCCAGATTATTGGTTACACATACGTGAAATGTCTGTAGTTGTTAATGATGGTGTTAAATTAGTAACTAATGTTGAAAATATTAATGGGGCTAATATTGTTGATAATAAGGGTAGTATAGCATTAGAACTACAAGGAACTACATTAAATAATGATGAATTTGTTGCTGTTCAATTATCTAAATTGGAATCAGTTAATATAGATAATATAAAGTTATCAGAGGGGCTTATTCTTGAACATTCAGAAAACTTCAAGGTTTGGAATACCTTAGAAAATGCTAGTGGTGAGATAGTTGCTCGTTACGTAAGAATAAAAAATACTTCAGATGTTGCTAGTGATTTAAGCACAATTTTAAATATTAGTATTGAACAAATTGAAGAACCAAAAGTAACAGTAGGTACTACTTATGGATCAGTTGATGCTAATGGATGAAGAAAGGATAACCCTTCTCAAAAAATACTTTCAGTAGATGGATTACAAGAAGGAAATCATAATATTACTATATTAACAGAACCTAGTGGAGCAAATAAAAACCAATATAAAGCATCAGTAGATAAGTTTGTTGTTAAAAATGGAGAAGAAACTTCAGAAGTTAATATGACAACAACAACTCCAGGACTTGTATTATCAACAGGAAATAGTTCAAAGGCATGGAGTATGTGGTCACCAAAGACTGGATGGTTAAATCAAGATGAAATGTATTTAGTTGATACAACTGGTACTATCGAATATGAATTCAATGGAACTGGTATTGAATTATATGGTGCATTTGGACCAGATATGTGTAAATATAATTACTTTATAGATGGTGTAGCATATGATAATTCACTAAACAATGTATTTGATGGACAAGATTCTACTAAAGGTCACTACAAAACTAAGAACTTAACTATAGATATGGGACAAAAAGTTGTTTTAAATCATATTCAAGTTAAAGTTGCAGAGGATGTAGCAACTGAAAATCCACAAGCAGTATTAGGACAAGGTAAGGTACAAGTTTCAGTAGATGGTAATGAGTGGATTAATGTAAAAAGCTTTAATATTCAAGGAAATGAACAAACAGAAGATGGATTTAATGGACGTGAGGTACCATATTTCTGGATGGATATTAATGTTGAAGGAAATACAGAATATAGATATATTCGTTTAGCATATGAAGAAGAAAAAGAGTTTATAGTAAATGAAATTTCAATTAATAATGGGCAATCATTACTTGGAAGTAAAGTATACGAAATTTCAACTACTGAAGAATTATCTAATACAAATCAATTATCAAGTTTAGTTGATAAACAGTTAGAAACAAAATTTACTATACATGCAACTGAAAATTCAGGATATTTAACTTATAAGTTAACAGATAGAGATCAAATTTCTGCTATTACTATAATTCAAAATGCTAATACTATTTCAAATGCTAATGTTGAAGTATTAACAAATGGAAAATGGAAAGCTATTGGAGTATTAGATAAGTCAATAAATTTATTTGATGTTAGTAATTTAGGAAATACAACAGATCTTAAGATTTCATATGACTCTATGGCAAAGGATTTTCAATTAATTGAAATAACTTACACAACAGATTCTAATTTGGTGCCTCCTGTTGAAGTCAATTTTAATGTTACATTTGTAAATGGAGAAAATAAAACTGTAGTGGAAGTATTAGAAGGTGAAACTGTTATAAGACCAGAGGATCCACAAAAGGAAGGATATTCTTTCTTAGGATGGTATTTTGGAGATGAGTTATTTGATTTTAATACTAAAATAACAGAAGATATTATTTTAGAAGCCAAATTTGAAAAGCTTGTTACTACTAATAAACAGGCACTACAAATAATTATTGATTATGCTGATGAGATATTATCAGAAGGGATGTTGGAAGGTGTAGTTCCAGCTGTAGTTAAAGAGTTCAATGAAGCATATGAAAATGCAAAAATAGTTTTATTAAATTCATCTGAGACTCAAAAAGAAGTAGATGATGCATTCATTAGATTAAGTAATGTAATTCAAATGTTAGAGTTTAAAAAAGGTAATAAAGAACAGTTAATTTCTTTAGTAGAAAAAATAGATAAGTTAAATTCAGAAGAATATATAAAAGCTACTTGGGATAACTTATCAGTAGTATTATCAACTGCTAGAAATGTAATTGTAGATGAAAACGCAATGGAAGAAGAAGTTAGTAATACTTATGAAAGTTTAATAAGAGCATTCTTACAGTTAAGATTAAAACCAAATAAGGATAGGTTACAAGATTTAATAGAGAAAGTTGAAGAGTTAGATTCTGATAAATATACAGAAGAGTCTTGGAACAATTTAAAAGATAGATTAAATGATGCTAAATATATTATGACTAACGAAGAAGCAACTGAAGAGGATATTGAAAAAGCAACTAATGCTTTAGAAATCGCATTAGAAGAATTGGTTATTGCAGATGCAAGTGATGTTAATAACGGTAACAATAATAATTCTGGAGCAGAAAGTGGTAATGGAAATAACTCCCCTGAAAATAATAGCAGTAATTCTAATGTAAATAACTCTAATAAATTACCTAAAACAGGAGGAACATCTGCGGCTACAGTTGGATTATTAGGTGTATTGACAGCTGGAGCAGGTGTAATTCTAAGTAAAAAAAAGAATAAATAAGTTGATTTATATTTGTAAAGATTAAATTAGTTTATTATATTACTTCATAAAAGGAAAAATAGGATAATTTTTCTTAAGATTATAGATAAAAAGTACTTTCTAAATTTTGAGAAAGTACTTTTTTTTAATTTTATTTGTTTAAATAATAAAATTATAATTGTTATATAACGTTAATAAACTATATATATGTAGATTAATGTAATGATTTTATAAGTGTTGATAATGTTAATTATGTTGATAAGTCTAAACTTAAAACAAATAAGCCTGTGGATAATGTGAATTAAGTGGATAGATTTTATAAAAAATAGCAACACTGTTCCTAGCGTATCAATATAAGAAAAATGTAGTATATAGATGAAAAATGTAGAGAAATAGGTTTAAAGTTGTATTATAATTTATTATGACTAATAATTAAATTCATTAGATGATATTATAAGTCTTGTCCTAAGGAACACAGCAAGTAAGTCGAAAGGCTAAAAGCAAATTTTTATCAACAAAAACAACATAAAAAAATGTTGAAAAAAGATGTTGACATAAAAGTTTCTCAGTGATAAGATAAGGAAGTCGCTTCGGTGCGACAGAGTAAATGGTCTTTGAAAATTGAACAGAATATAGTTAAAGTAAA
>NZ_JAASHM010000068.1 GCF_019734195.1 Clostridium sp. K13 | reverse complement strand
AATTATTTTTTTGAAAATATAGAAAAAGAGCTATCGCTAGCGGATTTTTTTACCCGCTATTGCGACAGCTCCTTTTTAATAGAACATTTTTATTATTGAGAAAGAACTTCTGTAAAAGCAGCTTCATATAATTTTAATACTTCAGGATCTAAATCTACAAATAAAGTACATTTAGATAATGTTTCATCTGAAGGATATGCTGCTGGATTATTTTTAGTCTCCTCATCAAGTAGGTCATAAGCAGCAGTGTTAGGAGTAGAGTATCCTATATAATCTACATTTTCTTTAGCATTTTCAGGGTCGCATAAGAAGTTAATGAATGCTTCTGCTTGAGCTTTATTTTTTGCGCCAGCTGGAATACATAAAGCATCTACCCATTTATTAGAACCTTCTTTAGGTATAAAGTATTTCATATCAGGATTTTCGTTCATTATATAAATTGCATCACCAGACCAAACAGTTGCAAGCATTTTTTCACCGGCAATCATATTATCTTTAACTTCATCTACAACATAAACAGGATTAGTTAAACTTCTTTGTTCAATTAAAACATCTCTAGCAGCATCTATTTCAGTAGGAGTTGTAGAGTTTATAGAGTATCCATCTTTAAGTAATCCAATAGCCATAGCATCTCTAAGTGAGTTAAACATATATACTTCATCTTTGTATTTAGAATCCCAAAGAATATCCCAGCTATTTATAGGATCAGTTATTCTTGTACTATCATATATTATACCTATTGTTCCCCACATATAAGGTACAGAATATTCATTAGTAGGGTCGTAAGATAAATTTTTATAAGCATCGCCAATATATTGATAATTAGCAATATTATTAAGATCTATCTTTTCTAATAAATTTTCACTTATCATTTTTTCAATCATATAATCAGATGGAACTACTAAATCATAAGTGCCTGGATTAGTTTTAACTTTTTGGTACATTATTTCATTAGTATCATAAGTTGAATAATTTACCTTAATTCCAGTTTCCTTCTCGAATTTTCTAATAAGAGCTTCATCAATATAATCACCAACATTGAAGAAGTTTAATGTTCCATTTTCTCCAGCGTTACTATTTCCACATCCAGCAAAAAGAGAAGTTGTTAATAATGTAGTTGCAACTAAAGCAGCTAATTTTTTAAATTTTTTCAATTTATTCACCCCTTGAAGTAAATTCTTTTCTATTTACAATTAATAATAAAATTAATACTGTTAAAAACATTAAAGTAGATAATGCATTTATTGAAGGATTTATACCTTTTCTTGCCATAGAGTAAATTTCTATAGATAAATTAGTTACTCCAGGACCAGTAGTAAAGAAGCTAATTACAAAATCATCAATAGACATTGTAAAGGCCATTAAAAGTCCGGCAACAATACCAGGCTGAATTTGAGGTAAGATTATTTTCCACATTGCATACCCAGGTGTTGCACCTAAATCTAAGGCTGCTTCAGTTATATTATTAGGAAGTTGCTTTAGCTTAGGAAGTACAGATAATATAACGTATGGAATATTAAAAGTAATATGAGCTAAAAGCATTGTTGTAAATCCAAATTCAGCATTTATCCCAATTCTATTTAGAATAGGAAATATAAAAATAAATAAACTCATTATAGATATACCAGTAACTATATCTGGATTTAATACCGGTAAATTATTAATATTTAATAAAGTCTTTTTTGGTACGCCTCTCATTTTATGAATTCCTATAGCAGCTAATGTACCTATTATTGTAGCTATAATAGAAGAAACTATAGCTATTATTAGTGTATACTTTAAGGCTTCCATTATTCTAGCATTTTGAAAAAGGTTGGTATACCATCTTAGAGTAAATCCACTCCATTTTCCCATAGATTTTGAATCATTAAAGGAGAATACCATTAAAGTAACTATTGGTGTATATAAAAATACAAAAATTAATAATAGGTAAAATCTTTTAATGAAAGATTCAAGTTTTTTTACCATAATAAATATCCTCCTTATTTATCATCAGTACCTTCAAATTTATTCATGAAGGCCATTGAAATTAAAATTATAATCATCATAAATATGGCAATGGCAGAACCAAAGTTCCAATCACCCATTGTTGTATATTGAGTTTCTATTAAATTACCAAGTAACATATATTGCCCACCACCTAAGATTCTAGAAATAACAAAGGTAGATACAGCAGGCATAAACACCATAGTAATTCCTGAGATTACTCCAGGCATGCTTAAAGGTAAAACTATTTTTGTGAAGATTTTTTTTCTATTTGCACCTAAGTCAGATGCTGCATTTATTAAATCTTTATCCATTTTTGTAAGTACAGTATAAATAGGTAATATCATAAATGGTAAAAAGTTATATATCATACCTAAAAGTACTGCAAAATCATTATAAAGAATATCTATACGATTAAGACCTATATTAACTAGAAAAGTATTAATAAGACCATTTTTACCTAGTATAGGTAACCAAGCATAAGTTCTAAGTAGGAAGTTCATCCACATAGGAACAATAAATAGCATTATTAATATATTTCTTTTTCCTTCTCTCATTTTAGAGATTAAATAAGCAACAGGATATCCAAGAATAAGGCATCCTAAAGTTGCTTCAGCAGCTAAAAGCAAACTTCTACCAAAAACTTTTAAGTAATTAGGATCAAGTAGCCTTTGAAAGTTTTCTAATGAAAATTTATAAGTGTCACCTGATTTTATAGTAAAGGCGAAGAAAACTACTATTAAAAGTGGAATAACAATAAAAAGTGAGCTCCAAGCAATGTAGGGAGATGCTGGAAGGAAACCTTGATTATTTTTCTTTTTCATAATTACTTACCTTTCTCATTATATGTATTGCTTCAGGATCAATAATTAAGCCAACAGTACTTCCTACCTTAGCACTTTTTATATTATGTATTATCCACTTAGTATTTTCTTGTTCAACTTCAATTTCATAATGAACACCTTTAAAAGTAACAGAGTTAACTTTACCAACTAACATTCCATTTTCAACAGAAGTAATTTCGATATCTTCAGGTCTTACAACAACGTCTATTTTTTCATTTGATTTAAAACCTTTATCAACACAGTTGAAAGTTGTGTTAGAGAATTTTACTTTAAAGTCTTCTATCATAATTCCATCTAATATGTTACTTTCTCCAATAAAATCTGCAACAAATGCATTAGCAGGTTCATTATAGATATCTTCAGGACTACCCATTTGTTGAATTACACCCTTGTTCATTACAACAATAGTATCAGACATTGTTAAAGCTTCTTCTTGATCATGAGTTACAAATATAAATGTTATTCCAAGTCTCTTTTGAATTTTTTTTAGTTCTAATTGCATTTCTTTTCTAAGTTTTAAATCTAATGCACCTAAAGGTTCATCAAGTAAAAGAACTTGAGGCTCATTTACTAGAGCTCTTGCAATAGCAACTCTTTGTTGTTGACCACCACTTAATGAATCAACAGATCTTTTTTCAAAACCTTCAAGAGCAACCATTTTTAACATTTCACGAACTTTTTTATCAATCTCTTCTTTAGGAAGTTTTTTAATTTTTAATCCAAAAGCAATATTTTCATATATATTCATATGAGGAAATAATGCATACTTTTGGAACACTGTATTTAATTGTCTTTTGTAAGGAGGTAGATTAGATATATCATTCCCATCAAAGACAACCTTACCACTATCAGCAGTTTCAAAGCCTGCTATAATTTTAAGTGTAGTTGTTTTACCACAGCCACTAGGACCAAGTAAAGTTAAAAATTCGTTTTTACGTATATTTAATGAAAGGTTATCTAAAACAGTATTATCACCATAGACCTTAGAAACACCTTGTATTTCGATAATATTTTGACTCAAAAAAAACACCTCTTTCTTTAATATTAACGTATTCCATTGTTAATCAATGGAGAAAGTTGACTAAATTAAAATTTAGAATCTCACTTAAAATGATGGTGGAGTGGAAATCCAAATAACTTTAGCAGGTGTCTTTCCACTATTACTTATGTAATGATTTGATCTAGGTTTAAAATAGAAGCTCTCATTTTTTTTAACTTTATATGATTTGTCTCCAAGATGTAGAGTTATGGTTCCAGATAATACGTAACCAAATTCTTCACCCTCATGAGGTTCTTCTTCTGTATATTTTCCACCAGGATCTAATGTTATCATTATTGGTTCCATTTCATTTTTTTGTGCATTTGGAACTAACCACATTAATTTATATTTTAAATCATTATTTTCAGTTTCAAACATATCTTCATATGTATAAGTGATTTTTTCATCTTTATCATCACTAAAGAACTCTTTAAGGTTTGTCCCTAATATTTCCAATACATCTATTAAAGTGGCAATAGATGGTGAAGTTATATCATTTTCAAGTTGAGATATAAAACCTTTAGATAATTCGCATCTATTAGCAAGCTCTTTCTGTGTTAATCCTTTTTCAATTCTCATTCGTTTTATTTTATCCCCAATTTGCACAATTTCACCTTGCCTTTCAAATAATTTAATAATAACTATTACTAAACTATTGGTTTAAAATTACTAAACAAACAATGTTATTATATAGAGTTGTGAATAAAAAATCAATATTTTTGAGAAAAATATTTTAATAAAAATTCTTTAAATAACCTCATAAATAAAGGGGTTGAAGAAAAAACAATATTACTATGTTTAACATTTATACATTGAAAGTTTAGTATAAGTAAGAATGGGGAAAAGTTATAAAAAATAAAAATACTTATTTATAGGCATAATAGCAAAGTATAAATATAATTTATCTTTTATAAGAGAAATAAAAAAATATATATAAATTTATAATTGGTAAACAACAGAAAAAAATACATATAAAATCAATAAGGATAAATTTATATTAATTTAGTTTAAATATAATTATAAAAAAGTAAAATTTATAAAATTTAATAATAAAAATATGATTTTTAATATTAAAATAAACAATAATAATTATGAATAGATAATGATTACATGAAGGTATTAACAAAATTAGAGTTACGTTGTATAATAATAATGAATTAAATAAAAAAGTAATTTTATGAGAGAATAGTTTTTTCTTTTATTAGTTAATAAATCAAAAGAATATTTAACATAAACTTATAGATAATATGGAGGATGGAATATGTTAAAAGGAACAATACATTCAATAGAAACAATGGGATTAGTTGATGGACCAGGAATTAGAGTTGTAGTATTTATGCAAGGATGTGCATTAAGATGTCAATACTGTCATAACCCAGATACTTGGAGTGATAAAAGTGATGAAGCATTAGAGTTTACTCCAGAAGAATTAGTAAATAAAATTGCTAGATTTAGAAGTTATTTTGAAAGATCTGGAGGAGGGGTTACTTTTTCAGGAGGAGATCCTTTAAGACAACCAGAGTTTTTAAAAGAGTGTTTAAGACTTTGTAAAGAAAAAGGAATACATACTACAATAGATACATCAGGTGTAGGATTTGGAAACTATGAGGAAATATTAGAGTATACAGATTTAGTTCTTTTTGATGTAAAGCATGTTACAAAAGAAGGATATAAAGAAATGACTGGAATTAATATAGAGGAAAGTTTAAAATTCTTAGAGGCATGTAAAAAATGTAATACAAAAATATGGATAAGACAAGTTGTTGTTCCAGGAATGACAGATAGTGAAGAATATATAACTTCATTAGGAGAATTTATTAAGACTTTAAATAATGTTGAAAAAATAGAATTACTTCCATATCATTTACTTGGTGTAAATAAATATGAGAATATGAAAATAAAATACAGATTAGATGGTGTTCCAGCAATGGATAAAGATAAATGTAAAGAATTATATAAGTTACTTAATATATAAAATAAATAGCAGTAAGCTTTCTAGTGATATGCTCCCTTTATAGTAGACAGTTAAAATAATAAAACTGTCATTACTATAGAGGGAGCAATTTTTATGGGAAG
>NZ_JAASHM010000067.1 GCF_019734195.1 Clostridium sp. K13 | reverse complement strand
TTTTAAATTTTATCCACAACTAATAATAGAAAAACCCTCTGTTTTTAAACAGGGGGTTTTTCAACAAACTGAAAAAAATAAATGATACATACTATATCAATAGTATGTATCATTTATTTTTTATGAATGCTTTTTTATAGCTTTTTTACTCTTACCTAAATAAGAGCCTATTCCTAAACCTGCAAAAAGTAAAACAATAGGGGCTAATGCCATCCAGAACATATTATCAGTTAATAAAAATACTGTAGTTCCTATAATTAGTCCAATAACTAATCCTATTAATGTACCATAAGATAAATATTTTTCAGCTTTTTCGTTTACAGCGCTTTTTTTATTTTTCTTTTTGTTACTCATCTTTTACCTCCTATATTAAAGTTTAAATTAAAAATGATTATATAAAAATTATATAACAAATATTTACATAATGAAAAGTAATATTGTTAAAAACATTATAAATAGAAAAAGTTATGCATATAATAAGCATAACTTTTTCTTTATTTCTTTATTTATCATAATCGACTATTGATACATCAATTCCAAGGTTTCTAAACTTTAGAACATTTTCATTTGATACATCAGAATCAGTTATTAAATGAGATATTTTATCAATATCTCCACTAGAAAAATTAGAGTGTCGTCCTATTTTAGAACTATCAGTTACTATATAAACAGGCCCAATTGAATGATTGATCATTTCTTTATTTACTAAAGTTTCTTGAAGAACAGATGTGGTTATACCACAGTCAACTTCTATTCCACTAACTCCTAAAAAACATTTAGAAGCAGAGATTTTTGATAAGATAAATGTAGCAAAGTCTCCAATCATAGATTGTTTTCTTCCATATACTTGACCGCCAGTTAAAACTAAATCTATATTAGGCGGAAGTGGAACTTGTAAAGCTTTTCCGTTGTTTGTTACAACAACAACACGTTTTTTTTCTAAATATTCTAGTATTAGCAAAGCTGTGGAGCTTGTGTTTATAAAAATTGTATCCCCATCGTTTATAAGACTAGCAGCATATTTAGCTATAGCATGTTTTTGTTTTATAAAATCCGTTGGAACATCTAAATTGGCTTCAATTAATGATGGTTCATTTACTAATGTTGCTCCACCATAGTATCTTTTTACTAATCCTTCTTCTTCTAATACTTGTAAATCTCTACGTATTGTTAATGGTGATGTATGTAATAACTCTGCTAATTCTTCATTTTTAACAGTTTTATTATTTTTAAGAATATTTAAAATTTCATCTCTTCGTTTAGAAACCATACTTTGAGTTTTTTTTGGTTTCATTTTTGTTTTCCTCCTTTCTTAAATTTTCTATAGATATCCAATAAGCAATAAATATTTTATTGATTACTTTAATTATAAACAAAATGTTCAAAGCGTTCAATAGTTAAAAGTTACAAAAAAAAGAAAAAGTTCAAAAAAAACAAAAAAAGTTCAAAAAGCACTTGAACTATATGAATGTTTGATGTATTATTAACTTGCAAACAGACAGAAGGTTCTAAAAAATAAATAAGATGTTCAAAACGTTCAAAATAAAAAGGTATCAGGGGGAATAGAAAATGTCACAAGTAGAAAATATAACAAGAGAATCATGGATTTTAAATACTTTTCCAGAATGGGGAACTTGGTTAAATGAAGAAATCGAACATGAAGAGGTTAAACCAGGAACTTTCTCAATGTGGTGGTTAGGATGTACAGGAATTTGGGTTAAATCAGAAGGCGGGACAAACATCTGTGTTGACTTCTGGTGTGGAAGTGGTAAGAAAACTAAAAAGAATCCATATATAAATCCAGAACATCAAATGGCTAGAATGTGTGGAGGAAAGAAGCTTCAACCAAATTTAAGAGTTGCACCTTTCGTATTAGATCCATTTGGAATTAGAAAAATTGACGCTGTATTATCAACACATGACCATAATGATCATATTGATGTAAATGTTGCTGCAGCAGTAATGCAAAACTGCGATTCAAATATTCCATTTATAGGACCACAAGCTTGTGTTGATAAATGGAGAGAATGGGGAGTTCCAGCAGAAAGATGTGTAGTTATGAAACCAGGTGATTCTGTAAAGGTTGGAGATATTGAAATTTTAGCTTTAGAAGCATTCGATAGAACAGCTTTAATTACAGCTCCTCCATCAGGAGATTTAAGAGGAACAATGCCAATAGATATGGATATTAAGGCAGTTAACTACTTAATAAAAACTCCAGGTGGGAATTTATATCATAGTGGAGATTCACATTATTCAAATTATTATGCAAAACACGGAAATGATCATAAAATTGATGTTGCTTTAGGTTCTTATGGTGAAAATCCAAGAGGAATTACAGATAAAATGACATCAGTAGATATTTTAAGAATGGCTGAATCTTTAAATACTAAGGTTGTAATTCCATTCCATCATGATATATGGTCAAACTTCCAAGCAGATACAAATGAGATATTAACATTATTTGAAATGAAAAAGAACAGATTACAATATAAGTTTAAACCATTTATTTGGCAAGTGGGAGGAAAGTTCACATTCCCAACAGATAAAGATAATATAGAATACCACTATCCAAGAGGATTTGATGATTGCTTCACTGAAGAAATCAATTTACCATACAAATCATTCTTGTAAAATATTCCTAGTTCTAGCTAGAGTTTTTTCTCTAGCTAGATTCTAAAAATATATTGAGTATTGATTAAAGGGGAGAAATTTATGTTAAAAGAAATTATAGAGAAAAATAGATATTCATTTCATAAAGGATTTGATAATTGGGAAGATGCAGTAAAGGCCTCATGTAAACCTTTAATAGAAGAAGGTGCCATTGAAGCAGAGTATGCTGATTCAATAATTTCAAGTATAAAAAAATTTGGACCTTATATAGTAATAGCACCTAATATATGCATACCACATGCACAAGAAGGAAAAGGTGTAAACGAAACGGCTGTATGTTTTATGAGAACAGAAGAACCAGTACATTTTAGTGATGATCCAGAGCATGATGCAAGATTATTTTTTGTACTAGCTTCTACCGACAATGAGAGTCATATGCAAAACTTAGTTAATATGGTTGGATTAATTGAAGAAGAAAGTATAGTTGGAAAATTAATTAATTCAAAATCAGTTGAGGATTTAAAAGCAATTATTTAATAAATTTTATTTATAAATTTAGGGGGTATTAATATGAATTTTTTAATATCAATTTGGGAGTTTTTTGAGGTTAATATCTTAACAAACCCAGCGTTTTTCATAGGATTAATTGTTTTCTTAGGATATGTATTATTAAAGAGGCCAATTTATGAGGCATTTGCAGGATTTGTAAAAGCTACAGTTGGATATTTAATACTTAATGTTGCTGCAAGTGGATTAGTTAGTAACTTTAGACCAATATTAGCAGGTTTAAAAGATAGATTTAATTTAACAGCAGCAGTAATAGATCCATATTTTGGACAAACAGCAGCACAATCAGCAATTGAGAATGCAGGTAAGTCTTTCTCAATGATGATGATAGTTTTATTAATTGCATTCATGATAAACATAGTATTAGTTCTATTTAGAAAATACACAAAAATTAGAACAGTATTTATAACAGGTCACATAATGGTTCAACAATCAGCTACAGCTTTATGGATTATATTTTTCTGCTTCCCAGAATCAGTTAATTCAACAGTAGTAGCTATGTTAGGTGTATTACTAGGAATATATTGGGCTGTATCAGCAAATCTTACAGTTGAACCTTGTCAAGAATTAACTGAAGGCGGGGGTTTTGCTATTGGACATCAACAAATGTTTGGTGTTTGGTTAACAGATAAGATTGCAGGAAAAGTAGGTAATAAAGAAAAAACAATTGAAGATCTTAAACTTCCAGGATTCCTATCAATATTTAGTGATAATGTTGTTGCAACTGGTACATTAATGATGGTTTTCTTTGGGATAATTATAGGTATATTAGGAAAAGATTTAATGCTTACTATAGATTCAAGCTTTAAACCACAAACTAACTTTGCATTTTATATAATTGAAAAATCATTATACTTTGCAGTTTATTTAAGTATATTACAACTTGGAGTAAGAATGTTCGTATCAGAACTTACTGAATCATTCCAAGGTATTTCAAATAAGATTTTACCGGGATCAGTTCCAGCTGTTGACTGTGCAGCAGTTTATGGGTTTGGACATGCTAATGCAGTAACAATAGGATTCTTATTTGGTGCATTAGGATAATTTATTACAATAATCGGATTAGTTGTATTTAAGAGCCCTGTGTTAATAATTTCAGGATTCGTACCTCTTTTCTTTGATAATGCAACATTTGCAGTATTTGCTAATAGAAAAGGTGGATTAAAGGCGGCAATGATAATACCATTTGTATCTGGAGTTATTCAAGTTCCAGGTGGTGCATTTGCAGCGAGTTATTTCCAATTAGCTCAATATGGTGGTTGGCATGGAAACTTTGACTTTGCAACAGTATGGCCAGTAATTGGAATATTAATTAATAACTTTAAATATATCGGATTTGCACTTGTAGTAGTTGCATTACTTGCAATACCACAAATCCAATACTTAAAGAATAAAAAAGGTTATTTTAAGATAGTTGAAGATTATGATGGATATTTACAAGATAAAGAAGAAGCTCAAGTTGGAGCAGCAGATTTAGCATAAATATAAGTTTATTTAAGGTAATAAAGAAATAAGTAATGGGGTGGAGAAAAGATGAAAATTGAAAAGAAGTTTTTAACAAATTTATTTAGATGTTATGCAACTAGTAGTACTGTTGTTAATGGTGAAAGAGTTATATTATTAGCAACTGAAGGAGAAGGAGCTTGTTATAGCTATTCAGGAGAAGAATTTAAACAAAATACAGTTTGGGATGGTCCGGGTGGAACTATGTCAATAGTATCTGTGCCAGGGAAAAATGGTGATTTCTTAGCAGTACAAAATTTCTTCCCAACTTTCCAATCAGAAAATGCAACTATAGTATGGTCAAAGCCAAATGAAGATGGAACTTGGGAAACAAAAACACTATTTAAATTACCATATGTTCATAGATTTGATATTTTACAAGCTAATGGCAAAAATTATTTCTTAGGTGCAACACTTTGTACAACAAAAGAATTTAAAGATGACTGGTCAGATCCAGGGAAGATTTATGTAGGAGAAATTCCAGATGATTTAAATGAGCCTATTAAATTAACAGTAATTAAAGAAGGATTAACAAAAAATCATGGTTACTGTAGAACTACATGGGACAATAAAATGGCTGGATTAGTAACTTGTCAGGAAGGGGTATTTGTAGTAACTCCTCCACAAGATGAAGGTACAGAATGGACAATTAAACAAATTATGAATAAGCCAGTAAGTGATATTGCAGTAGTAGATATTGATGAAGATGGTGAAGATGAATTAGTAACAATAGAAGAATTCCATGGTGGAAACTTCATAATAAATAAAAAAATAAATGGAGAATATAAAGAAATTTATAAATATCCAAAGGAAATGGATTTTGGACATGTAGTTTGGGGCGGAAAATTAAGAGGTGTGCCAACTATTATTGGTGGATATAGAAGAGTAGAAAAGGAATTATTTATTATTCAATGTGAAGATAAGAAAAATCTTACATTTAAAACAGAAGTTATTGAAGCTGGTGTAGGACCAAGTAACGTTGCAGTAATAAATGAAAAAGATAGAGATATTATAATTTCTGCTAATAGAGAATTAGGTGAGGCAGCATTATATTTTGTAACTGATTAGTAAAAGTGAGTATGGGTTTTAGCCCATACTCAAATTTTAATGAAAGATTTGAATAGGTATAGGAGGAAACTAAGATGTTAGAGGAATTAAAAAAGCAAGTATATGAAGCAAATATGTTATTACCTAAATATAATTTAGTTAAATTTACATGGGGAAATGTTTCAGCAATAGATAGAGAAAAAGGTCTTATAGTAATTAAGCCATCAGGAGTTGAATATGATCAAATGACTCCAGAGGATATGGTTGTAGTTGATCTTGATGGAAATGTTGTAGAAGGAAAATATAAACCATCATCAGATACACCAACTCATGTTAAGTTATATAATGATTTTTATAATATTGGTGGAATTGTTCATACACATTCAAGATGGACAACTATTTTTTCACAAGCAGGAAGACCAATAAAAGCCTATGGAACTACCCAAGCGGATTATTTCTACAATGAAATTCCTTGTACAAGAGATATGACAAAGGTTGAGATTGGGTCAAATTATGAATATAACACAGGTGGAGTTATAGTTGAAGCATTTAAACATTTGGCTCTGTTTTAAATAGTGGTTGATATATGATACTTTTCTGAAAATAGGTTATAATATAGATATAATCAATTTTCGGAGGTATCACCATGAATAATGTAGCATTAGTATTATCACAAGCAAAAGCCTTATCAGAACAAGAGCAACAAGAATTACTAACTCAGTTAGAAGAATATCTTGTTTTGGGTTCTCAAGTTGCACAAGTAACTAAAGAAGTTAAAGAAATGAGATTTTCTAAAGGTAGAGTTTGTTGTCATTGTAATGGCACTAATGTAGTTAGAAATGGAAAAAGAAATGGTGTGCAAAGATATTTATGCAGAAATTGTAAAAAATCATTCTCCGATTTGACTAACTCTGCTACTTATAGAAGCAAAATGGGCTTAGATAAATGGTTAAAATATGCTAAATGTATGTTGAATGGTTACTCTATAAGGAAATCAGCCGAAGAAGTAGAAATTAATATTGCAACTTCTTTTTATTGGAGACACAAAATACTTAATTGTATTAGTGAATTTCTTGGAGTAGGCTCTGTTGATGGTGTAGTTGAAGCAGATGAAGTTTTCTTTGCTTACTCATACAAAGGAACTAAGCCTGCCAATATGCCAAGACCTTCTCGTAAGAGAGGTAAACAAGTTAAAAAGAGAGGTATCAGTAAAGAACAAGTTTGTGTAGGTACTGCTCTTGATAGAGAAGGCAATATAATAATTGAATTACTGTGTACTGGTAGAGTTACTGCTAATGAGTTAGAACGTCTATATGGTAATCGTATAGGGGAAAATTCTATTCTATGCACAGATTCTCATAAGTCATATATTCAGTTTGCTACAGATATGAAATTAGAGCACAAGAGAATTAAAAGAGGTAGACACAAAGAAGATATATATCATATAAATCACATAAATAGTCTGCATTCTAATTTAAAGAGATGGATGGCGAAATTTAATGGGGTGGCTACAAAATATCTTGAGAACTATTTAAAGTGGCATAAATGGATAAATACATTTAGTACAGAAAAAGAAACAATACGAAATAAAAACTTGATAGTTCATAGTAATATAGCACATAGTTATACTATGGTAAAGGAGTTCAAGGAAAGACAACCAATATTTATATAAATAGTTAATATATATATATAAAATGCAATAAATGTTTTAGTTATGTTATATTTGATATATAATAAAGATATGAATATTTTATTAGTTCATAAAAAAAGGGGGCAAATCTATGGAAAAAAGTATATTAAAAACTATTGGGAAATGTGTGATTTTCGGAATTATTTGGGGTATAGTATTATTTGGAGTCGCACTTATAATTACAAATTTTAAAGATTATGAATTAAGAGATGTACTTTTTGTTGAAGGCATAATTTTTGTTGTCGGAGGAGTTCTTTCTTCTATTGGAGGAAATCCAATGGGATTATCTATGCAAGGTCTTGGACAAAATAATGCTCAATATATTGCTAATGCAAATCTCGAAGTTAGTAAAATGGAAAAAGATAAAACTAATAATATAAAAACTACTATAAGTGCAGGATTAAGTACAGTTTCCTTAATTATTGGCGGACTTTTGGTAATTGCAATAAATTTTATAATATAATATATACTCAAAAAGGACACAGCACTGTGTCCTTTTAAATTTAATATATAATCAACCTTCATTTAAAACAGAGCCT
>NZ_JAASHM010000066.1 GCF_019734195.1 Clostridium sp. K13 | reverse complement strand
TTTGACTAAAATGTAAATTCTAATTATTGTACATAATTATTTTCCAATTTTTATACAAAAATATATTGACATTTACAGTTTTTAAGTCTAATAGAGTTAAGATTAAGCTATATAGTGGCAAATATTTCTTGAAATGTGGCAATTTTATAAACACGGCACATGCTAAGCTTATGACAACTTATTATCCACTTGAAAAGCTAAGGAAGATTCCTGGTCTTGAATATGCTAAATATGTTGATCCTTATGCAGGAAGTAAGGGTAATTCTATAAGGTATTTATCTGTGGCGCCAAGGACTAATGATATGAAGGTTATAGGTGTAGATAATCTTTTCTGTGCAGGTGAAAAAGCAGGACTTTTTGTTGGTCATACTGAAGCAATATGTACAGGTAGTTTAGCAGGTCATAATGCTGTAAGGCTTATGATGGGAATGCCATTATTAATTTTACCAGCATCAATAGCAATAGGTGACTTAATTGCCTATGCAAATGTAAAGGCAGGAACTAGGGAAGGTAGAAAGGATAGATATACTTTTGCAGGAGCAGGATATTTTAAGAGAATGCAAGAGTTAGGTCTTTATACTGTTGATAAGGATGAAATTAATGATAGAATTAAGAAGGTTAATTTAGATAATATTTTTGAACAAAAATTAGTATAGATGTTTAGAGGGAAAGTCTTCTGATAAGTTGGTGTTTGATTTATTGGAAGACTTTTTTGTTATAAGAAAATATGGTTATATATTTTAGTTAAATAGTAAGCATGAATTATTTTTATGATAAAATTATTAATTTTGGTAGGAATTTGATTTATTAATTATAGATATAAGAATAGTGAGAAGACAATAATAATGGGTAATATAATAACCAAAGATAAATTAAAATTACTAAAAATAGAATTGTAAAAAATAGCAAAAAAAATATTGATAGTAACTTTTAAATATGTTAAACTAATTAAAGTTACCGGTTACTTTAGCTAGTATATAATATAAAATTTAAAATATTGGGGTGTGGATATGGCTATAGAAGAATCAGTAATTGATGAATTACAAGATATTTTGAGTGAGTTATATTTTAAATATGGTAAAGATAATGAAATATTAAGGTTAAGTTGCATAATGGATAGATTCATAGTTAAAAGGCAAAAAGAGATATTAATAAAAGAAGATAAAAATATTTAGTATTAAATAAATACATAAAATATATATTAAAAAAAGGAGAAGAGATTATATGAAAAAGGTAATTTGTCCAGGGGAAGCATTAATAGATTTTGTATCTATAGATTTAGGAAAGTCTTTAAAAGAGACAAGTGGATTCTTAAAAAAAGCAGGAGGTGCTCCAGCTAATGTAGCGGCTGCTATATCGAAATTAGGTGCAGATGCATATTTTTGTGGAACAGTTGGAAATGATGCTTTTGGTAATTTTTTAGAAGATACATTTAAAAATAATAAAATTAATACTGAGCTTATGTTTAAATTAGATACTAATAATACAACATTTGCTTTTGTATCACTAATGGAAGATGGAGAAAGGGATTTTGAGTTTGCAAGAGATGCAGATTCAAGATTAACCTTTGATATGATTAAGGATAACCTTAAAAAGTTTGATTTATATCACTTTGGTAGTGCAACAGCTTTTCTTGAAGGTGATTTAAAGAAAACTTATTATAAATTAAAGGAATATGCAAAAAAGAATAATAAAATAATATCATTTGATGCTAATTATAGAGAAAGTTTATTTGGAAATAACAAAGATGAATTTATAAAGTGTTGTATTGATTTTATTAAAGACAGTAATATAGTTAAGTTAAGCGAAGAAGAAGCTTTTTTAATTAGTGGAAAAAATAACATTAAAGAAGCTTCTGAATTCATTATAAAATTAGGGTGTGATAATTTAATTATTACACTAGGAAAAGAGGGGGCGTTATTAACAACAAAAGAAAAACAAGTTTTAGTACCAACAAAAGAGCTAAAGATGAAGGATGCAACTGGAGCTGGTGATGCTTTTATGGGAGCTGTATTAGCTCAAGTTGTTGAAAATCCAGCTAAATCAATGGAGGAAATAGTTAAGACTGCAAATATAGTTGGAGGTATAACTACAACTAAAATAGGTGCACTTGAATCTATACCAACTTGGGATGAGGTTTTAACTTTCATTAAAAACAGCTAAAAGTAATTGTGTTGAAATATTAATCAATTACGAAATTTATATTATGTTAAATTAAATACCACCAAATAATATTAAAATAAGATATATCTCGAAATAAATCGGGATATATCTTATTTTTTTTATATAAAAATAAGTTCAATACAAGTAAAAAAAATAAGAAAAAATTACCTTAAATAGAAAAAACAACTTGACCTGTAAGCGGTAAAATGATATTATCTTAGTAAAGTTACCGGTTACATTATCGGTTACATAAATAAAGGAGTTGAGAAAGTGAAAAAATTATGTAGTTTGATTTTACTTGCTATTGCAGTGAATTTTACTGGCTGCTCACTTGCTAAAACTAGTGATGTAAGTAAAAACATATCAGGATTTGATGATGGTGAAGAATATGTATCAATGTGGGTTCATGTTATTGAAGAAACACCAGAAGGACAGGCATACTCAAAATCTGTAAAGGAGTTTAATGAAAAATTTAATGGAAAATACTTTTTGGATGTTGAATTTGTTCCTCGTAATGAAAGTGGAGGAGGGTATTCAGATAAGGTTAATGCATCAGTAATATCAGGTGGATTACCAGATGTAATCACTGTTGATGGACCTAATATATCAGCATATGCAGCAAATAATATTATTCAGCCATTATCAAACCTTTCAGAAGAAGAGAAAAGTATATATCTTCCTTCAATTATAGAACAGGGAACTGTAAATGGAAATTTATATGCTTTAGGGGTAATGGAGTCTAGTGTTGGATTTTATTATAACAAGGATATTATAGAAGATGCAGGGATAGAAGTTCCATCTATAGATAATCCATGGACATGGAGTGAACTTCTTGAAATATGTAAAAAATTAAAGGAACATTTAGGAGATGGATATGTTATAGATATGCCATTCCCAGCAGGTGAAACAACAATTTATTTTTATGCATCATTTATTTGGTCAAATGGTGGAGATTTTGTAAGCGAAGATGGATTAGATGTAAATGGAATATTTAATTCAAGTAAAAATGTACAAGCTTTAAATTATTTTAAAGAATTAATTGATAAAGAATATGTAGCAAAAGTATCCATTGATAATTTATTTGAAACAGGTAGGGCAGCATTTTTATTTGATGGTGCTTGGGCAGTAAATAATATTGAAACTAATTATCCAAATTTAAATTTAGGTATAGCACCATATCCAGTAGGTGAAGATTGGAATGGGGAGAAATATACTCCAACAGGAGGGTGGGCTTATGCAGTTACTAAAAATAGTAATAAAGTTGAGGCAGCTACAGAAGTTGTAAAATACATGAGTGGAGTTGAAAGTGGAGTTTCAATATATGAAAATACAGGAAGCTTACCTTCTACTTATGCAGCATATGAACAATTATCAGATTTTAAAGCAGATGGATTATTTAAGCAATTATATGATCAACTAGTAATATATGGACACCCAAGACCTAAATCACCAGCGTATCCTCAGATAAGTACATCATTTCAACAAGCTATTGAAGGAGTATTATTAAATGATGAAAAATCAGAGGATGCATTATTTAAATCTATGAGAAGAATTGAAGATAGATTAATTAGATATCAAGAATAAGATAAAGGGGATTAAAGGTTATGAATAGTAAAAGAGAAAAGATTATGGGAATGGCATTTTTTGGGCCAGCATTAATATTGCTAACGATATTTCTTTTTATTCCTATGATATTAACATTAGTATTTAGTTTTACAGACTTTTTTACACTAAATCCTAGTGATACTAGCTTTGTAGGATTTGATAATTATCTGAGATTATTTAAAGATGAATTATTTGGTAAAGCTTTTTTAAATACAGTTAAATTTGCAGTAATAGTTGTTCCATTACAATTAGGAGGAGCATTATTATTAGCACTTGGTATCAATAAAGTTACGTATTGTAAAAAATATTTTAAGGTGGCATTCTTTATACCAGTTGTTATGTCATTAGCAGTTGTATCAACTTTATGGATGCAATTATATAATCCTGAAGGATTACTAAATACAATTTTAAATAATTTTGGAATAGCATCTCAACCATTTATATATGGTAAGGAACAAGCGCTAGAAGCTATTTCAATAATGAGTATATGGCAAGGCATGGGGTATCAAATGATTATATTCTTAGGTGGACTTCAAGCTATATCACCAAGCTTATATGAAGCAGCAGAAATTGATTCTGCAAGTGAATGGAAAAAGTTTACTAATGTAACATTGCCAGAGTTAAAGCCTATAACTATTTATATATTACTAACTATAACAATAGGTGCTTTTAAGCTAATAGTACAACCTATGGTAATGACAGGTGGAGGTCCAGCATTTTCTACTTATTCACTTGTATATTACATATATGATACAGGAACTGTAAACTGGGATATGGGGTATGCCTCAGCAATGGCTATAATTTTTGCAATATTAGTTATAACTTTAGCTGGAATACAAAACTATATAACAAATAAGAAGGAGGATTAAAATGATTTCAAAAAAAGGTAAAAGGTTAAATTTAATTCTATGTACATTTCTTATAATTTTATCAGTGTTCTTCTTATTCCCTATAGTATGGATGGTTATGAATTCATTTAAATCAGAAGCTATGATAGCACAAGACTTAAATAGTATAGCAGCATTTATGCCACCATTAGGAAAAGGAAATTGGTTTGAAAATTATATAAATATTATTACTAATAGTAGTTTAATGCGATATATGGCAAACACACTAGTATATGCAACAATTTTAATTGTATGCAGTATTGTAGTTAATGGATTAGCAGGATATGCATTAGCAAAAATTAAATTTCCGTTAAGAGAAGTTTGGATTTTTGTAATTTTATTATTAATGATTGTACCTATGGAAACAATTATTACAATACACTTTATAATGATAGCAAAAGCAGGATTATTAAATACAGTAATAGGATATATATTACCTATGATAGTGAGTCCGTTTAATATATTTTTATTCAGACAGGTATTTTCTAAATTACCTAATGATTTATATGAAGCAGCACAATTAGATCATTGTGGACCAATTAAGTATTTCTTTAGAGTAGTACTTCCTATGTCTAAATCAATTGTGGCAACAGTAGGAGTATTTACATTTTTAGGTATATGGAATGACTTTTTATGGCCCTCATTAGTATTTACATCAAATAATTTGTTAACAGTACAAATAGGACTTAATTCGATTACAGCAAATGATAATGTCACTATGGGACAAGTATTAGCAACAGTAACAATAGTTACAATACCAGTATTAATAATTTATTCTTTATTCTCTAAGCAATTAGTAGAAGGAGCAATATCATCAGGATCAAAAGAAGGGTAGGATATAGTAATGAGTTTTATTGAGTTTAAAAATATTGAAAAAGAATATAAAAATGCAAAAAGAAAATCAGTAACAGATTTTAATTTAGATATTAAGGAAAAAGAGTTTATAGTATTTGTTGGACCATCAGGCTGTGGTAAATCAACTACACTTAGAATGTTAGCTGGATTTGAAGAAATAAGTGGGGGAACTATATCAATAGATGGACAAGTAGTGAATAATAAGGAAGCAAAAGAACGCGGAATTGCAATGGTATTCCAAAATTATGCTTTATATCCACATATGACTGTAGAAAAAAATATAAGCTTTGGATTAAGAAATATTAAAACTCCAGAGGGAGAAATAAAGAAAAAGGTAGATTGGGCAGTAAAAATTTTAGGGTTAGAAGAATATAGACATCGTAAACCAAAGAATCTATCAGGAGGTCAACGTCAAAGAGTCGCTTTAGGAAGAGCTATAGTGCGTAATCAAAAAGTATTTTTAATGGATGAACCATTAAGTAACTTAGATGCTAAATTACGTGTTAGTATGCGTAATGAAATAAGTAAACTACATAGAGAATTAGGAACAACTACTATCTATGTAACTCATGATCAAGTTGAAGCTATGACTATGGCTGATAGAATAGTTGTTATGAAAGATGGAGTAATTCAACAAATAGGAACACCTATGGAGTTATATGATAATCCGAGAAATAAGTTTGTAGCAGGCTTTATAGGGTCTCCTCAAATGAACTTTTTTACAATTGAATTAAGAGGAAATAAAGTAAAGTTAGAGGATGGAAATGAAATTACTCTTCCAAATGGAATATTAAAAAGATTAAATGGAAGAGAAGGAAAGTTATGCATGGGTGTTAGAGGAGAAGATATTAGGTTAGATAACTTAAACATTAACTTATATGAAGAAAGTATAATGAAATCTCAAATAGAACATGCTGAGATAATGGGTAATGAAAATAATCTTTACTTTAAGTTTGGAAATATAACAGCAGTTTGTAGAGTTGGAAAAGAATTAGTGAAAAAAGTAGGGGAGAAGTTTGAATTTGTAATAGATACAAATAAAATTCATTTATTTGATATAGATACAGAAGAGAATATTATGGAATAAATATTGAGGGGGAGTCTTATTAATGAGAAGACCATATATACATTTAACACCAGAAAAAAACTGGATGAATGATCCAAATGGATTCACATATTTTAATGGAGAATATCACTTATTTTATCAATGTTTTCCGTATGAATGTAATTGGGGAACTATGCATTGGGGACATGCAACAAGTGATGATATGATAAATTGGAAACATCATGGATTAGCCTTATATCCAACTAAACAATATGATAAAAATGGCTGTTTTTCAGGAACAGCATTAATTGAAAATGGAAAAATGAATTTATATTATACAGCTATAAGCTATGATAAATCATTAGAAGAAAATATTCATGCACCATATGATAATTATTCTTTTGAAGCATCACAAGTTAAGATAGTTAGTAATGATGGATATAATTTCAATAATTATGATGATAAAAAGATGATACTAAAACCAATTATAAATGAAAAACTAGGACATAGAACACATACAAGGGATCCGAAGGTTTGGAAATATAATGATAAATATATAATGATAATTGGTAGTAAGTTCAAGGAAGAAGGAAGTGAAAAATTTACTGGTGAAGTTCTATTTTATGAAAGTGAAGACGGAGATAACTGGAAATATAAAAATAGATTTTATGATGATAGCATAGGTGATATGTGGGAATGTCCTGATTTATTTAATGTAAATGGCACTGATATATTAGTATTATCTCCAGAACAAATAACTAAGGATAATATAAATTATACAAACAACTCAGTATATGCAACTGTAAATTTTGATGAAGAAAATTTTAATATGAGTTTTACTAGTGAAGTTCAATATTTGGATTATGGGCTAGATTTATATGCACCTCAAAGTAATATTGATAAGAATGGAAATAGAGTAATCTTTGGATGGGTAAGAATGCCACAAAAATTTGAAGGTGAAAATTGGATAGGTATGATGAGTTTACCTAGAGTTGTGAATGTAAATAATGGGATAGTTTCATTTGATGTTACAGAAGAGGTTAAAAGATTATTTAATAAAGAAATAAATATAAAAGATTTTAATAATAAAGATAGTGCATTTAGATTAGATGCTATATTAAATAAAAATAGTAAAGTAAGTATAGGTGGATATGAAATATCTATAGAAGATGATGCTATAAAAGTTGATAGAAGTAAGGTATTTATAGAAGTTACTGATATAGGTATGATATTTAAAACACCTAAACTTAATGGAAATTATAATATTATTGCATATATAGACAATGGAGTAATAGAAGTATTTATAGACAATGGGAAATATGTTATTACTAACGTTGTATATAATATGACTAATAATATTTACTATAATGAAGTTAAGAATATTAAGATCTATAAAATGGAGTAATAATAAAGATAACACTACTGTTAACATAAAGCAAAATATTATATATTAATATTTTGCTCAGACTGTTGACAAAGTGTCAACAGTCTTTAATTTTATACAAATATGTAATATAATATAAAATATATTAATTTATT
>NZ_JAASHM010000065.1 GCF_019734195.1 Clostridium sp. K13 | reverse complement strand
GGGGTATAGCTCAGTTGGGAGAGCACTTGCCTTGCACGCAAGGGGTCAAGGGTTCGAATCCCTTTACCTCCACCAAAGCTACGATTTACATCGTAGCTTTTTATTTTTATATAAAATAGTCTTAAATTCTTCTTAGGTAATTTTAATTACTAAAAGAAGAATTTTTTTATTTATAGAATTGATAGATAAATAAAAAAATTAAATAGAAATTAATATAAAATATATAATATTATGTCGTAAAATAAATTAAAATTTGTTATTGTTTTTTTGTTATCATTTGAAGAAAGTATTATATAATAGTGTTATAACATTTTAAAAATAAAGAGATAAAAACTTGTTAATTATTCTTATCATAATATAAGAATGGGAGTGGTCGTGTGGAAAAGAGAATAAACTTAGAAGAAAAAATTATAAAATTAAAACTTGAAAAAAGGGACTTGGTTTTAGCTGGTAAAAATACAAGTAAGATAGATGAGGAGATTGACAATATAAAAAATGAGTTAGATAAATTATCAGTTGGAGTAAAATAAATTTTTAAATACTTAATCTTTAAGCATATTATATAAAAATATATCATAATAATTTTTGAGGGAAGTATATTTCTATTTAAATATAGGAGGGAATATTTATGATAAGAACAGTGGTATGCGAAAAGGAAGGTTGTTCAGGAAATACTTTTTTAATAGAAACTCAAGGGAATAATTTAGTTTTAACATGTGAGCATTGTAAAAGTAAATATGAGTTTGATATAAGTTATTACGATTTTATAATACTATCTAATTGCTCTAAATGTAATAATGACACTTTTAAAGTATTTAGAGATACTGAAAAGGAAGGAATATATGCTAAGTGTGTAGAATGTGGATCTACACCAGAAAAAATATATATTGATTCTGATGGAATACAAGTATCTTATGAGGCTAAGTTGTTAAATGATATAAAAGAGCTTATGTATTTATTAGAACAAAGAATTTGTAATTTAGAATTAAAATTACAAGATTTGGAAAGTGGTCAAGGAATATTAGAGGAATCATTAGCTTATATAAATAGATATTTAGTTGAGAAAAATTAAATAAATTTTATTTAATTAATAAATTAAGGAGAAAAAGATGAAAAACAAAAGAGTTATAATTAGTTGGACTCTACTAATTGGATGGATGTTATTTATATTTTGTATGTCAAACCAACCAGCTGAAGTGTCAACTAAACAAAGTGACTTAGTAATAAAGTTATTTTCTGCTATAGGAATTGATTTAAATACTCACTTAGGATCGCTTGCTTCATTTATTGTAAGAAAAGCAGCCCATTTTACTGAGTATTTTATATTATATTATTTTGCTATTTTAGTTTGTAAGAATTACGTTGATATAAAAAGAGCAAGAATATATTCATTATTTATTGTTTTAGGGTATGCAATTACTGATGAGATACATCAATATTTTATTCCTGGAAGATCAATGGCTATTAGAGATGTTATAATTGATTTTTCAGGTGGTGTTTTTGGATTTATAATTAATTGGGTTATTTATAAATTGAAATATAAGAAACAAAATAAATATAATGTTAAGGCAAAAATAGTGAGTTAAAATTATTTTTAACATTGTTAAAAGAAATAGCAAATATTAAATTATATAGATTTATACTAATGATTAAACACTTAGTATAAGTCTTATTTTTTTAGTAATTTATTATTAAACTTCATTAATAATAAACATTTAAGTTAATATAAAATAAATTTAATAAATATAGGCACCTTATTTATACAATATAGATATAAGTTAGAATAAAATAATATGTTATATGGTTAAACTATAATTAATTGGAATAATTTTAGTTAATGTAAAAATTTAAGGATAATAGGATGATATGAATTAAGTACTATTTATAAGTATGGTTTCATAAAAATTAAGTATAACTTTAAAATAATAGTTACCAATAAAATGATAATTAATTAATCTATATAAAGAAAGGTGGGTGAAAGATAATACTAAAAATAGTATTATCGTGATGTTATGAAAGACTACAATTATAAGAAACTTAGAAATGTAGGGTTAATAGGTCATGGAGCAACAGGAAAAACATCTTTAGCAGAAGCTTTGTTATTTTATACAAATAACACAGATAGATTAGGAAGAGTTGAAGATGGTAGTACTGTTATGGATTATGAACAAGAAGAAAAGAAAAGAGGAATATCTTTATCAACTTCAGTTGCTTCATTTGAAGAGAATAATACTAAAATTAATATAGTAGATATGCCGGGATATTTTGATTTTCAAGGAGAAATGTATCAAGGTATGAGAGCTGTGGATATAGCTACAATTGTAATATGTGCTGTTTCAGGAGTACAAGTAGGAACAGAAAAAGCATGGGATTATTGTGAAAAAATAAAGTTACCAAGAGCATTTTTTATAAATAAAATGGATAGGGAAAATGCTGACTTTGATAAAACATTAGAAGCCATGAAAAATAGTTTTGGAATGAGTATAGTACCTATTCAATATCCTATAGGAAAAGAAAATAGCTTTATAGGAATAGTAGATGTTATATCTAAAACTGCAATAAAATATAATTCTAAGACTGGTAAAGAAGAAACAATCGATATACCTAATGAATTAGTTGATAAAGTTGAAGAATGTAAGCAAATGATAATGGAAGCTGTTGCTGAAACTGATGAAGAATTATTAGATAAATATTTAAATGACGGTGAATTATGTGATGATGATATTTATTCAGGATTAATCAAAGGATGCGCACAAGGTGAAATAGCACCAGTATTATGTGGTAGCGCTTCAAAGGTTATAGGAATAAAATCAATGATAAACAGTATAATTCAATGTTTCCCATCACCAGAACATTCACTACCTCAAAAAGCATTAAATTTAGATAATTCTGAAGAGGTTTTCATAAAGACGGATGAAAATAAACCATTTTCAGCTTTAGTGTTTAAAACTATTGCTGACCCATTTGTAGGTAAAATATCTTTATTTAGAGTTATTACAGGAAAAATTAATGGTGAATTGACAGTATTAAATCCTAATAAGAAAAAACAAGAAAAATTAAACCATTTATTTTTTATGAAAGGAAAAAATCAAGTTTCAACTAAAGAGATAGTTGCTGGTGATATTGGTGCAGTATCTAAATTACAATACACAGCGACTGGAGATACGTTGTGTAGTGAAAACTTTAAGGTAATGTATGATAAGATAAATTTACCTAATGCAGTAATGCCAATGGCAATATTACCTAAATCAAAGGGTGATGAAGAAAAGATATCACAATCATTATCAAAATTAATGGAAGAGGATCCTGTATTTAAGATAGAAAGAGATGTTGAAAATGCAGAGACTATAATTTGGGGATTAGGGGAAACTCATTTAGAGGTTATAGCTAGTAGAATAAAGAGTAAATTTGGAGCGGATGTTATTCTACAAGAACCAAAAGTTCCATATAGAGAAACTGTAAAAGGTACTTCAGACGTTCAAGGTAAGCATAAGAAACAATCCGGTGGGCATGGCCAATATGGAGATGTAAAAATAAAATTCGAACCAAGACAAGATGGTGAATTAGATTTAGAATTTGTAGATAAGGTTGTTGGTGGAGCAGTTCCAAGAAATTTTATTCCTGCAGTTGAAAAAGGATTAAGAGATTGCATATCAACTGGTGTTTTAGCAGGATATCCAGTTGTAGGATTAAAAGCTACACTATATGATGGTTCTTATCATCCAGTAGATTCATCAGAAATGGCATTTAAAGTGGCAGCTTCAATTGCTTATAAGAAAGGATTAGAAGCAGCTAAGCCAATTTTACTTGAACCAATTATGAATGTTCAAATTTTAGTTCCTGATAGCTATATGGGAGATGTAATGGGTGACATAAATAAAAGAAGAGGAAGAGTTATAGGAATGGAACCAGAAGGAAAGGTTCAAAAAATTAGTGCAGAAATACCAATGGCAGAAATGTTTAGCTATGCAACAGATTTAAGATCAATGACCCAAGCAAGAGGAAACTTTACTAGTGAATTTTTAAGATATGATGAAGTTCCGGCAAGTGAACTTGGAAAGATTCTAGATGATGTTAGAAACTTAAGGGAAGAAGCCTAAAAATAATATATAATAGCCTATTAAGAAGTTAAAAAATATACTTCTTAATAGGCTATTATATTTTAATTTTAAAATATAATAAGGAATAAAATAATAAATAATTACATAAAATAAGGACGGTTAGGAGAGGTCTATCAAGTTATGGGGGTTGAAAACAATTAATAGGAGGGTAAAAAAATGCCAGACTATAAAATGGATATAAGAGGAAAATTAGGGCTTAGTGAATATGGTGATATTTATGACTATATGGGAATAGTAGATAAGAATGATAATTTTACTATAACTCTAGATAATTCAAATAGGCAACATGTAAATATAATTACCTCCATGTTGAAAGAAAGTAATTTTTCTATATTGGAAGAGGGAATTAATAATTCAGGAGATTATTATATTAGTGCTAATAAATATAAATAAAAAGTCTCTAAGGTTTTTACTTTAGAGATTTTTATTTAGAATTATTAGAAAAAGTTACTAATAAAATATATGTAAATATTAGAATAAAGAGGTTATAATGAGTATGTATGAATTATATTGAGGTGAGTAAAGTGAAGAGTGAGAAAAGTAATGAAGATTCAATTGAATATATAGTGGGAGAGATTTTATGTAAAAATGAATTAACTATTTCAACTGCTGAATCTTGTACTGGAGGGATGGTAGCAGCTAAGCTAATTTCATATCCAGGTATATCATCTTCCTTTTTAGAAGGGGCAGTAACTTACTCTAATGAAGCTAAGATGAAAAGACTTGGTGTTAGGAAAGAAACCCTTAATGAGTATGGAGCAGTAAGTAAAGAAACAGCAAAGGAAATGGTAGAGGGAATTGCAAAAGAGAGTGGTTCTAATACATCTATAGCCACTACCGGAATAGCAGGGCCTGGTGGAGGTACTGATGAAAAGCCAGTAGGATTGGTTTATATAGCTGTACATGTAAATAATAATACAATAGTTGAAAAGTGTAATTTTAGTGGAAATAGAGAAGTGGTTAGAACTTCAGCAACTAACTATGCTTTAAAAATGCTTAAAATTGAACTTGAAAAACAAAATTATAGATAAATTTAGAAAAACAAAAATAATCCCATTAATATTTCCATGACATTAAAGGGATTATTTTTGTATATAAATAAAATGGGGGAGAGGCGATTAACTATGAAGTTTAAAACTTCATTTATATTATTGTCAAGAATTAAAATTAATATACATTAGGTAAATAAAATATTTATAAAAGGAGAGATATATGAAAAAGATATCAAGAGCAAACACGTATTTTTTAATAATTATGTTATTACAATTATTTTTGCCAATATATTTAATATTTAATTGGTTTAATATTACAGATAGTAAATTAATGTTGTTAATTAGTCATATTATAACTTTTATTTTTCCAGCAATAATATATTTAATTGTTACAAAGCAATCTGCAAAAGACGTATTAAAATTGAACAAGCTTTATTTAAAGGATACATTATTAATAATATTATTAGCATTTTTATGTCAACCAATAATGACATTCTTTTCTTTGATTTCTCAATTCTTTTTTGAAAATGAAATTGGAAATTTTGTAACTGGTATTGTAGATTCTCCATATATAGTTTTGCTTTTACTAATAGCGGTATTACCAGCAATAACAGAGGAAATTACAATAAGAGGAGTAGTATTATCTGGTTATAAAGATAAAAATATTTATTTATCATGTGCTATAACAGGATTATTATTTGGAATAATGCATTTAGATCCTCAACAATTTTTATATGCAGCAGTTTTAGGTTTTATATTAGCCTTAGTAGTAAGAATAACTAACTCAATATTTGCATCAGCATTAATACATTTTTTAATAAATGGTACATCAATAACATTACAAAAATTAATAAGTTTAATTCCGGAAAGCACTTCAGTAATGGAAGAAGCTACAGATATGAGTTTAAAAGGAATAGGAGTTGCAGAAAAAATATATTTAGCTACTTTTTATGGGTTAATAGCTTTAGTATTTGGAATAGCAGTATATTTTGTAATTAGAAAGATAGCAGAATTAAACATTAGAAGAGGAATAATAAAGAGAGAAGAATTAGATATAAAATATAATAAAAGTGATGAAAGAGTATTCAATATTCCGTTTATAGTTATTATAGTTGTATATTTATTATATATGATGATGGGAGTAATAATTAAATACTTATCTGGTATATAATTAAAAGACCGAGATAGTTTATAAATAAAACTACTTCGGTCTTTTTAAATAAAGAATTATTAATGATATACTGATGGTGTATTTTGAGATTGTTGATATATAAATGAGAAATCATCCTTATTAATCCAGCCCCTACAATTATAAGTACTATCAATAGGTAAACTTACATAGAACCAAGTTTTGTTATTTATAATTGCGCTATCTAAAATTTTAACCTCCATTTTTATATCTAATACCCTAATTTTAGGTGAGTCTAGAATTGGAGCTAAGAAAACAGTAGTATTATTATTTGTTATAGCTTTGCTAGCGGTAGGAGTCAAAAATTGTACATTTATATTTTGATTTTTAGTTAAAGCACTTCTATATTCATTTCTAATATTGTTAAACTGGTTAGAAGTTCTTAATATTCTATTTTTCGCTATAGTTAATTTTTTTTCATAATAAAAATACATAAATGCAATAATAAGTATAAGTATTAAAAATATAAAATATTTCAAGTGTACCTCCAGAATAAATGTTATATAATATATTTATATTGAATTAGCAATAAAAAATAACCTAAAATTTAATCATTATATAATTAACTGTGTTAAAAATATTTATATAAATTTTAGAAAAGTATTTGACATAATATAATATTGTATGTATAATCAAATTGTTGAGGCTCGATAGCTCAGTCGGTAGAGCAGAGGACTGAAAATCCTCGTGTCCCTGGTTCGATTCCTGGTCGAGCCACCAGGAAAGCAACTTACTATAGTAAGTTGCTTTTTTTTATGTTATTAAAAAAATAAAAGTTTTATTCAAACTTTTTAAAGAGTTAAGTAAAATATAAAAAGAGGTATAAAATAACGCTTTACAAAGTGTATTACATACAGTAAAATTAAATTGTAATAAATTTCATTTATTGTTAAGTTTAATTTAAGAGATAATTAATAATTAGAGTATATAATTTATTTATAGATAATAAGGGGGAAGAGATATGATAGAGAAAATAATACTTTCAGATCAAGATTATGAATATTTGACAAAAGGAATAGCTAGTGGAGTTGGAATAGGAACTATAGTTGGGTTATTATTAGGAAATGTCATTTTAGGTTTTGCATCCGGAGGGGTTATTGGAATTATCTTATCTTTTATATACTCATATTATAAAAAAGTAACAAAAAATAAAAAGATAACTAATTGAAAGCATATATTAAATAAAAAAATGGGTTAAAACCTTTTGGTTCTAACCCATTTTTTTATATATTTTCTATTTGCCAATCAATAGGATCCTTATTAACTGAAATTAAAAAATTATTAATTTTAGAAAATGGCTTACTTCCGAAAAATCCTCTAGATGCTGATAGTGGACTTGGATGAACAGAAGTAAGAATTAAATGTCTTTTGTTAGTAATTAATTCTTTCTTTTTTATTGCATTATTTCCCCATAATAAAAATACAACAGGATCATCTTTTTCGTTGACTAAAGAAATGATTTTATCAGTAAATACTTGCCATCCTATATTTTTATGCGAATTAGCCTCACCAGCTCTAACGGTAAGAGATGTATTGAGTAATAATACTCCTTGATCAGCCCATTTTTTTAAATAACCATTATTAGGTATATAACATCCTAAGTCTGAATTTAATTCTTTATATATATTTAGTAATGAAGGGGGTGTTTTTACACCAGGATTAACAGAAAAGCTTAAGCCGTGAGCTTGACCTGGACCATGATAGGGGTCTTGACCTAGTATAACAACCTTTATATCTTTATATGGTGTAAAATGTAAGGCATTAAATATATCATACTTATCAGGATATATTTTTTTTGTTTTGTACTCTTCTATTAGAAATTGTCTTAGCGTTTGATAATAATTTTTACTAAATTCATCTTCTAAAAGTTCTTTCCAATCATTTTTTAATATATTTGACATTATAATCACTCCAATTTAAATATAACTTTTTAAAAAATATATTAATATTAGATAATTATAACACAAACGCTACCTAGTATATCAATAATAGAAAAATAAAGAAAAAACAAGAAAAAAGAAGTGATATTAAATATATTTGAATAAAATAAGAAAATAGTGATAATAATAAAAAAAGAATAATGATATTATAAATATCGTCGCAAGTGACAAAAACAAACATAGTAAATGAATGTTAGAGTTAATGTGACAAAGTAATTTCTTCGAATTACTAAATGTTAAAAACTTTTTTGAAAAAAGTTGTTGACAGTAGTCGGAAGAAATGATAAGATAAGGAAGTCGCTTCGGTGCGACAGAGTAAATGGTCTTTGAAAATTGAACAGAATATAGTTAAAGTAAACCAGCAATTCTTT
>NZ_JAASHM010000064.1 GCF_019734195.1 Clostridium sp. K13 | reverse complement strand
TAGTGGTTCCCACTACCAAGCCCACAACGGACTTTCACCGTCAAGTTGTTACCCATGCTGGGCGCACAACAAAAAAGCATTTTCTTAATAAAGAAGAAAATGCTTTTTATCTATTATTCGTTTTCTCTATAATATTTTAAATGTGTAGTTGGAATTGTAATAGTTATTTAATAATTTTTTATTTTATTTAATAATTTTTTTAAATTTTATTAGTATCTAGTATCTCCAAGCCCACAGAATGCATCTACTGGGCTAACTCCCTTAAATTCTGAACGTCCCATCATTTTGTCAACTAAAGCTTTAAGCGTATAATCTTTACTATCATAAGTATTTATATAAGTCTTAACTTGTGGTACGTCAGCTAAGTGGAATGGGCATTGTACTGAAACAAAGATAGTAGGTATTTCATTTACATAGAATGGAATATCTGGAGTACCTTTGCTTGGTGGCCATTGAAGACGTTGGTCAACACTTGCCCCTACATCAGCTACATTTATAATTAAATCATATTTTGAAGTTAACTCAGAAATTGGACGCTTACCAGCATAAACATTTCCAAGAGCAGCTCCCATTTCTTCCTTTGGTAATTTCATAATTTTATCTATTGGTGATTCGTATATTTCTACTTGGAATCCTTCTTGATCTAATAATTCTTTAATTATATCAACAGGTCCTTTTTGTGGTCCTTGCATAAGTGCTATAAATTTACCAAATCCACCGTCAAAACCTTTAGCATTTACAAGTAATACTTTTTTAGTCTTTTCTGGTGAAATCGGGAATATTTCTTCATTATTTTTAACTAAAGTTATTCCCTTATCAGCTATTTCTAAAGCTGCCTTTTTATTTTCTTCTAATCCAATCTTAGCCATAGCTTGTTCTTTTGGTTGTAATATTTCATTCTTAGCTTTCTTGTGTAATCCTAAAGAAGCTTTTAAACCTAATATTCTACTTAATGCATCATGAAGTCTTTCTTCAGTTATAACTCCATTTTTATATCCTTCCATCATCCATTGGAAATCTTCATCTGGATCATTGAAGAATAAGAATAAGTCACTACCTGCTGCGATTGCAGTTGGTAACATATCTTTACGTTTCATAGCTGAAGTCATAGCAACCATATGAGATGCATCAGTTACAACTAATCCATTGAATCCCATTTGACCTTTTAATAAATCTGTTAATACATATTTACTTAAAGTTGCAGGCATGTTCATTTCTTGAACTGTAGCTTCTGGATTAAAGTGTTTTACGTATTCTGGTAAAGCAATATGTCCAGCCATTATTGATGGTAGACCTGCTTCAATTAACCCAGAGTATACTTTTCCGAAAGTATCATTCCATTCTTCAACAGATAAAGTATTAGGAGCAAATGATAAATGTTGATCTCTTTCATCTATACCATCTCCAGGGAAATGCTTAGCAGCTGGTAAAATTCCTGACTCCATTATTCCTCTCATGTATTCTAAAGATAACTCTAAAGTTTGGTCAACATCAGCAGACCAAGTTCTAGTAGATATTATTGGGTTTCTCCAGTTTCTGTTTATATCAACGATTGGTGCAAAGCTCCAGTTACATCCTATAGCAGCTGCTTCAACACCTGATATTCTTCCTAGTTCATAAGCGTAATGTGGATCTTGAGTTGCGGCAACTTTTACCTCCATCCCTACATATGTACCATCTGTACATGCTCCATTTCCACCCATCTCTGTATTAGCTGCTATTAATAGTGGAATTTTAGAATTTTCTTGTAATATTCTATTTTGTTCATATACTTCTTCAGCCTTAGCTGGATTATAACGAACAGCTCCTATATGATAACTATCTAAAATACTTTTTAAATAATCTTCTTCACGACTTGCTCCCATATTTACAAATAGTTGTCCTATTTTTTCTTCCATTGTCATATTTGCAATTGTATCTTCTACCCATTTTATTGATTCTTCATCAAGATTATAAGGTTTTAATTTTAAATTTACCATCTTTAATTCCTCCATTATTATCTTTAATTTACTTCGGAATACTAGTATACCTGTAGAGGTATACTAGCCTCTTGCTTTTTCTTATAAAATATATTTTTTAATGTATAACTTAATTTTTTATATTTTAATAAACTATTTGCTATACTGCTTCCCTAACTTTTATTAACGCATTATTCATTTCAATAACTTTCTTTTTAGAAAGGTTATATACAAATATTAAAATTAACGCAGTTACAACATATCCTATTGCAGCTCCACCAAGAGCTATATTTTTAATACCTAATCCAACTGCTGCACTTTGCTCTGCAACTCCTGATTGGTATCCTAGTATAGATAATGCAAATCCACCAATTCCACCAGATATAGCTTGTGCTAATTTTCTTGCTAATGAATATGAAGAGTAAACTGTTCCTTCATTTCTTTCTCCAGTAATGTATTCTTGATAATCAATAGCATCACCAACTAATGCCCATATTATTGTGTTTATTAACCCTGTTCCTAATCCAGCTATAAAAGATAATCCAATATAAACTGGTGCTGTTAAGTTTGGTATGAATAACATTCCCACATAAACTATTGTTGGTATTATAGCTCCTACAACTGCAGTTTCTTTCTTTCCTAACTTTTTAACAATCGCCCCTGCAAAAGGAATAACTACAAAGCTAGCAAGCATACCAACCATTCCACCAAGTGTTGTTAAACCTGGTGCCTTGAAATAATCCTTAAATAAGTAAACATTTAATGTATTAACTGTTAACATACCTGCCATCATAGCAAATGAAGCTAAAGCTACTCCTATGAAAGCTCTATTTTTTACTAATCCCTTTAAGGTTTGACCCATGCTCTTTTTGCTTTTATTAGCTTGGTGAACAATTCTTTCTCTTGTTAGTCTAAAATTTAAGAAAAATGATATAGAAGAAATTATTGCAAGTATTACTGCACAAATTATAAATCCTTCAGCAGTTACTGCTCCTTGAGCATTAAAAATTATCTTTGGAACAATTAACATTACTAGAAGATTTGCTCCAATAGATCCAATATTTCTAAATGTTGATAATGAAGTTCTTTCATTTGGATCACTACTCATTACTGATGCTAATGAACCATAAGGTATATTAACTGCTGTATATAACATACCAAATAAAATATATGTTACATAAGCATAAGGTAACTTCATACCTTCTGGTAATCCTGGAATTGCAGTAAATGCTAGTATTCCAACTATAACCATAGGTAAACCAAACTTAACAACATACGGTCTAAACTTACCATGTCTTGTAACTCCTACCTTATCAACTAAAACTCCCATTATAGGATCATTTATAGCATCCCATATTCTAGCTACAACAAATAATGTTCCAACTGCCGCAGCCCCAATTCCTAAAACATCTGTATAGAAAACCATTAAATAACTACTTACAAATGCAAAAAATGCTGCACAACCAAAATCTCCTAATGCATAACCTATTTTATCTCCAGTATTAAACGATTTCACTTGTTCTTCTTTTTTGCTTATTAAATCAAGAAATCTCATTTTCCAATCCTCCCAAAACATTTTTCTCGTATACATTTACATTAAATATAAAATATTATTTTATATTTAAAGGGAATTTTAATATACTCATATTCCCTTTAAATATTACTTTTAATTATTTAAAATATTTCTCAGAATTTTTATAACAAATGTTTTCAACAATCTCCCCTAATATTTCTTCATCCCAAGGATATTGACCACATTCCACTAAATTACCTAAATAGTTACATAATATTCTTCTAAAATACTCATGTCTTGTGTATGATAAGAAACTTCTTGAATCTGTTACCATACCAACAAATTGACTTATAAGTCCAAGTTGTGATAACGCCATCATTTGTCTTTCCATACCATCCTTTTGATCATTAAACCACCATCCTGATCCAAACTGTACTTTACCTGATATATTTCCACCTTGGAAATTACCAATCATAGTACCAATAACTTCATTATCCTTTGGATTTAGGCAATATAAAATAGTTTTTGGAAGATTATCTTCCTTGTCTAATTCATCTAGTATTCTTGAAATTGAATAAGCTATTTCTCCATCATCAATACTATCGAAACCAGCATCTGCACCAACCTTATTAAACATTCTTGTATTATTATTTCTTAATGCACCTATATGTAATTGCATTACCATTTTTCTCTCAGAATACATTTTTCCTAAAGCTATTAATAATGCCACCGAATATTTTGATGCTTCTTCATTAGTTATATACTGACTGTTTAAAGCTTTAATAAATATTTCGTTAATTTCTTCACATGAAAAAGTATAAAAAACAACCCTCTCTAAACTATGGTCCGTAATCATACATCCATTTTCATAAAAATAATCTAATCTTATTTCTAATGCTTTCTTTAAATCATCAAAAGATTTAATTTCAATATTACTAACTTCAGCTAACTTATCTATATAATCTTTAAATCCTTCATTTTGTATCTTCATTGCCTTTTCAGGTCTAAAACTTGGATTAACAGAACATTTAAAGTTGCTATCTTCTTTTACTTCCTTATGATATTTTAAATCATCTATAGGATCATCAGTAGTTCCAATATAAACTACATTAGCCATTTCAATTAACTTTTTAGCCGTTAATTCATTTTCTTCTATAGCCTTATTACATTTTTCCCATATAATATCAGCCGTTCTTTCACTTAAGGTTTCTTCTACTCCAAAGAATCTTTTAAGCTCCAAATGAGACCAATGATAAATAGGATTTCCAATTAAATATGGCATCATTTTTGCAAACTGATAAAATTTATCATAATCACTTGCATTTCCTGTTATGTATTCTTCATCTATACCAAAGCTTCTCATAGCTCTCCACTTATAGTGGTCATGGTATAGCCACATTTCAGTTAAATTCTTAAACTTATGATCTGTAGCTATTTCCATAGGAACTAGGTGACAGTGATAATCAAACACTGGCACCTTTGAAGCATAATTATGGTATAAAACCTTTGCTACTTCATTTTCTAGTAAAAAGTCTTTATCCATAAAATTCTTCATTTCATTATCCCCTTATAAATTAATTTTTATTATTCTTTTTAATTGCCTCAATTAATCCATTTATATAAACTGCACCTAATGCTCTATCATATAAACCATATCCTGGTCTACCAGTTTCACCCCATATCATTCTTCCATGGTCTGGTCTGTATGGTCCTTGGAAATCGTAATCGCAGTATGCTTTTACTATTTCATAGAAATCTAATGAACCTGCTTCTGATAAGTGAGCAACTTCATTAAAACTACTCTCACCAGTTATTTTTACATTTCTAAGGTGAGCAAAGTGTATTCTATTTCTTTCCTTACCAAAATAATTAACCATTTCAACCATATCGTTAACCTTTGTACATCCTAAAGATCCTGTACATAAAGTCACTCCATGATATGGACTATCATATAAATCAATAAATCTCTTTAAGTTTTCAAAATTAGTTATAATTCTTGGTAATCCAAATATTCCCCATGGTGGATCATCCGGATGTATTGCCATTTTCATTCTTACTTCGTCAGCAACTTTCATTATTTGTTGAATAAAGTAATTTAAATTATTCCATAAAGCTTCTTCATCAATATCTTTGTATTGTTCTAATAAAGCTTTTAATCCACCTTCACCATAAGATGTATCCCATCCTGGTAACTCTAATTCACCTAAAGCTGGATCCATTTTCTTAACTTGCTCTTCATCATATATTAAACATGTAGAACCATCTTCTAATTTATAATTTAAATCTGATCTTGTCCAATCGAATACTGGCATAAAGTTGTAGCATATTGTATCTACCCCTGCTTCTGCTAAGTTTCTGATTGTTTGTATATAATTTGCTATATATTTATCTCTTGTTGGTAAACCAAGTTTTATATCTTCATGTACCGGTACACTTTCTATTACTGAAAGCTTTAAACCATGACTTTCAATTTCTTTTTTTAATTCTAAAATTCTTTCTAATGGCCATACTTCTCCAACTGGAATATCATATATCGCCGTAACTATTCCCTTCATTCCAGGTATTTGCTTGATGTATTCAATTTTAACTGGATCATCTTTTCCATACCATCTGAATGTCATTTCCATGATTTTATCCTCCCTTTATTAAGTAAATTTCCTTTTTTAACTTCCCAATATACCTTTACAAATACTAGTATACCAGTGTTGTTAAAAAAATTTAACTGTTAATTTTGTCCATCTTTTTCATAAAAGCTTTAGCTGTATTTTCTATATCTTCAAGAGATCCTTTTATTAATGAGCTTCCAACTCCAACGCAAGAAACTCCATTTGCAAACCACTCTTCAATATTATCTACTGAAACTCCACCAGTTGGCATTATTTCAACGTTTGGAATAGGTGCCTTTATTGCTTTTACATATTTTGCACCAAAAGCATCTCCTGGGAATAATTTAATCATTTTATTTCCAGCATCCATAGCTTTCATTATTTCACCTACTGTCATACAGCCTGGTAAATAAAGAACATTCATTTCCTTACATACCTTATTAACTTCTTCACTATATCCTGGACTTACAACATACTTTGCCCCAGCCTCAATTGCGTCGGAAGCCATTTTAGCATTTAAAACGCTTCCAACTCCAATTAATGCTTCTTCATGTGAACTATACTCTTTTATAAGTTCACATACATTTGGTATTGTATAAGTAAGTTCCAATGATTTAATTCCACCTCTTAAGCAAGCTTCCATGTAACCTCTAGCTTCTTCATGACTTTTACCTCTAACTACAGCTACAATTCCATTTGCCTTTAATTCATTTAAAATCATTTTCCCTTGTCCTCCTATACTCCTGAATAAGCAGAAAATGCTCCATCTACTGGAATAACTACTCCATTTACAAAGCCTGATGCTTCTTCAGATACTAAGTATAATAATGTTCCTATTAATTCATCAGCTTCACCGAATCTTTTCATAGGTGTACTATTTAATATCTTTTCAGTTCTTGCTGTTGGTGTTCCATCTTCATTAAATAATAATTTTTGATTTTGGGCTGTTACAAAGAATCCTGGTGCTATTGCATTAACTCTAACTCCAACCTTTGACATATGTACTGCAAGCCATTGAGTAAAGTTGCTTACTGCTGCTTTTGCTCCTGAATATGCAGGTATCTTTGTAAGTGGTGTAAATGCATTCATTGATGATATATTAATTATTGTTGCACCATCTTTATTTAACATATCTTTACTAAATTCTTGTGATGGAAGTAATGTTCCTAAGAAATTTAAATTAAATACGAATTCTACTCCCTTTGGATCTAAATCAAAAAATGTTGTTAGTTCTTCATTTTCTAAATCTTCTATTTCTAAGTATTCTTTAGTTGTAGTACCTTTTGGATGGTTTCCTCCAGCTCCATTTATTAATATGTCGACTGGTCCCAACTCTTTATTAATTATTTCATGAGCCTTTTTTAAGCTTTCTTTATCTAAAACATTAGCATCAATACCGATTGCTATTCCGCCTTTTTCATTTATCTCTTTTGCCTTGTTGTCACAAGCTTCTTGTCCTAATGCTAATATTGCAACCTTTGCTCCACATTCTGCAAGTGCATCTGCCATCGCTCCGCACAGTATTCCTGTTCCACCTGTTACAACACAAACTTTATCTTTTAAATCAATATTAAATGGTAATTTCATTTTCCATTCCTCCTTGCAACTACTATACTTGTATACTAGCATATTAATATATGAATTACAATAACTTTTTTGAAAACATTTAATTTTTTTCTATAATAAAAAGTCATATAATATTAAATTTAATACTATATGACTTTTACCTATATTATACTTTTTAATTTTTCTTAATAAACTTATTATTTTATTAATATAATATATCATTTTTTAATATACTATATATTTAGATATTTCAGACTCTTCTTTTATTAATTTCTTCCATTGTCCAACTGGCTCTTTTATATGATGTGATACAACTTCATCAATAATATTACTATCTTTATTTTTTATAATATCTAAATACGTTATATGTTGATCTACTAAAAACTCTTTATTTAGTTTCATTTCTGCTAATAATCTCATTCTATTATAATGAGTACTTATGTTACAAATAGATTCCCATACATTAGACTTATTTATTCCAACAAACAATAGTCTATGGTACTCCTTATCTAAATTATGAAACTCTATCAAGTTATCACCCTTTTGTGCAATTAGCTTTTGTGCAAATAAACATTTTTCCATTTCCATTAATATATCATCAGAAAAATTCTCACAAGCTTCTTTTAGCGCTTCTTTTTCTAAATTATATCTAATAAAAATAGCCTCTTCTATTAAATTCCAATCTATTAATGAAACATAAGTCCCCGCTTGTGGCTTAACCTCTATTAATTTTTCAGCCTTAAGCTTTATTAACACTTCTCTTATAGGTGTTCTTGATACATTTAATTTTTTAGCTAAATCAGATTCACTTAATAGTTCACCTGGCTTTAACTCTAAGCACATAATATTATCTTTTAATACTCTATACACATAATCCTTACCATTTTCCTTATCTAATTTGTCATAAAGAATCAATTTAAATTACCCCCTAATAATATTTATCTAAAAATCTTAAATTTGAACTCTAGTACACTAGTATACTACATTATAACATAAAAAAAATTAGGTATACAATGTATACCTAACTTAAAAATAAAATATTAATATTTTATTTTTTCAGTTTGTTGAAAAACCCCCTGTTTAAAAACAGAGGGTTTTTCTATTATTAGTTGTGGATAAAATTTAAAATT
>NZ_JAASHM010000063.1 GCF_019734195.1 Clostridium sp. K13 | reverse complement strand
GAATTTTAAATTTTATCCACAACTAATAATAGAAAAACCCTCTGTTTTTAAACAGGGGGTTTTTCAACAAACTGAAAAGTAAGGTATAACCTTACTTTTTTAAATTTAATATAACTCCTTTTATTCTTGTCATTGCTTCAATAGAATATTTTATACCTTGTACTCCTATACCAGATGACTTAACTCCTAAGAAAGGAAAATGATCTGGTCCTCTTTCAGTCTTATTATTTATTTGCACTGCTCCTACTTCTAATTTATCAGCTACGTAAAAAGCATTATCTAAATTATTAGTAAAGACTGATGATTGTAATCCATATTGTGATTGATTAGCTATTCTTATTGCTTCATCTTTATCTTTTACTCGTATTATTGGCAATACTGGCCCAAAAGGTTCATCCCAAGCTAATCTCATATCAGTTGTAACATAATCAAATAAGGTTGGATAAATAATATTCTTCTCACGTTTTCCACCTACTATCAAGTGAGCTCCTTTATTTCTAGCATCTTCTATAATATCCCATACAAAATCGGCAGCTTTTTCATCTATGAGTGGAACTATTGAAACATCTTGATTATTAGGATTACCAACTTTAAGTTTTTCTACTAACCCTTTTATTTTTTCTACTAATTCATCAGCTATACATTCTTCTACTAATACTCTTTTTACCGCCGTACATCTTTGTCCTGAATAAGAATATGCACCATCTACTATATTTTTTGCAGCTAAATCTAAATCTGCATCCCCTAAAACTATAGCAGCATCCTTTCCTCCAAGCTCCATTAATAATGGAACCATACTAGTTATTTTAGCTATTCTCATTCCAACTTCACTACTTCCTGTAAAATTTATAAAATCTATAGCAGGATGAGTAACTATATAATCTCCTATTTCACTTCCTTTTCCTGTAATAGTATTTAATACACCATCTGGTATACCTGCCTCTTGAAATATTTTAGCCAAATATAAACCACATAAACTTCCTTGAGTCGCAGGTTTTAAAACTACAGTATTACCGGCTACTAAAGCCGGTGCAATTTTAGATGCAGCTAAATTTATCGGATAATTAAATGGAGAGATTGCTAAAACTACACCTACTGGTTCTCTTACAACAATAGATAATTTCTTTTTATCAAATCCCGGGAAATTATCACTCTGAATACTTTCTCCATAGATACCTTTTGATGTATCAGCTGTAAACCTAATAAAATCTGCTGTTCTATTAATTTCTGACTCTACGCTCTTTCTATCCTTAGCAATTTCACGAATTAAAATATCACTTAAATCAACTATACGCTCTTGTAATAAATCTGCAGCCTTATATAATATTCTTGCTCTTTCATTAATAGGAGTTTCCTTCCATTTTTCTCTAGCATTAACTGCAATCTGTATAACTTCATCAACTTCTTCTCTTGTCATTGCGGGTACTTTTCCTACTATTTCTTGATTAATAGGTGATCTAATTTCAATAAATTCCTTACTTTTACTATTACACCATTGTCCATTAATAAGATTGCGAAACTTTCTTTCTTCTCCTACTAAATTGCTAAACATATTTTCACTCCTATTCTATAAGTATTTTTTTTATTTTTCCCTTCTAAATAGGTATTTATTAAATTACCTTTTATTTTTTAGCAAAAAAGGACTATTAAATTTAAGACCAAACTTCAGTCTTTAAATTTAACAATCCTTTTTACTATTAATACTTTATTAACTTCTATCTGTGTGAAAAAATTAATCCTTCATCTTTACATTCAACCCTTAATTTATCACCAACTTTAATTTCACCTTTTAATAGTTCATCACTTAATTTATCCACTATTTCTCTATTTATTATTCCCCTTAACGGTCTAGCTCCAAAGTCTAAATTCTTATTTTTAGTAACTAAGAATTTATTTAAATCCTCATCATAAATTAAATCAATATTTTTTTCTTTTAATCTATTGATAGTATCTTTTAGCATTATATTTACTATTTCCAATGTATCTTCTTCCTTGAGTTGGTTAAATACTATAGTATCATCTACTCTATTTAAAAATTCTGGCTTAAATGCTGTTTTTAATTCCTCTAATACTATTTCCTTAATTTTTTCATATTCTGCTTGTGTTGAATTTGATGCAGTATCAAATCCAACTCTTCTTTGTGTCTTTATTTTTTGAGCTCCTACATTTGAGGTCATAATAACTATTGTATTTTTAAAATCTATAGTTTTACCTTTTCCATCTGTTAATCTTCCATCTTCCATTATTTGAAGTAAAATATTAAATACATCTGGATGTGCTTTTTCAATTTCATCCAATAACACAACTGAATATGGCTTCCTTCTTACAGCTTCTGATAATTGCCCTCCTTCTTCATATCCTACATATCCTGGAGGAGCTCCAATTAATCTTGAAACAGAATGCTTTTCCATATACTCCGACATATCTATTCTAATTAAATTGCTTACTTTTCCAAACATAACTTCTGCTAAAACATTGCAAAGTTCTGTTTTACCAACTCCAGTAGGTCCGCAAAAAATAAAAGTTCCAATAGGCCTATTAGGGTTTTTAAGCCCTACTCTAGCTCTCTTTACAGCCCTTGTTAATGCTTTTATAGCTTCTTCTTGCCCAACAACTCTTTTTCTTAATGTTTCTTCTAAATTTAATAGCTTATCAGATTCCTTTTGCGTTAATCTTGCTACTGGAACCTTAGTCCAAATTGCTACTACTTTTGCAATATCATCTTCATCAACAATTTGTACTTCAGTACAACTATGAGTTCTCCATTCATTTTTAATTTTTTCAAACTCTTCTCTTAGTTGTTTTTCCTTATCTCTTAAATTTGCAGCCTTTTCAAAATCTTGATTTCTTATAGTATCTTCCTTTTCATTTATAATCTTTTCAATATCTAGTTCCTTTTGCTTAATTTCTGGTGGAAGAGTTAATCTTGAAATCCTAACCTTAGCAGCTGCTTCATCAATTAAATCAATTGCTTTATCTGGCATATATCTATCACTTATATATCTATCTGCTAAATCAACAGCCATATACAAAGCTGAATCGGTAATTTTAACCTTATGGTGAGATTCATATTTATCTCTTAACCCAAATAAAATATTTAAAGTCTCTTCCTTAGTTGGTGGTTCTACATTTACTGTTTGAAATCTTCTTTCTAAAGCTGCATCTTTTTCTATATGCTTTCTATATTCATCTATTGTTGTGGCACCAATACACTTTATTTCTCCTCTTGCTAATGCTGGTTTTAATATATTAGAGGCATCTATAGCGCCTTCTGCGCCTCCAGCACCAACTATAGTATGAATTTCATCTATGAAAATTATTATATCTTCTTCATTTTTTAATTCATTCATTACCTTTTTTAGACGCTCTTCAAACTCACCTCTATACTTAGCACCTGCAATCATTGATGTAATATCTAATATTAAAAGCCTCTTATCCCTTAGACTTTCTGGTGCATCCCCAGATACTATTTTTTGAGCTAATCCTTCTATTATAGCGGTTTTACCAACGCCTGGCTCACCTATTAGGCAAGGATTATTCTTTATTCTTCTACATAAGATTTCTAAAACCCTTTGTGTTTCTTCATCTCTTCCTATAACTGGATCTAACTTACCTTCACTTGCGCTTTGTGTTAAATCTCTACTATATTGATCTAAAGCTGGTGTTTTATTTTGTTTTTTCTCTTTTGGGATGGATTTTTTATTCTCTCTAAGTTCATTTCCAGATATATATTTATCTAACTCTTGCTTAAGTGTACTTAAATCTACTTTACCACTTGTTAAAATAGTATAAGCAACACCCTCACCTTCATTAACAAGGGCCATCAATATATGTTCTGGATTTATAAAACTATGCCCATACTTTCTTGCTATATCTAAACTATCATCAAATAATCTCTTAGCCCTTGGAGTTAATAACATCTCTCCATTAGAAACCTCATCATCTCCAAATCCTAAATAATCTTCAGTCATCTTTCTTACTTTTTCAATAGTAACTCCTTTACCCGATAAAAGTTGACCTGCATATCCATTTTCCTTTAATATTCCCAATAAAACATGTTCAGTTCCAATATACCCATGTTTAAAATTTTGAGACTCTTGTTGTGCTTCTACTAAAACAACTTGTGCTCTTTCTGTAAACCTCCCAAAAATCATAGTGTCACCTCCAAATATAATTTAATATAGATTGCTATACAAATTATTATTAAATTGTGTAAATATGATCCAACCCTCTTTACCATAATTATTTTCTTATATCTATTATAATTATTATGATAAAATAACCATTATGATACCCTTAAGTATTTCTGCTCTTAGCTTATTTTTATCTTCAGCAGCTGATAATGTTCTCTCATTTATAGACATCTTAATAATTTCAAACTCTCTTTTAGTTATTATATTAGTGTCATATAAGTGTTGGATTAATAATACTGCCCCATTATAAGTTAGACTATTTCCTATAGCTTTATTTATTGCATCTAATTTTTTATCTTTACTATTATATTCTACTCTTTTGATTATTATATATCCGCCTCCACCCCTTCTACTTTCAATTAAATATCCTTTTTCAGTTGTAAATCTTGTTGTTAATACATAATTAATTTGAGATGGCGCACAATTAAACTTATCAGCTAATTCATTTCTTTGAATAACTACCTCCTTATTTTTCTCGTCTTCTATCATGTCATTAATAAACTGTGCTATTATATCTGAAATTCTTGCCACAATTTCACCTTCCTAAACGTACTTTGACCTTATTTGACTTTAATTATATATAATTTTTTTTTTAATGTCTATGTAATAATTATTTTATTTTAGGTAAATATACTATTGTATGTTAGACTAATAATAATTGCTATTACTACCTCCTATTGTATCCGAATTTATTTTTTCTTAAACCCTCCGCAATTATTACAAGCTAAATATTTTTACATAAAAAAAGAGCCGTCAAATTGACGACTCTAAAATTTTATTAAGCTTCAGCTGGAGCTCCTACTGGGCAAACATTTGCACAGTTTCCACAATCGATACATGTATCTGCATCAATAACGAATTGAGTATCCCCTTGGCTTATAGCGTTAACTGGACATTCTGCTGCGCAAGCACCACAGTTAACACATGAATCATTAATTGAATATGCCATTAAAAACACCTCCCCCATGTATTTAATTAATACAAATATTATTTTATCATACTAATTTTTCTTTTTAAAGGGAAAGTTAAAGTGCCTTTCTTTTAATAAACATATTCTTAATTAAATTACCATATACCCAGCATTCTCAATAGAAGCTATTATCTCATATATAGCTACACTTAAGCTATCATATACTAAATTAACCTCTTTTTTATTTAAATTAATTTCACACGCAAGAATACCATTATAATTACTAACCAGACTTTTAATTTTAATAATATCTTCATAGTTAGTTAAATTATAAATTCTAACTAGTGATTTCATTAAATTTCCTCCTTAGTTACCCTTTATAAGATTTTTAATTAACTTTCTATCTTCTTCTGATTCTATTTCTAATTTTATATCATCATCATCTATAGAATCCTCATAATGCCCCTTTATAAGTTCAACATTTTCTATTTTAAACTCTTCTAGAACTTCTTCTTCACCTTTTTTAAGTTTAACCTTAACACTTTCTTTAACTGTATTATTTGAGAATACTTCTCCAGTTCCTTCGCTAGTCTTAACAATTGATCCTACCTTAGGCATTCTCTTTCTAATATCTTCATAAGTGCTTTGTTCATAATTTAAACAACACATTAATCTTCCACATATTCCTGATATCTTTGTTGGATTAAGAGATAGATTTTGCTCCTTCGCCATTTTTATAGAAACAGATGCAAAATCGCCTAAAAATGTTGAACAGCACATTGGTCTTCCACAAGGTCCAAGTCCTCCAAGCATTTTAGCCTCATCTCTCACTCCAATTTGTCTTAATTCGATACGAGTCTTAAATATTGTCGCTAAATCTTTAACCAACTCTCTAAAATCAACTCTTCCATCAGCTGTAAAATAAAAAATTACTTTATTATTATCGAATGTATACTCTACATCTATAAGCTTCATTGTTAATCCATGTTCTTGAATTTTTTTCAAACAAATATCAAATGCATCTTTTTCTTTATCTTTATTTTTAAAATGCTTATTTATATCCTCATCAGTTGCTATTCTTAAAACACTTTTTAAAGGTGCAACTATATCATTTTCACTTATTTCTTTTATTCCAATTACACATTCCCCAAATTCTATACCTCTTGCTGTTTCAACAACTACGTAAGTATCTTTTTGTATATTCATATCAACTGGATCAAAATAATATATTTTCCCAGCTTTTTTAAATCTAACCCCGACTACTTTTATCATTATTAACCCTCCATAAAGCCCATTAACATTACTCGTAACGTCATTGCCCAACTAACATTACTCTTAATATTTCTTCTTGCTTCTTCTATAGTCATTATCATGTTATTTAGCTTTCTAAAGGACATTTCTTTAGTAAGCTCATTTATGTCATCAATTTTATCACCATTTATAATAAAATTCTTATTTTCAACTTCCTTATGTATTAAAATATCCCTTATAAATCCCCCTAGAATATTTAATACTTCTTCCTTATTATCCTTTAACCCAATAAAATTTTCTTCATGTTGTAATATAATCTCAACATTATTTTTATTTAAATCTCTTATTAATTCTATTATCTTACTTCTAAGTTCTTTTAAATTATTATCATTAAAATATCTATCTACTCTTCCTGGAATTCCCTCACTAAATGCTATAGCTGATTTTATATCATTTTCATTAAAATCGAATTTTTTAATTCTTATATATTCATATAATTCTTCCTTAGTTAAAGGAGTTAACTTATAAATTTCACATCTAGATTTTATAGTATCTAAAATTAATTCCAAGCTTTCACATAATATTATTATGTGAACTCCTATCGGCGGCTCTTCTATAGTTTTTAAAAGTGCATTTTGAGCTTGAATAGTTAATTTATTTCCTTCATGTATTATAATTACCTTCTTTTCTCCCTCAAAAGGCTTTTTTGATACTTCTTCAATTATATTTCTTACATCATCTACTCCAAAGGATGCTTTACTACTACTATAATTTATAATATCAACGTATTCTCTATCAAGTTCGCCATTTAATATTAACTTAGCTAATATATTAGCTAAGTTACTTTTTCCTATTCCATCTTCTCCTGCTATGAGGTGAGCATGAGAAAGAGTATTATTCATACATCTATCTTTAAAATTATTAATCAAAGTCTCATATCCTATAAATTTTCTCACACCATCACCTCCTTATTAACTTACTTATACCTTGTAAAATTGATCAACATCTAAAACAAATACTGTAGCTCCTCCAACTTCAACTTCAATTGGATAAGGCATATACATTCCTGAGCCACTTCCAATAGTGCTTGGAGTAGGTGCAGAAACCATTTCTCTTCTTCTCTTACACACATCTTCTATTACTTTAACTACTTCTTTAACTACTTCCTTTTCAACCCCTATCATTAAAGTCGTATTACCTGATTTTAAAAAACCTCCAGTTGTAGCTAACTTAGTTACCCTAAAATTTTTATCAGTAAGCTCTTCAATTAAGTCTATAGCATCATCATCTTGAACTATAGCTAATACCAACTTCATACCACATACCTCCACTAACAAGCTAATAATTTATTCTCTTATATTTTATCATAAATACATAATAATTTACTAAATTTTCTCTTTAAATAATTTATTATATGAAAATTTATATTCATATTCTACTACTATTATAATTAAAATTAATATAAGTTTAACTAACTACAAAATAATTATTAACTTTAATATTATTAATTATTTTCGCTATAGCTTAATAAATATTTATTTTTTACTATTTTTAAATAAATATACAAAGAATAATTTTCTTTATTTAAAATTAAAAAAAGTTATTTAAAATTAAGATTATTTTATATATTAAATAATCCAACTTCAAACAACTCTTATTTAATACTATATATAATTTTTTATCTTATCATAAATCTCATTATTTATATCTTCTATAGATCTTAGCTTACCGCTATTACAACATTTTACAATTTTCCAATTATATTTATCTGCAACATATAATGAATTGTTATATGAATTAATTAAGTACTCTTTATTACTTTCATGTATATCCTTATCTTCTTCCCCAGTAAATTTATTCATTCTATTTTTCATAAGCTCCTGGCTTACTTCAGGCTCAACATCTAAAAATATTACTTCATCTGGTGTTGGAATACCGTATATATTAAATTCTAAGTCATATAACCACTCAAGGAATTTCTCCTTTTCAGGGCTCTCTATCTTAGCTGCTTGATGTACCATATTAGAAGTTGTATACCTGTCACTAATTATTATTCCTCCACTATTATAAAACTCACCCCATTTAGTTTTGTATGAAGCATATCTATCTGCAGCATAAAAAGTGGACGATACATAAGGACTTACGTCATTAGGATTCTTTCCGAAATCTCCATTTAAATACATTTTTACAAGAGCTGAAGAATCACTTTCATAATCTGGGAAAGTAATTTTCATACATTTCTTACCTTCACTAATTAATCTTTCATATAATCTTTCAGATTGGGTTGCTTTTCCGCTAGCATCTGAACCTGATTCTATAATTATTAATTTTCCTTTACCCATCCTTGTTCTTCCTTTCACTTTCAAATACAATTATTAATCCGAATCTTTTAAATTTGAAATCCTTGATGCTATAGCTTTCATTAATTTATTTTTTACATTTTCATATTCATCGCTACTCACATCAATAATATTCATTCTTTGTACACATTCTTCACAAATAAAGTTATTCATTATTTGAATTCCACTTTCTTTGTTTTCTTTCTCACATATTATACAATATTTTTTATCATCTCTCCATATATCTTTATTACTAATATCCATATACTCTCCTCCCTTTATTTACTAATTCTGTCCCATTACTTATTATCTATACTTAAAATCACTCAGTATTTTTATAAAAATTTAACACATACTACTATAATATAAAGCTTATATTAATTATTTGCTTACTTAAACAATAAAAGATGAGATGGTTATTCGCCATCTCATCTTTTATTGTTTACTCTATATTGAATGCTTTATACGATCTATTAAAACATCACTAGGCTCAAATATAAATTTATATATTTTCCCTTGCTTTTTATATATACATAAAAACTTTTTATTTCTATCAAATTTTCTAATATAATGTCTACTACATTTACATTTATTATATTCTTTAGGGACATTAGCTTTTTCTCCAATATAAATTATATCCTTTATCTTTAAACTCTCAACATTTTCTTCTACTTTACTATTTATTTTATTAATTATTAGCTTGTCCGATATAACACAATACTTATATGCCATGTTGCATTTCCTAGTTTCCTTAATTAAAACTATTAGTGTCAATATAACTAAAATAACTTCTATACCTATTTCTTCAGTAATGCTTTTTCCAAAAGTCATCTTAGAAAACTGATATATGTATAGCGCTACAGTAATTGTTAATAATGATATAATTATTGCAACTGTTTTTTTACCTTCTTTAATTTCCTTATGCATCATTGAAACTCCTCTAAATACCTATATTATTTCTCATGACAATATTTTGATTATACTAACTTTCTAAAGCTAATTACAAACCTTGAATTTTGGATTATTAGTTTATCTTGTCCATTATTCAATAAATATATTGGAATATCTTTATTAATCTAACTATTAAGCATTATTATTAGCTTATTGTGTTATAATCTAAATATATATTTCATTTATTGATAGCGAGGTAACATTTATGATTCAAATATACAAAAGTGTAAGTGAAACAAATTCATCACTGAAAGTTTTAGATAGTATTGAAAATGGATGTTGGATAAACATAGTTGCTCCTTCTGAAGAAGAGCTAATTTTAATTTCCAAAAAAACAGGAGTACCCTTAAGCTTTTTAAGAGCACCCCTAGATGATGAAGAAACTTCTAGAATTGATTTTGAAGATGGATTTACATTAGTTGTAGTTGATATTCCATTTACTGAAATGGAGGATAATTCTTTAACTTATGATACATATCCACTTGCAATTATTCATTCTGAAAAAGAAATAATAACTATCTGTCTAAAAAATAGTAGAATAATAACTGATTTTATTAATGGTAGAGTAAAATCATTCTTTTCCTTTAAAAAATCAAGATTTATTCTTCAAATATTAAATAGAATATCTACATATTATTTGCTATATCTTAGACAAATTGATAAAAAAAGTGTAATGATTGAAAAAAGACTCCATAAATCTATGAAAAATAGAGAATTAATACAATTACATTCTCTAGAAAAGTCTCTTGTTTATTTCTCTACATCTCTTAAAGCTAATGAAATAACACTTGAAAAAATGTTGAAATTAGAAATAATGCAAAAATATAAAGATGATCAAGATGTTCTAGAAGATGTAATAATAGAAAATAAACAGGCCATAGAAATGACTGATATTTATAGCAATATCTTATCTAGTACTATGGACTTTTTTGCTTCTGTTATATCTAATAATCTTAATATAGTAATGAAGGTATTAGCATCTGTTACTATATTAATGGCTATACCAACTATTATAGGTGGTATATTTGGTATGAACGTTGCATTGCCACTACAAAACAATCCTAATGGATTTGAAATTATTATATTTCTTACAATACTTTTAACTGGAGTAACTGCATTTATTCTATATAAAAAAGATATGTTTAGCTAAAACATAAAAAATATCCACAACTATATTAAATTTTGTTGTGGATATTTTTCATTTATATGTGAATAACTTTTATTTTTAATATTATTATCTTTAAAAATTTACAAAATAAAATTTAAAAATTTGCAAAATAAAAAACCTACAAGTAAACTTGTAGGTTTTTTTGGAGGCGCCACCCAGATTTGAACTGGGGAATAAAGGTTTTGCAGACCTCTGCCTTACCACTTGGCTATGGCGCCATACCTGGTGGCTCGACCAGGAATCGAACCAGGGACACGAGGATTTTCAGTCCTCTGCTCTACCGACTGAGCTATCGAGC
>NZ_JAASHM010000062.1 GCF_019734195.1 Clostridium sp. K13 | reverse complement strand
AATTTTCAAAGACCATTTACTCTGTCGCACCGAAGCGACTTGTTTATCTTATCACCGAATAACTTTTCTGTCAACATCTTTTTTCAACATTTTCTGTTGTTTTGTTAACTTACTTTATTGCCTTTCGACTTATCGGCTGTCCGTTTGGACAAGACTTATAATATCATCATATTAACATATTAACCAATAAATCATTATTATATTCATAAATTACTTTAATTTTTCTATATTTTTCACTTATTTTCTTAATAATACTTATATTGATACAAAAGGATACGTTCACTTAGTTAATTTGAATATTCAATCAACTATATCAATCTTTTTTGCCACTATATATTTATTATGTAAAAAAAAGAGACATAAAATAGAAAAATATATCTATTTCACGTCTTCTTATATTTAATTAATATCTTTATACTACTCTTTTTTTAGGAATTATAACTGGATTATTTTCTAATCCTTTTACCTCTTCATTATCATCAATTAATGTTCCCTTATCAGTAATTGTATTATTCATTCTTACATTACTTCCTATAACAGTATTTTGAAGTATAACACAATTTTCTATTACACTACCTTTTCCGATATAAACATTTCTTCCAATAACACAGTTTTTAACTGTTCCTTCAATATATGAACCATTTGCTATTATAGAATTTATTACATTACTGGTTTCAGTATACTGTGTTGGACAAGCGTCTTTTGGTTTTGTATATATAGGGAAATTACTATAGAATAATTCCTTATTTACTTTCTCATTTAAAAATTCCATATTTGCATCATAATATGCACCTAAAGAATTAATACAAGCTAGATATCCTTTAAATTCATATCCACCAACTTTTAATTTATCTATATTTCCATTGATATAGTTTTTTATCTTTTTATATCTTCCGCCTCTTATACACTCATATATCATATCTATGAAAAGATCTGTTTTCATTATATACATTTCCATATTTATATTAGCACTATTCTTTAAACCTACATTTTCACCTACTCCAGTTATTCTTCCAGTCTCATCTAGATTTAAAACTTGACAATCAATAAAATCATCTTCCACATGTTTAACATTCTTATATACTGTAGTTACATCATTACCTTGTGCAATGTGATATTTTATTAATTCATTATAATTTATATTACAAATCATATAAGATGAACAAATTAACGTATATTCTTTCTTACTATGATCAAAATAATCTATATTCTCTAAGAAATTGTGTACATCATCATGTACAGGATCAATATCCCCAAAGTTAAATACCTTTAATCCATCTTTCTTACGGTGTATATCCCATGGTCTACCATTCGTTAAATGATCAATTAACGATCTTGATTTATTTTTTGTAAATATTCCAATTGCCTCAATTCCTGAATTTGTCATATTAGATAATACAAAATCAACAACTCTATATCTACCTGCTATAGGTAAAGATGCCAAAGGTCTTCGTCTTGTTAACTCCGTAGTTTTTTGTTCATTTTCATCTAAATTAATTATACCAATACAATTGTTCATAATTTCTCTTTACCCCCTCTATTACACTTCCATTGCATCTATTACTGTTCCACTTTTTACATCTTCTTTAGATGCTATAACAGATATTTTCTCACCATTCCCTATTTTACAATCTTTTCGTATTTTTGCTTCTCCACCAATAATTGCTTTATCAATTACTACATTATCTCCAATTTTTGCATCAGTCATTATTACTGAATCTCTTATAACTGTATTTTTCCCAATATATACGCCTTCGAATAATACAGAATTTTCTACTGTTCCATGAACTGTACATCCTTCAACTATCAATGAATTTTTAACATTTGCATCTTTTCCTATATATTGAGCTGGTCTAACAGGACTAACTGAATAAATTTTCCAATCATCTTCATATAAGTTTAGTCCACTTTCCCTCTTTAATAAATCCATGTTAGCTTCCCAAAGACTACTTATAGTTCCAACATCCTTCCAGTATCCTTTAAATGGATAAGCAACTAATTTTCTACCTTCGTTTAACATTTTAGGAATTATGTTTTTACCAAAGTCATTACTAGATTCTTTATCTTTTTCATCTTCTTTTAACGCTTGTCTTAAAAGCTTCCAATTAAATATATAAACTCCCATTGACGCCATATTACTCTTAGGTTTAGCAGGCTTTTCTTCAAATTCATATATTGATAGGTCTTCATTAGTATTCATTATTCCAAATCTACAAGCCTCTTCCATTGGAACTTCAATTACAGCTATTGTAGCTTCTGCATTCTTTTCTTTATGGAATTGAAGCATTTTATCATAATCCATTTTATAAATATGATCTCCTGATAAAATTAATACATATTCAGGGTCATATCTATCTACAAATTCAATATTTTGATAAATTGCATTTGCTGTTCCTTTATACCAATTACCACCTTTTTCTTCTTGATATGGAGGTAATATACTTACTCCCCCATCTCTTCTATCTAAATCCCATGGACTACCTATTCCAATATGTGCATTAAGCTCTAATGGCTTATATTGAGTTAATACTCCAACAGAATATATTCCTGAATTTGAACAATTACTTAAAGGAAAATCTATTATTCTATATTTTCCTCCATAAGGTACAGCTGGTTTAGCTAATTTCTTTGTTAATACACCTAATCTTGATCCTTGTCCTCCTGCTAATATCATAGCAACCATTTCTTTTTTTCTCACTATTTTCCCCATCCCCTCTTAACTTAATAGTATACAAACTATTGTATTTACCAAATTACATTTTTTTATTTATGTTAAATTTGTAATTTTTTTATAATTTTGTACTCTATTAGTACTGTATATAATTTATTTTATCTTTTTAAAAGTATGGCACCTTGAAACTATAAAAGTGCCATACTCTTTTATAAAATCTTTAATATCATAAATTTATGAGCTTTTACTAAAATATTTACAGTTCTGTCCTTTATTTGATATTCTTTAGTTTTATCTAACAAATTAATAACTTTTCCATCTATATTATCTATTGTGATGTTATCCTCTTTTTCCAAGGTATTAACTATTACTATTATCCTATCTTTATTTAAAGTTCTCTCAAATCCTAAAATTCCATTGTTGAACTCTAAGAATTCTATCTCTCCATTTTTTAATGCCTCTTCAGTAGCCCTAATAGAGGCCACCTTTTTGTAAAATTCTAATATATCTTTATTTTCTTTCCCCCAAGGATAAGACTTTCTATTACTTGGATCTTTTCCTCCAGTTAACCCGGCTTCATCTCCATAATATATTAATGGAACGCCTGGTAGTGTCATTTGGATTATAACTGCTTCTTTTAACAGATTTAAATTATTGTTTAACATGGTTAATACTCTTTCAGTATCATGATTACCAAGCATATTCATAGTTGAATAAAAGTATTCCTTTGGATAATTTTCTTTTAATGACAAGTATCTTCTTATGAAATACTTATTTCCAATATAATTTCTAACTAAATCTAAGATTATTTGTCTTAGTGGATAATTAGTTACTGAATCTAATTCATTTCCGAATAGATACTCTCGTTTTCTATTGTAACTAACCTTATTAGACGCATCTTCCCATACTTCACCTATTAATACTCCATCTTTTTTTACTTCTTTAAGCTTTTTCCTTAAAATCTTAATAAATTCATCTGGTAATTCATCTGCAACATCTAATCTCCAACCACCTGCTCCAAGCTTTAACCACTTCTCTATTACAGAATTTTCACCTCTAATTATATAATCTAAATAGCTAGGGTTAAGTTCATCTACATTAGGCATATTTGAAAATCCCCACCATGTTTCATATAGTTTAGGATAATCATTAAATCTATACCATCTATAATATGGAGACTGTAAAGACTGATAGGCACCTAAAGAATCATAATTCCCAAATTTATTAAAATATTTACTATCACTTCCCGTATGACTAAAAACCCCATCTAATATAATTCTTATACCTAAATTTTCTGCTTCACTACATAGATCTTTAAATATCTGTTCATCTCCAAACATAGAATCTATTTTTTCATAGTCACCAGTATCATATTTATGGCAGCTAGGAGAATCAAATATTGGATTAAAATATATTACGCTTACGCCTAACGATTTAATATATTCTAATTTCTTTTTTACTCCTAATAAATTTCCACCATAGAAATCCCATCTAACTATATTTCCACTCATATCCTTTATATACATTGGGCTATCATCCCAATTGCCATATATAAATGTATTTTTTTTAGGGTTTAAAACTTTTCCTTCGTCTTCTCCATTAAAAAATCTATCTACAAAGATCTGATATATAATTCCCTCTCTATACCAGCTAGGTACATCCCTTTTTGAATATATAGTTATCTGATAACTTACTGGCTCATTAAAATATACCTGTCCTACTCCTCCTAGTGATTCTATATTATTTCCATAAATAATATTTCTTCCATAATAATTAACTCTAAAATAATAATATATTAGACCTATATTATTTGATGTATCTATTTCAGCTTCATAAACCCAATTGTTTACATAACTATTCCATCCAATTTCGTTCATTTGAATTTCTATCTGATTGTTATAAAAATTTATTAAATTAATATAAGCTGCACATCGTTCACTAGTCCATAATCTGATTCGCACTTTAATTCCTATGCTAACTGCACCAAATGGATTCCTTAATTCAAGATTGTGAGAATCATGGAAAATTTGTATATCATCCAAATCCACATTCCCCCTATAGATTTTTATATATTACAGTGGAACCCCAAATACCTGTTGCGTATTCTTTAATAGTTCTATCAGATGAAAATATTCCTGAATGTGCAATATTAATACCACACATCCTTTGCCATTTTTCTGTATCTATATATAAGTTATTAACCTTTTCTTGTGCATCCAAATAAGAAGAAAAATCCTTTAACACAAAGAATTCATCATTATAAGTTAATAAATTCTCATATATAGTTCTAAATCTATCTTTATCCCTGTAATATTTCCCATTAATTAAATCATTAGTAACTCTTTGTAATCTTGGATCTTTATTACATACATCCCATGACGAATATCCACCATTTTTATGGTAGTTTAATACATCTTCAGCATTTAATCCAAAGATAATAATATTATCCTCACCAACTTCATCCTTAATCTCAATATTAGCTCCATCTAATGTTGCAATAGTAATTGCTCCATTCATCATAAACTTCATATTAGATGTACCTGACGCTTCTTTAGTAGTTGTTGAAATCTGCTCACTTAAGTCAGTAGCAGGAATTATCTTCTCGGCTAATGAAACCTGATAATTATCTAACATTACAACCTTAATTTTCTTATTCACTCTTGGATCATTATTTATAGTTTCTGCAACTCTGCAAATTAACTCAATAGTATTTTTAGCTAAATAATATCCTGGAGCTGCCTTTCCAGCAAAAATAAATGTTCTTGGTATTATATCTAAATTAGGATTATCTATTAGCTTATTGTAAAGGTCCATTATTCTTAAACAATTCAATGTCTGACGTTTATAAGCATGAATTCTTTTTATTTGAACATCAAAAATTGAATTCGTGTCTATTAATATTCCTTTACTCTTATAAATTTCTTTTGCTAATCGTTCCTTATTATCTTTCTTTATTTCTCCAAGTCTTTTTAAAACATTTTTATCATCAAGATAATTCTCAAAATTTTCTAGGTCAGTTGGGTGCTTTATAAAACTATCTCCTATAGTATCTAATAAAAGATTAGTTAATTTAGGATTAGACCTAATTAGCCATCTTCTATGCGTTATACCATTAGTTTTATTATTAAATTTTGATGGATACAAATAATAAAAGTCTGACATTTCTTTTTTCTTTAATATTTCAGTATGAAGCTTTGCAACTCCATTAACACTATGGCTACCTACTATGGCTAAATTAGCCATTCTAACATATCCATCTCCTATAATAGCCATTCTTGATATTTTTTCCCATTGACCTACGTACTTATTCCAAAGTTCTTCACAATATCGCTTATTTATTTCTTCTATAATCATGTAGAGTCTTGGTAGTAAACTCTTAAACATATCAACTGGCCATTTTTCTAAAGCTTCTGCCAATATTGTATGATTTGTATACGAAATAGTATTTTGAGTTATTCTCCAAGCAGTTTCCCATGATAATCCCTCTTCATCAACCAATATCCTCATTAACTCTGGAATCGCTAATGTTGGATGTGTATCATTAATGTGTATTGCTATCTTTTCATCTAATAACCTAATATCTCCATTATGCTTCTTATAGTGTCTAACTATACTTTGTATTCCTGCAGACACGAAAAAATACTGTTGCTTTAGCCTAAGCATTTTTCCCTCATAAAATGAATCTTCTGGATATAGAACTAACGATATTGCTTCTACTGAGTTTTTATAAGATATTGCTTTTAAAAAATCACCTCTACTAAATGATGAAAAATCAAATTCATTAGAAACTGGCTCTGCACTCCATAATCTTAAAGTGTTTACTACTTCATTTTCATATCCAACTATTGGAGTATCATATGGTACTGCTAAAACTGGTTCATAGTTAACATGTGTAAAAGTTAATTTACCATTTACATAATCTGAAACTATTGTACCTCCAAATTTAACTATTTCGGATTTATCTTGTTTCTTTATTTCCCATACATTTCCTTCTCTTAACCAATTATCAGAGGCTTCAACTTGTTGGCAATCAACTATTTTTTGTTCAAAAAATCCATATTTATACCTTATTCCACATCCATGGCCTGCAATATTTAAAGATGCCATTGAATCTAGAAAACAAGCTGCTAATCTACCTAATCCTCCATTACCTAGTCCTTGATCATGTTCTAAATTTTCAATTTCTTCTAAATCAATATCTAATTCACTTAATGCTTCCTTACAAATATCTCTTATTCCTAAATTTAAAAGAAAATCACCTAATAGCCTGCCTAATAAGAATTCCATTGAGAAATAGTATACTTGTTTTTCTCCAGTTTGATTGTACCTTTTATTAGTATCCATCCAGGTACTAATTACATAGTCTCTAACCAAACTCCCCAATGCTTCATATTTTTGTTGATTACTTCCTTCTTTTAATTCCTTCCCATGTAATTGAACGAATTTGTTATTATAATCTCTTTTAAACGAATTCTTATCGATTGATAGCATATATCTACCTCCTAATAGCTTGTATCCATTAAGGTCTCTTAACTACTCCTTCATATAACCACTTATATTGCATAGCTGATTTTTCCCAACTGTTATCTGAATTCATGGCTTGTCTGATTATGTTGTTCCAAGCATTTTTATCGTTGTAGATTGTTAATGCATACTCCATTATTTGCATTAATTCATTTGAATTGAAATTCTTAAACCCAAATCCATTCCCTACACCATTGTATTTGTTATAAGGAGATATTGTGTCCTTTAAGCCTCCAGTTTCTCTTACAATAGGTATTGATCCATATCTTAAAGCTATTAATTGACCTAATCCACAAGGTTCAAATAATGATGGCATTAAGAACATATCCGTTGCAGCATATATCTTATGTGCTAATGTATTATCAAATTTTATATTAGCTGAAACCTTATCTGGATATCTATATTGTAAATTCTTAAATGTTTCTTCATACCAATAGTCACCTGTTCCTAAAATAACAAGTTGTATATCCTTTTGAAGTAATCTATCTATCATATTAACTATCAAGTCACAACCCTTTTGGTGAGTTAATCTAGATATTAATCCAATCATAGGTGTGTCTTTCTTTTGTGGCAATCCTAATTCTCTTTGTAGTGCTAATTTGTTTTGAACTTTATTATCTATTGAATTAGCATTAAAGTTCTTAAATATAAATTTATCATCTTGTGGATTAAACTCTTCATAGTCTATTCCATTAACTATTCCCATCAAATAATAACTTCTACTTCTAAGGAATCCATCTAATCCTTCACCATATTGAGGCGTTTTTATTTCTTCTGCATATGTTTTACTTACTGTTGTAATTTGATCGCAATAATTTAATCCACCTTTTAAGAAACTTACTGCTCCATCTAATTCAACACTACCATTAGCTAATGGCATATAATCATACCCAAATAACTCTGGTAATATTTTAGGAGAAAAACTTCCTTTAAAAAGTAAATTATGAATTGAAAATACAGTCTTTATTTTTGAATAAAATTCATCTTTTTTATATTCTAAGTTAAGTAATACTGGTACCATTCCTGTTTGCCAATCATTACAATTTATTAAATCTGGTTGCCAATCAATTTGTTTAATAAACTCTAAAACAGCTCTATTAAAAAATGCAAATCTTTCGCCATCATCAAAATATCCATATAGTCCATCTCTATTAAAATAGTATTCATTATCTATAAAATAATAAGTTACTCCCTTATATTGATATTGAAAAACTCCACAATATTGATTTCTCCAACCTACAGAAACAGTAAACCATTTTACAAACTGTAGCTTTTGCTTTAATTCATCTTTTATATTTTTATACTTCGGTATTACAACTCTAACATCTACGCCTAATTTTATTAATGATTTAGGTAATGCTCCCATTACATCTCCTAAACCACCTGTTTTAATGAATGGATGCGCTTCTGATGCTGCAAACAATACTTTCATCTATTCACACTCCTATTTAGATTTATTATCTACTCTTAAAATAATAGCTGCCATTGGTGGAACTTTAACCTTTATTGAATATGGTTGATTGTTACAAGGAATATCTTCTGCTAATAACTTTTCAGCCATAACTTGTCCTGATCCACCATATATTTCATTATCTGTATTAAAATCCTCTACATACTCTGCTAAATATGGAACACCGATTCTAAAATCGTATCTAACTACAGGTGTATAATTGCATATAAATATTAGACATTCATCATTTTTACTATCTCTTCTTATAAAAGAGTATATGCTTTCATCGCAATTATCAGCATCAATCCATTGATATCCTTCTGTTTTATAGTCACCTTCCCATAAAGCTTTATTTTGTTTGTAATAATTATTCATATCTTTGAAGAATCGTTGAGTATTCCTATGCATATCATATTCTTCAATTAAATTCCATTGCAGTTCTTCATATTCACGCCATTCTATAAATTGTCCAAATTCAGAGCCCATAAACATTAACTTTTTACCTGGATGTCCCATCATATGTGCTAAATAAACTCTAACTCCAGCAAATTTATTCCAATAATCTCCCCACATTTTATTTACAAGTGAACATTTTCCATGTACAACTTCATCATGTGATATAGATAATATAAAATTCTCTGAATAATTATATGCCATTGAAAAAGTAAGTTTGTGATGATGATATTTTCTATTTATTGGATCTTCTTTAACGTATTTTAAAGTATCATTCATCCATCCCATATTCCACTTAAAATTAAATCCTAATCCATCATCTTCAACTGGCTTTGATATCCTTGGCCATGATGTAGATTCTTCAGCAATTGTCATTACAGTAGGAAATTCATTATGAATTGCAGTATTATATTCTTTTATAAACTCTATTGCTTCTAAATTTCCATTTCCTCCATAAATATTCGGAACCCATTCTCCATCATTTCTTCCATAATTAAGATATAACATATTTGATACAGCATCATTTCTAATACCATCTATATGGAATTCTTTTACCCAATAAAAAAGATTTGATATTAAAAAACTCTTAACTTCCGGTCTTCCTAAGTCAAAATTAAATGTTCCCCATCCTTTATTATCTCTTTTCCACTCTTCTTCATATTCATAAGTTGGTGTTCCATCAAACATGTATAATCCATGAGCATCTTTACAGAAATGACTTGGTACCCAGTCTAATATTACTCCTATACCAGCTCTATGCAATTCATCAATTAAATATTTAAAATCATTGGCATTTCCATATCTGCTTGTTACAGAATAATATCCTACACCTTGGTAACCCCATGATGCATCTAGTGGATGTTCCAATATTGGCAATATTTCTACATGAGTATATCCCATGTCTACTAAGTACTCTGGTAATTCTTCAGCTATTTGCTTATATGTTAAAAATTCTCCATTTTTAGTCTTCCAAGAGCCTAAATGTATTTCATAAATATTAATTGGACTTTCATACATGTTAAATCTTTTTCTTCTCATCATCCAACTTCTATCATTCCATTTATATTTAACATTTTCACTAATTATTGACGCTGTATTTGGCCTTTTTTCTGATTCAAAAGCATAAGGGTCAGATTTATAATTGTGATGTCCATAAATATTCTCTATTGAATATTTATATTTTTCTCCAGGTTGTAATCCTTCTATGAATATACTCCATATACCTGAACCTGATACTTTCTCCATTTTATACTCTTCTCTTACTTCGAAGTTAGAAAAATCACCTACTACATATACATTTTTTGCCTTAGGTGCCCATGTAGTGAATCTAACACCTTTTTTCCTTTTTTCAGAAATAACATGAGCTCCCATAAATGCATAAGCTTCATAGTGCTTTCCTTGGTGAAATAAAGAAATATTATCCTCACTTAATTCACATTTGACTTTCTTCTTTACAGGTTTATTTTCTTTTTTATTATCTAAACTACTACTATTTCTCTTATTATTTACTGTTTTAACATCTTCAATTGTCTTTTTTTTATTATTCTTCTTAATAGCTGCTCCAACTTCTCCTCTCATGTAAATCCCCCCTCATCTTTTATACTATTGTAATTTCTCCTAATATAGAAGTTATTTCCTATTTTATAATTCTACCATCAAGCTTTTATACTGTTCAACTTCTTTTAACCGACATTTAATCTAATAATATTCAACACATAATTTTATATTTCTTATATTTCTGTTAGATTTTGTCGTTTTATTTTTTTTGTTATGTATTCCTGTCTATATTTTGGTATATTTTACTCTATTTTTCTTTATAACTTTGATTGTATATATTTATAATTATATGTTTCTAAAATTTTTCTATTACTTTTTATAATTTTTATACTTATAATAAGCATAATTATTTATCATTAATTATAAGTATAATAGTCTGAATTTTAGAAATATTTTCAAAATTCATTGTAAAATAACATTAAACTATCTCAAATCTAACTATTATAAGCTCACTTTTATACAAAGTTATACAGAATATATAGCATACTTTAAAGATAAATCTTTGATTTATATCTGAAAATTAATTATAGGTATATGTATAGAATATATACTATTTCAAGTTTTAAAAATATTCGTAAAAGTTCATAAATTTAAAGCTAATTTTATGATAATAAAATATTTAAAATCACAATATAATTAATGAATTTAGAACTAATAAATTTTCTAATCAATCAAATATTTAAGTTGTTTTTTGTTGAAAAAGTGAAATAATATAAGTGCTAAGATATGAATTTAAATAAATGATCATTTAAGAATGTAATAAAATAACTTTATAAAGTATAATTACCAAAGAGGAATCGGAGGTAATTA
>NZ_JAASHM010000061.1 GCF_019734195.1 Clostridium sp. K13 | reverse complement strand
TCCATTTTCTCTACAGTATTTTCCAAGGTCGCTTTCAGACATAGTGTATGTTTCCATAACTATTAAAAATTTCTCTCTTGATGATATTGTTTTATTAGATGTGCCAGTACCTTTTATTTTGGAAACTGATCCTTTAGTCTTCCAAGTGGCAAGGGTTGACTTGCTTATTCCAGTTTCTAATGATAATTTTGAAGGGGAAATGCTTTCCGGTGGTAACATTCTTGCTATGAACTTCTCTTTTTCTTCTTTGGTATATCTTCTATTTTTACTATTATCTCTTGTCATAGATTATCTCTCCTTATTGTATCTCTTACGAGAATACCATTAATCATTCTCTACGACAACTATCTTAACACCCAGGGAATATCAATCGACTGTTTATCATCGGATAATTAAAATAAACCAGATTTTATATTCCCTTCTATACTCATTCTCACTTCAAATGTCATTCCACCCTGCTCATTTCCATAAACCTCGATCTTCCCGCCATGCTCCCGCACGATATCACGCACCATTGCAAGTCCGAGACCCACCCCGCCAAGCTCACGGCTTCTTGACTTATCCACCCGGAAGAACGGTTCAAAAATCTGCTCTCTAAATGTCTCATCAATTCCATTTCCCGTATCTGCAACCGTCAGAACAACTTCATTCTTCTTTCTCTCTGCCGATACCGTAACACTTCCATCCGTATGATTATATTTGATCGCATTTTCTATAAGATTATAAAGCATCCGATAGATCAGTATATCACTTCCTGTCAGAACCAAATCTTCAGCTTCACTCTCTTCTTTTTCATCTCTCATACTCTGCGACTTCTGTATCAGTTCAACGTTCTTCTCTTGCGCCAGCGGTTCCAGATCTGTCAGCACTTCCTCTATCAACCCGTGAAGTTCAATCTTGTCGTTGCGTGCTACCGTCTGCAGTTCACTCATATCCAAAAGTGTACTGACTAGCTTGCTAAGACGCTCGTTCTGTTCTGTCACCATCTGAATTGTCTCTTCCGCCGCCTCTCCACTCTTCGAATAATCCATCGTATGATAGAGATCTAGCTGTGCTTGGATTAATGCCAAAGGAGTCCTCAACTCATGCGCTGCATTTCCGGTAAACTGACGTTGCATCTCAAATGATTTCGAGAGACGCAAAAGCATTTTGTTATAAGAAGTACGAAGTCTATCTAGTTCTAAGATCTTATTTTCTTCAATCGTATAATCCGTCAGATCCTGTGCCTGGACTTTTTCTACCGTCTCTGAAAATTCTCCGAGTGGTTTCAATGCCTGGCCACTGACAAAATAAGTCACTGCTCCGCCAAACAACGCCACAACAGCAGTAATCAGGAGACTTCTGTTTCTATAATCAAATTTTGAATTATAAATCTTCGTGGCAAACTGAGCCGCAAAATCATCCCACTCATTATCCGGAATGTCAATGTACACCTCTTCCGGTGTTCCACTTTGATAGGTAACCGTCTCCTGAAGCGCGTCAAAATAATAGACTCCGTTCTTATATAAAAGAAATGTAAGACATCCACACAACACGGTGATCAGCACTGTCGTCAAAATCGTCAGTCTCCACTGAAGTGATATTTTTCTCATGCTTTTCCATATCCTCCTATATTATAACCTTCACCGATCTTATTCACGATCGGATCATAACCGAGTCCCGCTTTCAGCTTCTTTCTCAGAGAAGACATATGCACTCTGATAGAACTACTGAAACTGTCCAAAGAAGAATCCCAGACATGCTCGATCAACTCTTCCTGACTGACCGGTCTTCCCTTATTCAGAAGAAGGTACTCCAGGATTCCGTTCTCTTTCCTTGTCAATTCAACCAGATTTTCCTTTGCATACGCTACCCGCTCTCTTGTATCAAAACGAAGGTCGCCGCATTCCAAACAGACATTTTTCTGTATGAATTTTCTTCTTGTCAGACTTCTCACACGAGCTTCCAGTTCTTGCAGGTGAAATGGTTTTTCCATATAGTCATTCGCTCCTGCATCTAGCCCATCAACCTTATCTGCAATCTGACTTCTAGCAGACAAAATCAGTACCTTTGTCTCTTCATTTTCCTTACGAAGTTCTCTGAGAATCTCCATACCGTCCATCCCCGGCAAGTTAAGATCCAGCACGATCAGATCATACATTTCCGCATAGATCATGTGCAATGCTTCCTCTCCGTCATTGCACACGTCTACCTCATACCCAGCCTGGTGCAGACTTTTCGCAATTATACCACACAATTTCTTTTCATCTTCAACAACTAATAATCTCAATTTATTTTTCTCCATTTTCTTAACAAGAATTTTACACCCCCTATTGTATAATGCAAATATCGAAAGGTCAATAAACTGACTTTGAACATTGAAACAACATTGAAAGGAGTATTTTAATGAGAGCTGAAAAAGCAACACAGATTCTTTTACTTTCAGCAGGTCTTGTACTTTTCCTTGGCGGAATCTTCCGCGGAGAAGCTGCTGTTGTACTTAGTAAGGCAATAAAATTATGTATGGAGTGTGTCGGAATTGGATAAGAAAATAAAATCAAACAAAAACTTTCTAGTCCGCTTCCGCGGATGGATTCAGGCAGCTGCAACGCTGCTGACCAACATTCACATCCCGAATCTATTTAAAGGGAAAATCTATCAAGGAAATGTAAAGACACTGTGTGTACCGGGGCTGAACTGCTACTCCTGTCCTGCTGCCACAGGCGCATGCCCGATCGGAGCTTTCCAGGCTGTAGTCGGTTCTTCAAAATTCAAGTTCACCTACTACATCACCGGATTTTTTATCCTGTTAGGAGTGCTGTTAGGACGATTTATCTGCGGTTTCCTCTGTCCATTTGGATGGTTTCAGGATCTGCTGCATAAGATTCCAGGCAAGAAATTTTCCACCACAAAACTGAAACCTCTGCAATATCTAAAATACGTGATCCTGCTCGTTTTTGTGATCCTGCTTCCGGCATTTGTGACCAATTCACTTGGTATGGGAGATCCTTTCTTCTGTAAATACATTTGCCCACAGGGTGTACTCGAAGGTGCGATTCCACTGTCACTTGCCAACTCAGGAATCCGTTCTGCACTCGGACATCTTTTTACATTTAAATTCACGATCCTTGTGCTTTTCATTGTCCTGAGTATCCTGTTTTACCGTCCATTCTGTAAATGGATCTGCCCTCTTGGGGCCATTTATTCTCTGTTCAACAGAGTATCATTTCTTAAGATCCAAGTGGATCATGAGAAATGCGTAGGCTGCCAGAAATGTAGTCGTGTCTGCAAAATGGATGTCAATGTGGTAGACACACCTAATCATCCGGAGTGTATCCGTTGCGGAGAATGTATGAAAGCCTGTCCGACTGATGCGCTCTGCTATCATTACGGATTTTCAAATAAGAAACAGACTGACAGTAAATAAAATAAAACCATTAAAAGGAGATTTAAAATCATGAAAAACAAAACACTCAAAATAAACTCAATGAAATTAAAAAAGGTAATTGCTGCATCACTTGCCATTTCCGTGCTTTTTGCATTCACAGGTTGTGGAAGTTCTTCTAATTCTTCATCAACTGACAACAAGAAACAGGAATCCACTTCTACAGCAGACGCTGGCAGTACAGATGAACTGAACGAAAAACTGAATGATCTTTACCAGCAGGAGAATCAGCTCTTTGCTGATCACAAAGAAGCCTGGGACAAAGCATTTGGCTTTATGAGCAAGAACACTTCTGGAGATTCTATGACTGAAAACTATGCGGACTCCCTTGCAAGTGCAGTAGACTCAAACAAAGATTCTTTCTCAGAAGAAGAGTATGATACCCTAAGCAAAGACATTGAAACAATCCGCGGTATCGAAAAAGAGATTGCAAAGCTTGAGAAAAAGATTTCTGCCTCTAAATCCTCAGATAGTGCTTCCTCCAAAACTGATGAATCCACAGACGTGTTCCATGATTTCAAAGGGAAAGATCTGGATGGAAATGCCGTAGATGATAGTCTTTTCGCTAATAATAAAGTCACAGTTGTAAACTTCTGGTTCAGCGGATGTAAACCTTGCGTCGGAGAGCTCTCTAAGCTGAATGAGTTAAACGAGACACTTAAGGAAATGGGCGGTGAAGTTGTCGGTATCAATACAGACACATTAAATGACAATCAAGATGGTATCAAAGAAGCGAAGGAAATCATGAAAGCACAGGGGGCTTCCTACAAGAACCTGACTTTCGATTCTGATTCAACAGTTGGAAAATATGCCGGAAACATCATGGCATTCCCTACAACAGTTCTTGTAGATAAAGACGGAAATATCGTTGGTAAGCCTCTGATGGGTGGAATCGATGATCAGTCAAACTACGATCAGCTGATGAAACAAATCCAGTCCGTGATCGATCAGAAATAATTTATCTTATAAATAAGGATTGCTATCACTATTTTGGTATTGATTGAAATTTATATTTTGTTAAACAAATCAAAAAAATATAACAGTTAATTAGTAGCTACCACTGCTATGTATGCCGCCACTATGGATAACGCCATAACGGCGGTTTTTCAATGCCTATCGGCTATCTCTCTCAAAGGATTTCTTACGCTATTTTTGCGGTGGTTTCTGCTTGTTTCATTCTTGTATCTCTCGCAAATGTTTTAATACGCTCTGCTTTTCAAGTGGTCTGTGCTGCTCTTTAGCGTCGGCTGTCTATTTCCTGCTGATTTGGTATTCCCACTCAGCAAGGTCACGGTTATACTGTTCCACAACGCTTTTCGTTCTTTGCCTTTGAAAAGCCCCTTTGTATCGGCAAGCTGCTGTTTCAACTGCAGCAGAACTTTATACTGCAAGTTTCTAATTTTTATAGCTTTGTCTTGTACTTTTATCATCAAATTTCGCATATGGCGGAACTCATGTATATCAATATCAAGCGTAGGTTTAGGCTGCATATCTTTTTCTCAGATAAGATTTTGCAGTATTCTCGAAAAGGCTGATAACCTTTAACCCGATGAAGTATGTAGTATGGTGAGGAAAGAAAGAAGAATATGAACTGTTCTCGGACGAGGACGGGGAAACAACTTCTACACCACCGCTCAGCTACGAACAGTATCAGCGGTTAAATGGCTTTCTGAAAAAGAAAGATAATCCTGCACTTCTGCCTATACAGATAGCCTATTATACAGGCTTGCTTATTGAATAGGTCTGTGGTCTAACTTAGTAATACATCAACCCTGATGAACAATACCTAACAGTACGCCGCTGTATGCGTTACAAAGGGACAAGGCATAAAATAGAAATCGGTGCAATAAATCGTAAAAAAATCCGCACCATGGACTGTGAACTGCCCCCCGTCAAGTAGACAGGGTAAATAATAAAAAATTATGATGCTAAGGTATAAATGCTAAGATAAGAATGTACAGAGTGACCAATATTTCTATGTATAACACTAGGTAAAATTTAACACAGTATTAATGGTGATGAATATGATTTATACAACAAACGTTAATACTGAAATAAATTTAAAATCAGTTGAAGATTTATTTAAACTTAAAGTTTTGATTGAGGTTAATAATTTGGAAAAACCTAATTTTAGTGCAATAGCAAGAGATTTAGGAATAGATAGAAGAACAGCAAAAAAGTATTATGATGGGAATATTAAGAAGGATAGAAAACCTAAGAAATCCAAAATAGATGATTTCTATGACATCATTTCGAACCTGCTTTCAGCAGAAAATAAGCAAATATTTTATTATAAATCTCATCTTTATAGATATTTGGTTAGAGAAAAGGGGTTAGATTGCTCAAGGAGCAATTTCAATTATTATATTTTAAAACATGAAAGCTTTGCAGAATACTTTAAACCAAAGAAAAAAAGAGATGCTGTAAAATCGGAAACACCTTTTGGAAAACAAGCACAATTTGATTGGAAAGAAGATTTGAAGTTTTATTTTAAAAATGGTGAGGAATTTATTTTCAATGTCGGTAGTTTAATATTATCAGCTTCTAGATTTAAATATTGGGCCATTTATCCTACTAAATCACAAGCGTGTTTATTTGATTTCTTAGCTAATGCATTAGAATCATTAGGAGGAGTTCCTCAAGAAATATTTATAGATAATGCACCTACTATGATGGATAATGCTAGAACTGAACGTTCTGCCGGTAAAGTTAATCCTAAATTTCAGCAGTTTGCCGATGACTTTGGATTTAATATCGTGCCTTGCGTTAGAGCAAGGCCAAATACCAAAGCAAAGGTTGAAAACCCTATGAGAGTTATAGATGAAATAATGAGTTATAATGGCTTGCTTGACAACGAAGAACAGTTATATGAGAAAATGCAACAGATAACTAATGAGGCTAATTCAAGGATATGTCAAGCTACAGGACCTCCACCAATTTTGGTGTTTAAAAAAGAGAAAGAACATCTTTTACCACTCCCGAATGATAAAATTTGTTCTTACTACAAAAACACAACAATAAATGCGAAAGTAAATTCCAACTCATTATTTCGCTATAAGGGAAATCTTTATTCAGTCCCTATTGATTTTATTGGTAAAACTATTGTTGTTAAAGTTATTGATAATAACCTATATGTCTATTATGGCCCAAAATTAATAACTTTACATACAATTTCTAATCAAAAAGTAAATTATCATGAAAATCATCATTTAGCAATGATGGGATTGACTTTTAAAAATTCAGAACAAGAAGATATTAAGAATTATGCAGCTAAGCATTTAGAGGAGATGAAAAAGTTTAATGAACAGTTATCAACAATTACAGGAGAACTTACGTGAACTTAAATTAACACAAATGAGTCTTCATATAGATGATTATATTAATAAAATAAATGATCATAAAACAAGTATTGTAGATGCTCTATGTGAGTTAACTAGTAAAGAAGTTGAAATTAAAAACTTTAATGCAGCACATGCTATGGTTAAGGTAGCTGGCTTTCCGCACCTGAAAGAATTAAAAGATTTTGACTTTGAGTTTCAGCCAAAAATAAATAAACAACAATTTTTAGACTTTGAAAGTTTGAGGTTTTTAGAAAATAATAGCAGTATTATTTTGATAGGGAATAGCGGCGTGGGTAAAACCCACCTTGCGACCTCAATTGGGATTGCGGCTGCAAAGAAAAGAGTAAGTACTTATTTTATAAAGTGCCAAGATTTAATAGAACAATTAAAAAAGGCTTACTTAGAAAACAAACTTGATGATAGGATAAAACATTTTAGTAAATATAAGCTTCTTATAATTGATGAGATTGGATATTTACCTATTGGTGAGCAAGAGGCAAAAATGTTTTTTCAACTTATAGATAGGCGTTACGAAAAGAAAAGTACAATAGTTACTAGCAATATAAACTTGTCTGACTGGAATCAAATATTTGTGGATAATATGCTCGCTAGTGCTATTTTAGATAGACTTGTCCATCATTCTACTATTGTTAACATTCTAGGAAATTCTTATAGAACTGCTACTGCATTATCAAAAATAGCAGATAAAAACAACTGAACAATTGTACATAAAAATATTGGCACAATTGTTCAAAAAAATATTGACATTAATAAATGAATCTTTTCCATTAATATAATCTTTAACTGCACTAAGCTTGAGTTCAGAACTATAATGAGTATTTTTCTTAATGGTTTTTAATCCTTCCGGGCCGAAGGCTTTATATTTACGTATCCATCCCTGAATACTACTTGGATGTAATCCTAATTCTCTGGCTATACCTATTTGAGATATATTGCCATTTAAATACTCTTCTATAAATTTAAATTTAATTTCATATGATATCTTAGCTTTTCTTCCCATAAAAATTGCTCCCTCTATAGTAATGACAGTTTTATTATTTTAACTGTCTACTATAAAGGGAGCATATCACTTTCTTATTTATACTAATTATTTATCTTTTCTAACTTACGTTTATTATTTTCTCTCTTTAATGTACTTACACTAATACCTATTAATCTCTCAACCTCATTATAACTTTTATCTCCACCATTTACAGATAACATATATAAAGCTAAGTCTATTTGCTCTTTAGTAAACTTTTTAGGTCTACCCTCTTTATATCCATCTTTTCTCCTAGCTATTTCCTTTCCTTCTCGTGTTCTTTCTAAAATCATATCTCTTTCAAATTCAGCAAAAGATAAAAATATATTTCTTATTAATTTGCTTGAAGGAGTATTATCCATTACTCCTATATTGAGTATATTTATTTTTATACCTCTTTCTAGTAACTCTTGCACTAATTTTGTTCCATCTATTAAGCTCCTGGCAAATCTATCTAACTTAGTAACTGTAAAAGTATCACCTTCTTTTAATTTTTCTAATAATATTTTTAGTTGTGGTCTATCATTTGTTTTAGCTGAAAATTTTTCTTCTATAACTTCATCACAACCAGATTCAAATAATTGACATAATTGTTCTTCTAAAGAATTTCCATAACCTTGTTTAGTTGTACTAACTCTTGCATATCCATAATTCATACTTTTCCCTCCATTAAGGTAAAAACTAGTACTAAAATACTAAAATTTATATTATCACTTTTGACCATGATTTTTGACCCTCAATTAAGTATTATTTTATCGTTCATTAAAAATATATGTCAATCAAAAAATATCGTTAGTCCAAAAGTGTTAAGTATTAACACCATAAAATATAAACTACATAATTTATTATTTGAATCACAATAAAAACTACGTAAAATTATAATTTTACGTAGTTTTTATTAAAACTCTAATTTTTTTATACTTAATTTCTCATTAATTTTTCTACTGAAAATTTATTAATAAACCTTACTGAAATAACAGTTGGTAAAATTATTGATAAAATACTCACAAATAAGTTAATTAAAACAATATTTTTATCAAACTTAACTATTGTATAGTTAAAAATTATATTAAATATATTTATTAATATTAAAGATGTAATTATTGATACAATAGTTACATAAATAATATGTCTGAATGACTCTATCATAATGAGCTTCATAAGTTCAAATCTTGTTAAACCATTTGCTTTTAATAATGAAATTTCATATTTTCGTCCCAATGTATTATTCATATGAATTATTGTCATAAGTAGAAAAATTACTATTAATATTATTACTCCAACTAACATCATTATTCTTTTAATATTATTTATCATATCGTTCATACTTTGAATATCTTGATATTTACTTACTGTTTTAAAATTAGGATTTATAGATTCTACTTTATCCATTATTTGTTGAACATCATTATAATTTTTAGCATATATCGTATATGCACTATGTTCCCATTTATCTACAGGTAATTCTATACTATCATATTTATTAAAATTTAATTGTTCTTCTTTAATTATCTGATTTGCTAAATTTATAGGTATAAAAATTATATTATCTCCTTCTGCTGATGTTGTATTTATAACACTTTCATCTAAAATACCAGCAATTCTAAATTCTAGATTTTTCAAATTTGAAATATCTACATCAATATCATATTCAGTATTTTCAGAAGTTAATATAGTTTTATGGTTAGCTACTGGAATACAAATTTTATCCAAACTTAGTATAATTTCATCTTTTAAGTTATTTATTTTTAACATATTAGCTAACTTAGATGTAATATATATTTTTTCTTCGAATTTATCATTAGATTCTTCAATAAGCCTATTACTTAAATTTTGCTCTTCAAAATATGGTATTACCAAAATTTTATCATAATTACTGTCAAGACTATTAAAATTGAATACTTCTTCACTTCCATTTCTTTTAACAGTAACATCACATGAACTTACGCCCTTATTAGATTCAATATCATAACCAATTGATCTAAATTCAAAATAAGGATACATTTTATCTATATTTTTAATTTTTTTTAATGAATCTAAATCTTGATCTTCGATAGATAGATTTTCATTCATATCTATTACCTTGCTTGATGGGAGTGTCCTATTTACAAGAAATATTTCTCTATTTGAAATTTTATTCATTATATCTGATTGTTCTTTAAAAAAAGAATTTCCAAAAATACTTATTACTGAAGTAAACGCAATAGCTATTGCACAAAGATATATCATAATGTTTTTTTGCCATTTTCCTCTTTTATATATTTGCTTAGCGTAATTATAATAAAATTTACAATTTAATTTAGTAGTATCTAAACATTTAAAAATATACTTATTATTCAGCGATTTATCAATTTCCAAATTATTAATTCCCTTAATAATATTAATAGTTTTATCTTTTATCTCATAAACTATATCACACTCACTCTTTACATTTGAATTATGTGTTGCTATTACTACCTTACTACTTCCATTACTAACTATTTCTTTAAATATATTCATTATTGTATTTGTATTCTCTTCATCAAGTGATGCAGTAGGCTCATCAGCAATTATTAATTCACACTTTTTAGCTAAAACACATGCAATTGCTAACCTTTGTTTTTCACCTCCTGATAACTGCCTTGGATATATATTTTCATCTATATCTAATTTTACATAACTTAAATACTCTCTAATCTCTTCGCTCTTTATATCTACTCCTGCAATATTTGCAGCAAGTCTAATATTCTCTGCAACGTTTAATTCTTCAATTATGCTATTATCTTGAAATATATAACCAATATTAGTTTTTTTTATATTACTTATTTCTTTTTCATTAAATAGATCTAAGCTTATTCCATCATAAACATATCTATAATCCTTGTTTGAAGAAATTAATCCAATAAGATATAATAAGGATGTTTTTCCAACCCCACTTTCACCTATAATTCCTGTTATTTTTCCATCAACTATATTTATGATACCATTATTAATTAAATCTTTATCATATCGTATATTTATTTTATTTAATTCTATCATGTAGCTACCTCACTTAAATTAGTAAAATTAACTCATAGTTATCTATTAATAATTTAAAATTTAATTTTTAATACACATGTGTTATTGTTCTAGTTTTAGTTTGCCACTCAAATGAATTTCCTGCGAAATAAGCATCTGAATATGCTGTATATGTTCCTTGAGCATATCCAGTTGTTCCTACCTTATAGCTAGATGTTGATAAATCTTTAAACCCATTTGGATAATGAGCATGTTTTGACGGGAAACTCATACTATATACATCGCCATTACTATCATTTCCATGTGATCTGAAATGAATTTCAGCACAAGACTCATTAGTAATTTCATGAAGTTTACACTTATATGAGTGGAATGTATCATTTGTTATCTCTCTCGCATTAGTATTAATATTAGGTATCGCAATTATCCCTAATAAAAAAGCACATGAAATTATTTTTGATATTTTTTTCATTATTAATCCCCCTTTTATAGATAACTATGAATTTTTTACTATTTATTCCATTTTCTCATATTTTTTGAATTATGCCAATATACTTTTATTTACTAATTATTTTATAAAAACTATTTTATTAAACTATCTCTTATATTTTAAAATGCAAAAAAAATGGGGCTGTATCAAAATAACTTTTGATACTAGCCGAATAAGAAAGGGAGGATTCGAATTCGAATCCTCCCTTTTGCAC
>NZ_JAASHM010000060.1 GCF_019734195.1 Clostridium sp. K13 | reverse complement strand
CTTGAATATAGGAGTCATACCTTAGCATCATAATTTTTTATTATTTACCCTGTCTACTTGACGGGGGGCAGTTCATTTTATTAATAATTATTATTTTTTAATATTATTTAGTAGCTATAGCTTCTATTTCTATAACTGCATCTTTAGGTAATTTTGCTACTTGAACACAACTTCTTGCTGGTGGATTTTCAGTAAAGTATGTTCCGTAAACCTCATTAACAGCAGTAAAATCATTTAAATCCTTTAAGAAAATACTTGTTTTTACTACATTTTCTAAAGATGTTCCTGCAGCTTCTAAAATTGCTTTAACGTTTTCCATTGATTGTTTAGTTGCAAGCTTTATATTAGTTTCCATTTCTCCTGTTGCTGGATTTATTGGGATTTGCCCTGATGTATAAACAAAATCTCCAACAATAATTCCTTGAGAATATGGTCCTATTGCACCTGGTGCATTATTAGTGTGAATAACTTCTCTCTTCATTATTTTACCTCCTAAATCTACACTCAATATATTAATGATATTTTTACCATTTAATCAATATTATACTATAGATTAATAATTTTTTATATCAGTTAATATTTTTTATTATAAATTCATTATTTTTATGTTTAAGATTTTTTCCATTAGTGGTAAAATAAATAATTAAGAAAACAACATATAGATATAGCTTAAAAATAAAGGGGCGATTTAAATGAACAAAACAGTAAATATCGATTGGAATAACTTGGGGTTCGAGTACATCAAAACTGATTTCCGTTATATTTCAACTTGGAAAAATGGAAGTTGGGATGAAGGACATTTAACAGAAGATAATATGCTTACAATAAGTGAAGCTTCTTGTGCCCTTCACTATGGACAACAATGCTTTGAAGGCTTAAAGGCTTATAGAACTAAGAATGGAGATATTCAACTTTTCAGACCTAATAGAAACGCTGCAAGACTTAACAACAGTCTTACTAAACTACTTATGCCTGAAATTCCTGAAGAAAAATTTATAGATGCATGTATGCAAGTTGTAAAAGCTAATGAACATTATGTTCCTCCTTATGGTACAGGCGGTACTTTATACTTAAGACCTTTTGTTATTGGTGTTGGAGATAATATTGGTGTTAAACCTGCTCCAGAGTACATCTTCTGTGTATTCTGTTTACCTGTTGGTGCATATTTTAAAGGTGGAATGACACCTTGCAACTTCATGATTGCTGATTATGATAGAGCTGCTCCTCATGGAACTGGTGGCCAAAAAGTTGGTGGTAATTATGCAGCTTCAATGCATCCACATAAAATAGCTGCAGATAGAGGTTTTGCTGACTGTATTTACTTAGATCCAGCAACAAGAACTAATATTGAAGAAGTAGGTGCTGCAAACTTCTTTGGAATTACAAAGAATAATGAGTTTGTTACACCAGCATCACCATCAGTATTACCAAGTATAACAAAATACTCACTAATGGAAATAGCAGAAAAATATTTAAATATGCCTGTATATGAAAGAGAAGTTCCTATAGATTCCCTTGATGATTTCAAAGAAGCTGGAGCTTGTGGTACAGCTGCTGTAATTACTCCTATTGGTGGAATTGAGTACCAAAATAAACTTCATGTTTTCTATAGCGAAACAGAAGTTGGCCCAATCACTAAAGAACTTTATAGAATTCTTTGTGGAATTCAATTTGGAGATGTTGAAGCTCCAGAAGGTTGGATTTATAAAGTTAAATAATAACTTTTTTATATTCAATAAAATAAGGGTAACATCAAATACATTAAGTATATTGATGTTACCCTTATTTATTAAGTATTACTTATTTTTTTCGATTATCATTTCGATGTTACATTTACATCTTCCGCCACGGCATCCACCAGCACCTGCACCAGTTTCTTCCTTAACTTCTTCAAAAGAAGTAGCTCCATTTTTTACAGCTTCAACTATTTTCTCTTCTGAAACTCCTCTACATAGACATACGTTTGACATATTTTCATCTCCTTTATCTTTATATTGTATTGAATAATTTAAATTATTCTTCTATTGAAATAGCTTGTACAGGACATCCATCACAAGCTTCTCTTGTAGCATCTTCTAATTCTGCTGATATTTCACCTTCTATAGCTTCTGCAACTCCTGTATCTAATGAGAACACATCAGAACATACTCCCTCACATAATCCACAGCTTATACATACGTTTTGATCTACAAATGCTTTCATTTTTTTATCCTCCGTTTAAATGATATTTTTTATCTATGTTTATTATCTTCTAATAATTATTATTTGTCAATATCATTTCTTACTATTTTACTCAACTTTAATTTTTTTTATTTAAATGTTTTTTATATAGAAAAAGGAACTACAATTAAATTAGTTCCTTTTTTTCTATATTAAGAATTTTTCTTTTCTTTTGTTATAAAGTAATATGGTAAACCAACAAATAATACCCCACCTACAAAGTTTCCTAATGAAACCCAAAGTAAGTTATGAGCCATTCCCATAATAGTAACATCTGCACCATGTGGTAGCATTAATCCCATTGCAAGGAATCCCATATTAGCTACACTATGTTCAAATCCAGCAGTTATAAATGTAAATAAGCACCACCAAATCATTAATATCTTAGCAGTTTCTTCTTTTAGTTTATAACACATCCAAGTTGCAAGACAAACTAAAACATTACATAATAACCCTCTTAAAAATAATTCCATTCCTGGAGTATTCATTTTTGTAGCAACATTGCTTACTATAAATTCTCCAATGTATGAACTTTTACCGCTTGCAAGACCAGCTTGTACATATAGTAATGCCCCTACAACACCACCTATTAAGTTACCAACCCAAACTGCAACCCAAATTTTTAATGCATCTAACCAAGATACTTTCTTTTCTAAAGCTCCTACAGTCATTATCATTGCATTACTAGTAAATAAATCTCCACCACACATGAAAACTAAGCTTAATGCAACACCAAAACATGCTCCCATTAATATTTTATAGATTTCAATTCCTGCATGATGCATTGTTCCACCAATTGCATAAATTAACATAATTCCTAAGCTTACAAAGAAGCTTCCAAGGAAAGCAGATGTTAAATATTTAGCTATACTTTTATTAAATAAGCCAATTTTAACTTCTGCAGAGTGAGCTAAATTGTCAATTTCTCTCTTGTACATTTCGACACCTCTACCTAATTTATTAATCTTTGTATTTTTTTTATCACAATTATATATAATACAACTTTTCTTCACATTTTTCAAACAAAAAACCCCATTATTTAAAATTCCATCAAATTAATAATAATAAAGGTTTACTTTTTTAATAAATAAAAGGATTCTAAAAAGAATCCTCAAATTTATCAAACATTTAATATAGTTATTAATAATTATTTATTTTTTAATAGCTTCTATAATATTTTTTATATAAAGCTTTCTTATTTTTTCATATTGTAAAAGAGAATTTTCATTTATAGTAATATTAATATTTTTCTCCCTTAACATCTCCATCCATGATCCATCTCCACTAGATATATCTGATATAACATGTTTTCCAGGAATTATAAACAATGGCTTTATCAACAAACTATTTACTTCATCATGTACTATATTTTCAATTACATTATCTATTGTTTGTTCACCTTCTAATGTAGCCATATAAACCCTTTTATTACTAATTTTCTTAACTGCATTCTCAATTACATTATATAGTTTATTAGAACTTTTTTTTGATCCATGCCCAACTAATAAAATATCATTATTGTTACTATTCTCACAAATTATATCTGCAATTTCATACCCCTCTTGATTTAATTTGTTATCATCATCAGTAAATAAAGTTTTACTAATTACTAGCTTTTCCATTGAATACTTATACTCATTTACTATTTCTTCAATTTGTTTCTTTTCTCTCCCACTCATTATATGTAGTGGCTGTATAATTACCTCTTCATATCCATGATTAACTAAATTAAATAATGCCTTACTTAAATGGGGTATAACATAATCATGCCTTTCCTTTAAAAGGTCTATAATTCTATTAGATGTAAAAGCTTTAATTATTGTATACTCTTCTCCAAAACACTTATCTAAGTCCTTTTCTAAAAGACCTATACTTTTTTTAATCCCCTCTAAATTTGCGCTTCCAAAAGCCACTAAAACTATTGCTTTACTCATAAAATAATATCCCCCCATACTTTAGTTAAGATTTAAAATTCTAAACTTCTAATTGTTTAAACACTTCTAAGAATCTATCAATATGTTCTTCTGTATGAACTGCACTTAAAAACATTGACTCAAATTGTGATTGTGGTATATTAAATCCATTCTTTAACATATGTAAGAAATATTTTTTAAACATTTCTAAATCACAGCTCTTTGCATCATCATAGCTTCTTACTGGATTTCTATCAGTAAAGAATACTGTCATCATTCCACCAACTCTATTAACTGTTAGTTTTATTCCCTTTTCCCTTGCTATATCTTCAATTCCCTTTTGAAGCTTTTCACCACTTTTCTCTATATGCTCATATATATCTTGATTTTCTTTAAGTATATTAAGTGTTGATATTCCTGCTGCCATTACTACTGGGTTACCTGACATAGTTCCTGCTTGATACACTCCACCAAGTGGCGATAATTTTTCCATTATATCACGTCTTCCGCCATATACACCACATGGAAGACCTCCACCTATTATTTTAGCGTAAGTAATTAAATCTGGCTTTACATTAAATAAGCTTTGAGCCCCTTTATATGCTACTCTAAATCCACTCATAACTTCATCAAATATTAATAATGAACCATATTCATCACATAATACTCTTAAAGTTTCCATAAACTCATTTTCAGCCTTAACTACTCCCATATTTCCTGCAACTGGCTCAATAATAACTGCAGCAATATCATCACCATATGCCTCAAATAGAGATCTTACTTGATCCATATCATTATATACACCAACTAAAGTATTTTTTATACTATCATTAGGTATTCCTAAACATCCTGCTATTCCTTCAGTTAATACTCCTGATCCCGCTTCAACTAAGAAACCATCAAAATGTCCATGATAGCAACCTGCAAATTTTATTATTTTATTTTTTCCTGTATATCCTCTAGCAAGCTTTATTGCACTCATTGTAGCTTCTGTACCTGAGTTAACAAACCTAACCATTTCTACATTATCCATTTCTTCACATAAGAATCTACTCATTTGTAACTCTAATTCTGTTGGTGCCCCAAAAGCTATAGCACTTTCAGAAATTTCTTTAATAGCAGTTACAACTTGTTCATTGCAATGTCCTAATAACATTGGTCCCCATGCTAAAACAAAATCTATATATTCATTTCCATCTTCATCTTTTATTATTACACCTTTTCCAGATTTCATAACTGGAGGGTCTATCCCCATATCTCTATAAGCTCTTACAGGTGAATTAACTCCACCAGGCATATATTTTTTTGATTCATCAAAAATTTGTTGGTTAGACATATTAATTTTCCTCCTTAAGCCACTTTGCTGCTTCTAATGCATAATAAGTTATTATCATTTTAGCACCAGCTCTTTTCATTGATAAAAGCATTTCAAGTGCTACTAATTTTTCATTTATTAATCCTGCTTCTCCTGCATTTTTTACCATTGCATATTCACCACTAACGTTATATACACAAATAGGTACATTTATTTTTTCTCTAGCTTCTTTTACTATATCAAGATAAGACATTGCAGGTTTAACCATTATTACATCTGCACCCTCATTTAAATCTGCTTCTATTTCAGCCATTGCTTCTCTAGAATTTGCAGGATCCATTTGATAGCCTTTTCTATCGCCAAAGCTTGGTGCTGATCCTGCTGCTTCTCTAAATGGCCCATAAAATGCTGATGAATATTTAGCTGCATAACTCATTATAGGTAAGCTTTCATAACCATTTTTATCTAAAACTTCTCTTATATATGCTATTCTTCCATCCATCATATCAGAAGGAGCAACCATATCTGCCCCTGCCTTAGCATGTGATAATGCTATTTCTCCTAAATATACTAATGTTTTATCATTATTTACATTATGGTCATTTAATATTCCACAATGTCCATGATCAGTATATTCACACATACAGACATCAGTAATTATATATAAATCTGTGCTTAATTCTCTTAGCTTTCTTATAGCCTTTTGAACTATTCCATTTTCATTATAAGCTTCACTTCCAACACAATCCTTATGATCTGGAATTCCAAATAATATTACAGATTTTACTTTAGCTTCATTTAATTCATCAACTAATTCATTTAATCTATCAACAGACCAATGATAGTTTCCTTTTAATGAACTTATTTCTCTTTTTATATCTTGCCCTTCAACTACAAATACAGGATAAATAAAATCATCTACACTCAAAGAATTTTCTCTTACTAAACTTCTTATTACAGAATTTGCTCTTAGTCTTCTACCTCTTCTAAACATTTTCTGCCTCCTTGAATTCTATTATTTCCTTAAGGAATCCTTCTTCAGAATGTTTCTTACACATAAAACACTCCATATCCTTTTCTCTTATTGCCTTTGCTGTTTGAGGCCCAATTGCAATAAGTTTCTTTTCTCTTACTGCCTCTACCCCTAACATATCAACCATATTAGTTACTGTACTTGGACTTGTAAATAATACATAATCAACTTCATCAAATACTCTTTTATTTCTTAATGTTCCACAAATAGTATCATAAGTATGAACTCTATCTACTTCTAATCCTAATCTGCTTATTTCATCAACTAAATAACTTCTACTACTTGATGAACAAGGAATTAAAACTTTTTCCCCTTTAACTAAGTGATGTGATAAAACTTTAAATAATCCTTCTCCAACAAATTCTCTTGCCATTACAAATGGTACTATTCCTCTTTTAATTAAAGCCTTTTTAGTAGCCTTTCCTATTACAGAAAACTTAGCCTTTAAATTTCTAATATCATAATTTTCTTCTATTAAATAATCAAAGAAATGATTAACACCATTTACTGATGTTAAAAGAATATGCTCATACTCTGAAAGCTTTTCTAAATATGGCTTTAAATTTTCCTTTGTTGGTTTAATCTTTATTGAATTTATTTCTGTTACTTCTGCTCCTAAATCTTTTAAAGCACTCTTTAAACTAGAACTTTGCTCTCTAGATCTAGTTATACATATATTCGTTCCAAATAAAGGTTTATTTTCATACCAAGATAGTTTTTCATTTAATTCTACAACTTCGCCAACGACAATTATACATGGTGATTTAAGGCCAGCTTCTCTTGCCTTTTCTGCAATATTATCTAAAGTACCAATAACTTTTCTTTGTTTAGATGAAGTACCTCTCATTACTACAGCTGCAGGTGTATCCTTTTCTTTACCATTAGAAATTAAATTTCCTACTATTCTCTCTATATTTTCAAGGCCCATCATAAAAACAAGAGTTCCATTTTCCTTAGCTAAAGCTTCCCAATTTATTTTTTCACTTGCACTAGTCATTCCTGTTACAATATGAAAACTTTGTGCTATAGCTCTTTGAGTTATTGGAATTCCTGCATAATTTAAAACAGAAATTGGTGAAGTTACACCTGGTATTACTTCAAAATCTAAGCTTTCTTTAACAAGTGATAATACTTCTTCTCCACCTCTTCCAAACACATAAGGATCTCCACCCTTTACTCTACCAACTATGTGTCCTTCTTTAACAAGTTTAACAAGCATATCATTTATTTCTTCTTGTGTTTTATAATGAGCTCCAGGCTCTTTTCCACAATAATATACTAAACAATCTTCATTTAAATAATTTAAAATATTATTAGAAACCAATCTATCATAAAGTACAGCTGTACATTTTTCTAATACTTTAACAGCTTTAACTGTTAATAACTCTTCATCTCCAGGTCCAGTTCCTATTATATATGCTTTTCCATTCATAATTAACGCCTACTTTCCTCAGACTATTTTGTATACTTTTGTTATTATGCTCTCAATATTTTTTGAGCTAACTTTTTACCTAACTCAACGTATTCTTCTTTATTTCCTAAAATATCTTTTTTAACTATTATACCATTAACTTCATATGTTCCTATTATATACATATCGTTTCCTTGAAGCCTTGCATATGCACCAATTAAACTATGACATCCACCATTTAATTCCCTCATAAAGCTTCTTTCTGCCCCTACCGTAATTCTTACATCTATATTATCTAACTTTCTAAAATAATCATTATAATCACCATTTTTTAAACACTCTATTCCCAAAGCGCCTTGAGATACAGCTGGTACAAAAATTTCTGGATTTAGATAATCACTAATTATTTCATCCATACCTAATCTTTTTAGTCCAGCAGCTGCTAATATAATTCCATCCATACCTTCACTTTTCATCTTATCAAGCCTTGTACCAACATTTCCTCTAATAGGAACAATATTTATATCTTCTCTTAAGGCCTTTAGTTGAGCTGCTCTTCTTATGCTACTAGTTCCTATTATTGCGCCCTTTCTTAACTCCTTTAGTGTTTCACCCTTTTGACAGACTAAAACATCTCTTACATCTTCTCTCTCTGGCATTGCTGTTAATTCAAAATCTACTCCCATTTCATAGGGAACATCTTTCATAGAATGTACTGCCGCATGTGCTCTTCCATCTAATAATGCTATTTCAATATCCTTTGTAAATAACCCCTTTCCCCCTATCTTATCTAAGGTTACATCTAATCTCTTATCACCTTCAGTTACTACAAGAAGTTTCTTAGTATCTATATTAACTTTATCCTTTAGTAGCTTCATAACTGTTTCAGTCTGGGTTTGAGCTAATAAACTTTTTCTAGTTGCTAAAATTAATTCCATAAATTTCATTCTTCCTTTCTTAGGGACTTTATCTTACTTACTATATCATCATTATAAAACAACCTAAATACTTCTAAAATCTTATTTTTACTATAAAAAAATTTGCAATCACTAGAGTTTATAAATTTTAATAAATCATCTTTTATTTCTTTATCTAATGTTAGACAATTTCTTATTTTACCTGTTAGGTTTATATATTCATCAAATTCTTGAAGAGATTCAGTAATTGAATTTGCTACCATAACCGATCCTCTTGGATTTCCTACTTTAGTATTAACTGCTACCGTAATAAATTCACTTTCTCTAGTAACAGGTATTACTCCCATCCCCTCTCTAAATTTTGATGAATTTATATATATTTTAAATAACTCTTCACAATCTGATTTTATTTTATTAATTACACTTTCATCATCAATAGCAATTATTATTAAATGTTTATCTAATATAAAGTCTTTATTATAACTTCCCTTTATAAGCTTTACTTTATTCTCATTAAATTTATAAAAATCCGCTAAAAAATCTAAGGATAAAACCTCTATATTACTGCCTTTATTATAAAAGTTCCTTACTTTAATTAATGCGCCTCTTCCTGCTCCTATTACTCCAATCCTAATCTTTTCTCCAAAAAGCGTTATAGGTGCATAATTTAACTCTCCATGAATATTTTCTTTAAAATATTCAGACATTCACTTTCACGTCCTTTTAACTTTTCTTCCTTTAACAACTTTATAGCTCTATTTATATAATAATCTGATGTACTTTTTATTAAAGTTGTAGCTAAATCAATATCTCTATCATCCTTACATTTATGTTCAAAAGACTTAACTCTACTTTCCACAACGCTATTTCCTGTAGTTTTCATTTCATGTATATAATATGTAACTTCTCTAATATTTAACCAATCTTTATATTCATTTAGATACTTATCAATTAGAAACTTATATTCATTCATCTTTTCATTTCTTAGTTTTCTATTATTTCCATCTAATTTACTTATTGTATCTATATCTAGTAAAGTTACTCTTTCATTTTCAGCTAAGGATTCTTCAATATCTCTTGGAAGAGCTAAATCAATTAACATAATTTCTTTTCCATATTTACTTATATATTCATCCTTAATAACAACATGTGGAGCTGCAGTACAGCTTATAACTGCATCTATATCATTAATAACTTCTTTATATTCATTGAAATCCAATACCTCTACTCTTTTATCATTTAAATCAGGCACTTTACTCTTATTTCTTACAACAATAAAGATTTTTTTAAATTTACTACCTAATGCATATTTAACAACTAAGCTTCCTATTGTACCGTATCCTAATACCATAACACTCTCTGCCCCAAAGCTTTCAGCTTCATTTACTGCAATAGATGATGCTGAAACAGGTATCTCATATAACTTACTTTCTGTCCTAAACCTTTTTCCACAGCTTATTGCTTCTTCAAATAACCTTAAAAGCTTTGTATTTATAGCTTTATTCTCTAAACTTAATTCATATGCTGATTTTACTTGACCTAATATCTGATCCTCACCTAATATTTTAGAGTGAAATCCACAAACAACTTCTAATAAGTGTTTAGCTACGGCTATACCTCCAATATAAAAAGTATACTCTATAAGTGAAATATCCCAATCTAATATTTCAAATATATTTCTTATTTCACTTTCCGTTCCTAAACAACCAGAAATATAAATCTCGGTTCTATTACATGTACTTATTATTACTACTTCTTCATATACCTTATTTAATTCCTCTATTGCCTTAGACTGCCTACTTAATGTAATAGCAAATCTCTCTCTTATCTTTATATCAACATTTTTTCTTATCCCTATAAGACCTAACACTTAATCACCACATTTCTAAGCTATATTTCATTATAATATCACAAAATTTTTTAATAAAAAAGTTAAGGAAGCTTAGCCCCTTAACTTTTTCATTATAATACTAATTTAACTTTTATTCACTATTTTATTCCATTAATCTTTTTAATGAATATTATTACTTTTTATAATAAACTACACTTCAACTTCTGTAAACGTTTAAAACTTTTTTATATATTACTCACCTTTTCTACTATTATAACTTCACCAAAAAACTTATTACTTACTATAGTTCGTCCCACTTGAAAATTTGAGCTTGCATTTTCTATAATACTCTTTATTTTAAAGTTATCAGTAGATTCACTTGATAAAATTCCTCTCTTAGCACCCTCTTCTATTAACATACACCTATACTTTTCTATATACCCTTCAAGCAAATCTCTTCTATAAATTTTTCCTTTTTTTAAAGAACCATACCTAATTACTTCTTCTACACCTTTCACAATTCTCCCTCCTAAATCTCATTATTAATTTACAGCATTTATATTAATTAACCTTATTTAATTTTAATCATCCCTTTTAATAAAGAAATAAATTATATAGATTTTCTAATTCAATCTTAGTATTAGTACTTTTAGATTACTTCTATAATTTTTTATTTATCTATATAATTAAATTTTTCATTATTATATTGGGATATTATACTATATTCAACATTATAATTAGTTATGTATACTTTTAATTAAAATACTTATTAATTAGCACTATAAAAAGGGAATGTATCAAAACTACAATTCACATAATTAATAAACTGCGAACTACAGTGAGAACGAAAAATGGAATATTACTTTTCCGGGAAGCGGTGAAATTTTCACTTTGAAT